>NZ_JBHVSZ010000002.1:482099-562689 GCF_042884885.1 Arthrobacter sp. NPDC058097
TCCGTGGGCTGTTTATTTCCCTCGTTGAGCTCCGCAACGACATGAAACTCTACACGAACTTTCGGCCGGTGTGAAATCGGGGCGGGCGGGGGGCACCGATTAGCGTGGAAGCCGCAGAATCAGCGCGGAATCAGGGTTTTGGTTGTTGCTGAGAGCCCAAAGATCCCCGTTCGGGGCCACTGCAACGTTCCTGATCCGCCCAAACTGCCGCGTGAAATAGCCCACAGGAATGCCGGCGTTTTCGCCGTCGAGCGGGACGGCCCAGATGCGCTGACCCCGCAGCGCGCCAAGGTAGGCCGTGCTGCCAACGATTTCCAGTCCGCTGGGCGAGGACTCCGCCGTCGACGGCCAGACAACCTTGGCGTCAATGAAGCCGTCCCGGTGCGGTGCCCCCGTGACTTCCGGCCACCCGTAGTTTCCGCCGGGCTGGATCAGGTTGAGTTCGTCGTTGACGTCCGGGCCGAACTCGCTGGCCCACAGCCGGCCCTGGCTGTCCCATGCCAAACCCTGGACATTCCTGTGGCCAAGGCTGTAGACGGGGCTGTTCGGGAAGGGGTTGCCCGGCGCAGGGGCGCCGTCCCTGGTCAGCCGCAGGATCTTTCCGCCCAGGGCGTTCCTGTCCTGCGGCTGCTCCCGGCGCTGCGAATCGCCCGTGCCGACATAGAGGAACCCGTCCGGGCCGAGGCGGATCCTGCCGCCGTTGTGCGTGGAGGCTTTGGACATTCCGGAAAAGATCACCTCAGGAGCACCCAGCCGGAGGCCACCGCCGCCGGCCGTGCCGGTGCCTTCCAGGCGCATGCGCGCGATCCGGTTGTCCTCGGCCGCGGTGAAGTAGGCATAGAGATAGTGGTCAGAGGCGAAGTCCGGCGACAACGCCAGGCCCAGCAGCCCGCCCTCGCCGCCTGGAACGACGCCGGGGACGGGCCCGATAGTGCTGACCCTGCCGTCGTTCACGGATTTGAGCAGGGCGGAATCGCGTTCGGAGATCACGGCCGTGCCGTCCGGCAGGAAGACCGTCGACCACGGAATCGTCAGTCCCTCGATCCTGCTCCGGAGCTCAGGTGCCCGCGGAGGCAAGGGAGCCGCGCTGGTACCCGAGGTGCCAGTACCGGAAGGGCCCGTCCCCTGCGTGCCGGTGCCCGGCGCGGACGTCCCGGTTGCCCCGCTCACCGTGGGTCCGGTGCTGCCCGGGGCGGGAGGACCGCCGTTGCCCGTGCAGCCGGAGAGCCCCAACGTCAGGGACAGGGACAGCGTCAGGGCGGAAAGCGAGAGGGTGGGCCCTGCCGGGGGCATGGCAGCGTTAGCGCCGGGACCGGCGCGGCGCGCGGAACCCGGCAGCCTCGGCGTGCGCCGGGGAAAGGAACCAGACCTCGGCCCTGGCGTCCTCGTAGCCGGAGCTGTCTTCGTCGTAGTAGGTCATGGCGCCGACGTCACCCTTGACGGCGAACCCCGCCGGGGCGCTGCCGTCTGCTTCCGGCGCAGCCGAACCCTCGCCGAAGGGATGCTCCGGCGCGGTTTCCGTTCCCTCGGCGGCGGCCTGCTTGTGGGGGATGGGCTGTTCGCCGAAACCCCGTTCCGCGCCGAAGCCCTGTTCCAGGTGGTGGGGCTGGGGTTCGCGGTGATGGGGCTGGGCCTCGTGGCTGGCTCCGGCTTCCGCGGCTGCGGAGGATTGGATCCGCTGCTGGGTTTCAGCCTCGGCGTCCAGGGATTCGGCCGCGGCCGATTCCGCGCCCGGCAGGGTGGGGGCGTGCGGGTCCGTGTACTCGGCGTGGTGTGTCGGGGTGGCGGGCTGCGCCGGTGCCTGCTGGGCGGAACTGCCTGCTTCGGGCCGGGCGGCTTCGGCCGTCCCGGTTTCGGCGCTGCCGGCATCCGACCACTGGGCGTCCCACTCTGCTTTGTCGCCGTCGTCGTCCCAGTCGTCAACATCGCCTCCGGCGGACCGCGCTGAGGACGGGCGGGCGGTGGCGGCCTCCCAGGATTCGATGTCCGGTTCCACGTCCTCGGGGTCGGGGCGCGTGGCCGCGGGGGCGGGCTGGCCCGCCAGCGGTGCGGCTTCCGCGGCTGCCGGCGCAGCGTCCGGTTCGGCCTGGCGGCCCGTTTCCGGTGCGGTCCGGGTGGTGCCCGACGCCGGTCCCGCTGCCGTTGCGGCGGCAGAAGCGGCCGACGGCGTCTCTTCCGTCCGGGTGGATGCTGCGGATCTGGTTCCGGCCGGGGAAGCCGCCTGCTCGGTCCGGGCCGCGTCTGCTGCCGTTCCCCGCGAGTTCCGGTTCAGCAGCCACCAAACCATGGCGATGATCAAAACGATGACAATGACCCAGATAATCCACTCCATAGCAAAGCCTTTCATCCGTCACACGAGGTTGCCGTTGCTTGACGGTACGTCGCTGTCAATAGGGCTGTCTAGGCTTGTCAACGCCAGCGGGGGAGCGGGGCGGCAGCGGCTCGCTTCCAGAATGTGAGACGGAAGTCCACTATTTGATCAGAATTTTCCGGAAAATGTGCCGAAGGTGCCGCTTCCGGTCATTGGCAGCCTGTCGGGAGTCATAGACTTTGACCCATGAGTGAGGACACCCTGAACGGAACCGGCAACAAGCCTGACATCAAGCCCCGGAGCCGGATTGTCACCGACGGCATTCACGCAGCTCCGGCACGTGGAATGTTCCGGGCTGTCGGCATGGGGGACGACGACTTCGCCAAGCCCCAGATCGGCGTCGCGAGCTCCTGGAACGAAATCACTCCCTGCAATCTGTCCCTGAACCGGCTGGCCCAGGGCGCCAAGGAAGGCGTCCACGCCGGCGGCGGATTCCCGATGCAGTTCGGCACGATCTCCGTTTCCGACGGCATCTCCATGGGCCACGAGGGCATGCACTTCTCCCTGGTCTCCCGCGAAGTCATCGCTGACTCCGTGGAAACCGTCATGCAGGCGGAGCGCATCGACGGCTCCGTGCTGCTGGCCGGCTGCGACAAGTCCCTCCCGGGCATGCTCATGGCAGCCGCGCGCCTCGACCTCGCCAGCGTCTTCCTGTATGCCGGCTCCATCATGCCCGGCTGGGTCAAGCTGGAGGACGGCTCCGAAAAGGAAGTCACCCTGATTGACGCCTTCGAAGCTGTCGGTGCATGCGCCGCCGGCAAGATGAGCATGGAAGACCTCACCCGCATCGAGAAGGCCATCTGTCCCGGCGAAGGCGCCTGCGGCGGCATGTACACCGCCAACACCATGGCCTGCATCGGCGAGGCCCTGGGCATGTCCCTTCCCGGCTCCGCCGCCCCGCCCTCGGCAGACCGCCGTCGTGATGAGTTCGCCCGCAAGTCCGGCGAGGCAGTCGTGAACCTGCTGCGCCAGGGCATCACGGCACGCGACATCATGACCAAGAAGGCCTTCGAGAACGCCATCGCCGTCACCATGGCCTTCGGCGGATCCACCAACGCCGTCCTGCACCTGTTGGCGATCGCCCGTGAGGCTGAGGTCGAACTGACGCTGGACGACTTCAACCGCATCGGCGACAAGGTCCCGCACCTGGGCGACCTGAAGCCGTTCGGCCGCTACGTCATGACCGACGTCGACAAGATCGGCGGCGTGCCGGTGATCATGAAGGCGCTGCTCGACGCCGGCCTGCTGCACGGCGACTGCCTCACCGTTACGGGCAAGACCGTTGCGGAAAACCTTGAGGCCATCAACCCCCCGGACGTGGACGGCAAGATCCTGCGCGCGCTGGACAACCCGATCCACAAGACCGGCGGCATCACCATCCTGCACGGCTCCATGGCTCCGGAAGGTGCTGTCGTGAAGACCGCCGGCTTCGACGCCGAGGTCTTCGAGGGCACTGCCCGTGTGTTCGAGCGTGAGCAGGGCGCCCTGGACGCACTGGACAAGGGCGAGATCCAGAAGGGCGACGTCGTGGTGATCCGCTATGAAGGCCCCAAGGGCGGTCCGGGCATGCGCGAGATGCTCGCCATCACCGGTGCCATCAAGGGTGCCGGCCTCGGCAAGGATGTCCTGCTGCTCACCGATGGCCGCTTCTCCGGCGGCACCACCGGCCTGTGCATCGGCCACGTCGCCCCCGAAGCGGTCGACGGCGGCCCCATCGCCTTCGTCAAGGACGGCGACCGGATCCGCGTGGACATCGCTGCACGCAGCTTCGACCTGCTCGTTGACGACGCAGAACTCGAAGCCCGTAAGGAAGGCTGGGCACCGCTGCCGGCCAAGTTCACCAAGGGTGTCCTGGCCAAGTACGCCAAGCTGGTGCACAGCGCCTCCACGGGCGCCTACTGCGGGTGATTCCTTCCCTTGATGCGCGGCGCGCGCGCCGCGCATCAAGGGGCCCTCGGAATCCCCCTTATTAAGCCCTGCCGCCTCCGGCGGTCGGGTTGCGGTTCGACCCCACCGTTTGGAAGCGGGTCGAAAATGGACAATGATGTCCAAATGGTGAGATAGCGTTAACTCTCGTTGACACGTATCTCACTTAGAGGGAAAACTGAACGCATGATCGCACTCGTTACCAGCCGCGCCGCTGCAAATGCAGTCGTCGTACTTACCAAGCGCGTGGCTCCATAGCCCGACTGGTAACGAACTGTCACGCGCAACCCCTCGAAAAGCCGCCAGGCTGAGGGGTTTTTTTATTTTCCGGGCGGGACGGAACGTTCAGGTTTCCTAGCACCACACCAATTCAAGATCCACTAAGGAAGAGTTCGATGAGCAAAGGATCGCCCATCAGCCCCTCGCTGATGGCTTCAAAGTCCACTGGAGCCGCCAAGGCTCCGGAACGCGTCGACAAGCCGGCTGACGCCGGGGTCGACACTGCTGCAGCCGCCTCTCCTGTCCTTGGGCCGAACAACGTCGTACCCCCGACGGTGATGACCGGCTCAGAAGCAATTGTCCGTTCGCTCGAAGAACTCGGCGTCGATGACATTTTCGGTTTGCCCGGTGGCGCGATCCTGCCCACCTACGACCCCTTGATGGCCTCCAAAATGAACCACGTTCTGGTCCGTCACGAACAGGGAGCCGGCCACGCCGCGCAAGGCTACGCCATGGTCACCGGGCGGGTGGGCGTCTGCATCGCCACCTCAGGCCCGGGCGCCACCAACCTCGTCACCGCCATCATGGATGCGCACATGGATTCCGTTCCGCTCGTGGCCATCACCGGCCAGGTTTCCAGCGGAGTGATCGGCACCGATGCCTTTCAGGAAGCCGACATCGTGGGCATCACCATGCCCATCACCAAGCACTCGTTCCTGGTGACGGACCCCAACGATATTCCGCACGTTATGGCCGAGGCGTTCCACCTCGCCTCGACCGGACGTCCGGGCCCGGTCCTCGTTGACGTCGCCAAGGACGCCCAGCAGGGGCAGATGACCTTCTCCTGGCCGCCCAAGATCGACCTGCCGGGCTACCGCCCCGTGGTCCGCGGCCACAACAAGCAGGTCCGCGAGGCCGCCAAGCTGATCTCGGCCGCCAGCAAGCCTGTGCTGTACGTGGGCGGCGGCGTGGTCAAGGCCCATGCCGCGGCCGAGCTGCGCGAGCTGGCCGAGCTGACCGGCGCCCCCGTGGTCACGACGCTCATGGCCCGCGGCGTTTTCCCGGATTCGCACCCGCAGCATGTGGGCATGCCGGGCATGCACGGCACGGTCTCGGCCGTGACCGCGCTGCAGCAGGCGGACCTGCTGGTGACCCTGGGTGCGCGCTTCGACGACCGCGTCACTGGCGTCCTGAAGACCTTCGCGCCCAACGCCAAGGTCATCCACGCGGACATCGACCCCGCGGAAATCTCCAAGAACCGCACCGCAGACGTTCCCATTGTGGGCTCCGTGAAGGAGATCATTCCGGAGCTGACGGAAGCCGTCCGGACCCAGTTTGGCACCACCGGAACCCCGGACCTGGCCAACTGGTGGGCCTTCCTGAACAACCTGAAGGACACCTACCCGCTGGGCTGGACCGAACCCGAGGACGGCCTGACTGCACCGCAGCGCGTCATCGAGCGCATCGGCGCCCTGACCGGTCCCGAAGGCATCTATGTTGCCGGCGTGGGCCAGCACCAGATGTGGGCTGCGCAGTTCATCAAGTACGAGCGCCCGCATGCCTGGCTGAACTCCGGCGGTGCCGGCACCATGGGCTACGCCGTTCCCGCCGCCATGGGCGCCAAGGTGGGGGAGCCGGACCGTGTGGTCTGGGCTATCGACGGCGACGGCTGCTTCCAGATGACCAACCAGGAACTGGCCACCTGCGCCATCAACAACATCCCCATCAAGGTTGCCGTCATCAACAACTCCTCGCTGGGCATGGTGCGCCAGTGGCAGACCCTTTTCTACGAGGGCCGCTACTCCAACACGGACCTGAACACAGGTCACGAGACCATCCGGATCCCGGATTTCGTCAAGCTCGGTGAGGCCTACGGCTGCGCGTCCTTCCGGTGCGAGCGGGACGAGGACATCGACGCAACAATCCAGAAGGCTCTGGAGATCAATGACCGCCCCGTGGTCATCGACTTCGTGGTCAGCCCCGACTCCATGGTGTGGCCGATGGTGCCCGCCGGCGTCAGCAATGACCAGATCCAGGTTGCCCGCAACATGACCCCGGAATGGGAAGAGGAGGACTGATCATGAGCCGCCACACACTGTCCGTTCTGGTCGAAGACAAGCCCGGTGTGCTGACCCGCGTGGCCAGCCTTTTCGCCCGCCGCGCCTTTAACATCAATTCCCTGGCCGTAGGCCCGACGGAAGTCCCGGGCATCTCCCGGATGACCGTCGTCGTCGACGCCGACGGTGACCTGATCGAACAGGTCACCAAGCAGTTGAACAAGCTGATCAACGTGATCAAGATTGTTGAACTGACTTCCGAATCTTCCGTACAGCGCGACCACATCCTGGTCAAGGTACGTGCGGATGCCGCAACTCGTCTGCAGGTGACCCAGGCTGCAGACCTGTTCCGTGCTTCAGTGGTCGACGTCTCCACAGACTCGGTGGTCATTGAAGCAACTGGCCATCCCGAAAAGCTCACGGCGCTGCTTTCAGTGCTGGAGCCCTTCGGTATCCGCGAAATTGTGCAGTCCGGCACCTTGGCCGTTGGACGGGGATCCCGCTCCATGAGTGATCGGGCGCTACGCTCCGCGTAAGGCAGAGCCTAGTCGGAGCGTTCGCCCGCAAACGCAGCACCAGAGACACGCATCTACAAAAATCCACTCAAGAGGAGTTACGCAAGTGACTGAAATGTTTTACGACGACGACGCAGACCTGTCGATCATCCAGGGACGCAAGGTTGCCATTGTTGGCTACGGCTCCCAGGGCCACGCCCACGCGCAGAACCTGCGCGATTCCGGCGTCGAGGTTGTCATCGCCCTCAAGGAAGGCTCCAAGTCCATCGCCAAGGCCGAGGACGCAGGCTTCCAGGTCAAGAACGTTGCCGACGCCGCCGAATGGGCCGACGTCATCATGATCCTGGCGCCGGACCAGCACCAGCGCTCGATCTTCAACGACTCCATCAAGGACAAGCTGACCCCGGGCAAGGCCCTCGCCTTCGCGCACGGCTTCAACATCCGCTTCGGCTACATCCAGGCACCGGAGGGCGTTGACGTCATCCTGATCGCCCCGAAGGCTCCGGGCCACACGGTCCGCCGCGAATTCGAAGCCGGCCGCGGCATCCCGGACATCATCGCCGTGGAGCAGGACGCCTCCGGTTCCGCCTGGGACCTGGCCAAGTCCTACGCCAAGGCCATCGGCGGCACCCGCGCCGGCGTCATCAAGACCACCTTCACCGAAGAGACCGAAACGGACCTCTTCGGCGAGCAGGCTGTCCTGTGCGGCGGCGTGTCCCAGCTGGTCCAGTACGGCTTCGAAACCCTGACCGAAGCCGGCTACCAGCCGCAGATCGCCTACTTCGAGGTGCTGCACGAGCTCAAGCTCATCGTTGACCTCATGTGGGAAGGCGGCATCGCCAAGCAGCGCTGGAGCGTTTCCGACACCGCAGAGTACGGCGACTACGTCTCCGGCCCGCGCGTCATCACCCCCGAGGTGAAGGAAAACATGAAGGCCGTCCTCGCGGACGTCCAGTCCGGTGCCTTCGCCAAGCGCTTCATCGAAGACCAGGACAACGGCGGCGTCGAGTTCAAGGAGCTGCGCGCCAAGGCTGAGCAGCACCCGATCGAGGGCGTTGGCCGCGAGCTGCGTTCCCTGTTCTCCTGGCAGCAGCAGGACCAGGACTACGTCGAAGGCTCTGCAGCCCGCTAAGGCTGCGCCCCTTCCAGCGTGACAATGAGGCCGGGTTCACACTTAACAATGTGAGCCCGGCCTTTCCGTACGCCTAGACTTTATTTACCCCCAGGACTTCAACGCAGAGGATCAGCTGTGTCAAAACCCGTAGTATTGCTTGCCGAAGAACTTTCGCCCGCCACCATCGAGGCCCTTGGCCCGGACTTCGAAATCCGCCAGACCGACGGCGCCGATCGTTCCCAGCTGCTCTCTGCCATCGAGGACGTTGACGCCATCCTGGTCCGCTCCGCCACCAAGGTGGACGCCGAGGCCATTGCCGCCGCGAAGAACCTGAAGGTCATCGCCCGTGCCGGCGTCGGCCTGGACAACGTGGACATCAAGGCCGCCACCCAGGCCGGTGTCATGGTGGTCAACGCCCCGACGTCGAACATCGTGTCCGCCGCGGAACTGACCGTAGGCCACATCCTGAGCCTGGCCCGCCACATCCCGCAGGCCAGCGCCGCCCTGAAGGACGGCGAGTGGAAGCGCTCCAAGTACACCGGCATCGAGCTCTTCGAGAAGAAGATCGGCATCATCGGCCTGGGCCGCATCGGCGCCCTGGTGGCCGCCCGCCTGCAGGGCTTCGACACCGAGATCCTCGCGTTCGACCCCTACATCACTTCGGCCCGCGCCGCCCAGCTCGGCGTGAAGCTCGTCACCCTGGACGAACTGCTCGCCCAGTCCGACTTCATCACCATCCACATGCCCAAGACGCCGGAAACGGTCGGCATGCTCGGCGCTGACGCCTTCAAGAAGATGAAGAGCACGGCCTACGTGATCAACGTGGCCCGCGGCGGCCTCGTGGACGAGGAAGCCCTCTACACCGCGCTGCAGGACCGCCAGATCGCCGGCGCCGCCGTGGACGTCTTCGTCCAGGAACCCAGCACCGACCTGCCGTTCTTCAAGCTGGACAACGTTGTGGTCACCCCGCACCTGGGCGCGTCCACGGACGAGGCGCAGGAAAAGGCCGGCGTGTCCGTCGCCAAGTCCGTCCGCCTCGCCCTCGCCGGGGAACTGGTTCCGGACGCCGTGAACGTCGCCGGCGGCGTGATCGCCCCCGACGTCCGCCCGGGCATCCCGCTGATCGAGAAGCTGGGCCGCATCTTCACCGCGCTGACGCACGCCTCGGTGACCCAGATCGACGTCGAGGTTGCCGGCGAAATCGCCGCCCTTGACGTCAAGGTCCTGGAACTCGCCGCCCTCAAGGGGGTCTTCGCCGACGTTGTCACCGAGCAGGTGTCCTACGTCAACGCGCCGGTGATCGCCGAGCAGCGCGGCATCAACGTCCGCCTCATCACCACCCCCGAAGCCGAGGACTACCGCAACGTCCTGACGCTGCGCGGCGCCCTGAGCGACGGTGCACAGATTTCCGTGGCCGGTACCCTGACCGGCCCCAAGCAGGTGCAGAAGCTCGTCGGCGTGAACGGCTATGACGTCGAGATCCCCATCAGCGAGCACCTCGTGGTGGTCTCCTACGCCGACCGCCCCGGCGTCATCGGAACCATCGGCCACATCCTGGGCATGAACAACATCAACATCGGCGGCATGCAGGTGGCACGGAACTCGGAGGGCGGCCAGGTCCTGGCGCTGCTCACCATCGACAGCTCCGTACCACAGCAGGTGCTGGACGCCATCAAGGCCGGCATCGGTGCCGAGATGGTGCGCGAAGTGGACCTCGAGGACTAGTCCGACGAACACCGGCCGGCAACGGCCAGGTCCCCAACGCGGGGTGAACTCCACGTCCCCTGGAGTTCACCCCGGCCACGTATGATTGGCCGGTCTGCGTACAATAGCTAGGTTCGAATTTAAGGATCCAGCCGACAGGCCGGCCAATACTTTTTGCACGCCCGCATTGGGACACCTCCACATTTCTTCGGTCATCGTGGCGTGCGCACGCAATCCAGGTTTCAGGGAGCCCAATGAACGCCGTCCAGAGGTTCATCAGAAGCAAAGTGCTGCTGCTGACCGCTGCAATTCTGATCTTCGCCATGTGCCTGTCCGTCCTCGTCCAGACCCAGTCGCAGGCAGCGCTGAACCGGACCGTGGACCAGAACTCGCGCGGGCTCTACGACATCCTGGTCCAGGCCAAGGCCGGCTCGGACGGTACGCTCATGCAGCCCGAGATTGCCACCGGCCAGGGCGGCATCAGCTTCGACCAGCTGCAGAAGATCCGGGATCTGTCCGGCACCTCCGTGGCCGCCCCCATCAGCCTGGTCTCACGCGTGACGCAGAACCTTGAGACCCCGCGCCTGGAGGCCATGGACTACCTGGGCTTCAACGCCGGACTCGTCGGCACCGCCACCGCCGGGCAGCCCGGCGGCACCGACCCCAGCAAGTGGCCGGCAGCCCAGTCGGTGCTCAGCGACACGCCCAAGAAGTACCGCCTGACGGCCAGCGCCACGAGCGCCGACGGGTCCTCGCAGCACACCCTGTTCAAGTCCACTGCCGAGGGCACCCTCGGCAAGGGCAAGCTCGTGGAACAGCAGGTCGAGGGAGGCAACAGCATCCAGATCGCAGGTCCCGACGGCGAAACCGGGATCAAGTTCCCGGCCCCGGCCGGCGGGTCCGAGCACAACCTGTTCAACCTCACTGTTGCCCTGCCCATGGCTCCGGAGGTCACCGAGTCCGTGGTCGCCGTCGACCCCGTCTCCGAGCGTGCCCTGCTGGGCACCGCCGGTGACTTCCTCGCACCGCTGGAAAAGGCACCGCCGGCAGACGCCCGCAGCGCCGAGGCGGTCGGGCAGCACCTGGAGAGCCTCTTCACCACGGGCATTGGCATGAAGGAACTCGAAGAGGGCCCTGACTTCCTCGGCGTGAAACTCAAGTACTGGGCCCCCATCATGACCCAGTACCAGCAGGCCAAGCGCAACGGCCAGCTCACCGAGGACTCCCAGGCCATCCCGCTGATCGTCCGCTCCGGCACGTCGGTCGACCTGAAGTACTCCGTGAAAATCGAAGAGATCGACGACTCCGGAAACGTGGTCAAGGAAGTCGGCACCGCCGAGCGCTCCCTGGACAAGGACTACCTGCCGTTCGTGTCCAAGTCGCCCTTTGCGCTGTCCTGGCCCGGGTCCACGGATTACTCCAAGCTGCTCGGCAATTCGGCGAACTTCAGCCGCGGCCTGTACAGCCCTGCCACCTGGAGCACCAACTTCGCCTCCGCCCCCAAGTACACGGATGGCTCCACGGCAGGCAACGGCGCCGAGGACAAGACCGCCACCCCCGGCGAGTGGGTCACCGTGAACCGCCTGCCGGAGAAGAGCGCCACCGGCGAGGCCGTGGACCAGACCCAGCGAAACCCCGTCGACGAGCGCTCCTACCGGGAGAACCTGGAAACGGGCAAGAAGCTGGCCACCCCGCTCGCGATGGTCTATGGCACGTTCGATCCCGCCGCCGTCCAGCAAGCGGCCGGGGACGTCAACCGGCTTCCGCTCGGCGGCTACGATCCCACGCCCATGACGCTGACCAAGGACGCGCAGGGCAAGGACGTTGCGGGCACCACGCTCAAGCCCTCGCTGAGCGCCACCGGACTCGTCAGCCAGTCGGCCGGCGCCATCACCGACTACTACGGCCTGGCTGCTGCCCGCGGCTACGAGAAGAACGCCTCCGTCATCGACGCCGTCCGCGTCCGCGCCAGCGCGGCAGGCAGCTGGAAGCAGGTCCAGCCTGAGGTGGACAAGCTCGCCGCCGAGATCCGGGACATGGGGCTCGAAGCCACCGTCGTGGCCGGTTCCGCCCGCGAGGACGCCAACATCTTCGTTCCCGGCTACTCCAAGGACGACGCCGGCAAGGAGTCCGCGCTCGGCACCGTCCAGCAGTCGTGGGTCAGGCAGAACGCGGCCGACGCCGTGGCCGGCTCGCTGACCGCGACGAACCTGACGCTGCTGTTCCTCACCCTCTGCGGTGCCGCCCTGCTGACCGGCGCCTCGACTGTCAGCTACGTGCGGCTGCGCCGCAGCGAAGCCGGCACGCTGCGGGCCATGGGCTGGACCCAGCGCCGGATCCGCTCATGGGTCCTGGAGGAGTTCGCCGTCGGCGCCGGACTGCTGGCCGTTGCCGGCGTAGTGCTCAGCCTGCTGAGCTGGAACATCGCCACCGCCATCGTCTCGGCGTCCGTGCTGGCCCTGTACCTGGGCGCGGCCTTCTTCGCCGCCCAGCAGCTGCGCCACCGCGAGGTGGTCGACCAGGAGCCGCAGCACGACGAGAAGCTCATCGCCGTCGACTCGCCGCTGACCTTCGCGAACCGGCAGCTGAGCACGCACCGCTTCAACGCCATTTCGCTGGCCGTCGCAGTTGGTGTGTTCGGGTCGGCGGTGGGCGGCCTGATCGCCCTGCTGATCGACATCCCGCGGGCCGCCGGCGCCAGCGCCCTCAGTGGCCTGGCTGCCGCCAGCGTGGCACTGCCGAGCATCGTCCTTGGCCTGTCCGGCGTGGCAGTGGGGCTCCTGCTCACGCTGGTGACCGGGCGCTTCGAGCTGAAGGCCAAGCGCCGGTACCTCGGGACGCTGCAGGCGATGGGCTGGAACCCCGACATGCTCGGTCAGGTCCGCTTCTTCGAGAATGCCCTGGTGGGAGCGGTTGCCGTGCCGCTGGGCATCCTCGGCGCCCTGGGCATCGGCCTTGTTCTTGCCCCCTACGCCGCGCTGTGGGCCGCAGTGGCCGGGCTCGTGGCTGTTCTCTGCTGGATTCCGATTGCAACGAAAGTGGTCAAATGAGTAACGACCTGAACCTTCGCCGCGTGCGCGGGAACAAAGAGGCTGAAACCCCGGTCCAGACCCGGGCCAACACCATTGTCAAGGAAGCCGATCACGCCACCCCGCTGGAGCTGAACAACATCACCATCCGCTACGGCGGAGGCAAGAACGGGTCCGACGCCGTCAGCGTCGTGGAAGGCTTTGACCTCACCCTGAGCGCCGGGGAGATGCACTGTGTGGCCGGCCGAAGCGGATCGGGCAAGACCAGTATCCTGACCGTCGGGGCGGGCCTGACCCTGCCGACGTCGGGCCGGGTGCTGTGGGAGGGGGACTCCCTCGAAACCATGTCCGACGACGAGATCGCAGACCGCCGCCGTGCCCTGATCGGCTACGTTGACCAGGGCGGCGCCCTGATCGACGGCATGAGCGCGCTCGAGAACGTGCTCCTCCCGGCAGTGCCCGACGGAGAGGTGGAGCAGCGGCGCGAAATGGCCAAGGACCTGCTGGACCTCGTGGGCCTCGGCCGCCGCATGCGGCACCGTCCCGAGCAGCTCTCCGGCGGTGAGCGCCAGCGCGTCGCCATCGCCCGTGCCCTGATCCTGGGCACCCGCGTCCTGGTGGTGGATGAGCCGACGGCCAGCCTGGACCGGGCCTCCGCCAACCGCATTATCAGCATCCTGAAGGACACCACGTCCGATGGCATCGCAGTCCTCGTGGCGTCACATGACCACGAACTGGTCCGGCTGAGCGATACGCTGACCGAACTGATCTAGATCCATTCCTCCGCATAAAGGTAACGTTCCGCCCGTGACTTCCTCAGACAAGAGCCCCTTCTACATCACTACGGCCATCACCTACCCGAACGGCGTGCCGCACATCGGCCACGCCTACGAGTACATCGCCACGGATGCAATGGCACGGTTCAAGCGGCTCGACGGCTACGACGTGAAGTTCCTGACCGGCACCGACGAGCACGGGCTGAAGATTGCGCAGACCGCGGAGAAGGAAGGCATCTCGCCCAAGGAGCTGGTGGACCGGAACGCGGAGATCTACAAGGCCGCGCACGCCGCCCTCGGCATCAGCTACGACCGGTTCATCCGCACCACAGATGCGGACCACTACACCGCCTCGCAGGCCATCTGGAAGAAGATGGAAGCCAACGGGGACATCTACCTGTCCAAGTACGAGGGCTGGTACTCCGTGCGGGATGAGGCCTACTACGGTGAGGACGACACCGTGGTCAAGGACGACGGCGCCCGGTACACCAAGGAGACCGACACCCCGGTGACCTGGACCGCGGAGGAAAGCTACTTCTTCCGGCTGTCCGCCTACCAGGAGAAGCTGCTGGCCCTGTACGAGGCCCAGCCGGAGTTCGGTGCGCCGCAGTCCCGGTTCAACGAGGTCATCAGCTTCGTCAAGCGCGGCCTCGAGGACCTGTCGATCAGCCGCACCACCTTCGACTGGGGCGTGCCCGTCCCGGGCGACGAAAAGCACGTCATGTATGTGTGGGTCGACGCGCTGACCAACTACCTCACCGGCGCCGGCTACCCGGATGTCGAATCGGAGTCGTTCAAGCGGTACTGGCCGGCCGATGTCCACATCATCGGCAAGGACATCTCGCGCTTCCACGCCATCTATTGGCCGGCCTTCCTCATGAGCGCGGGCCTCGAGCTGCCCAAGCGGGTCATGATCCACGGCTTCCTGCACAACAACGGCGTCAAGATGTCCAAGTCCCTGGGCAACGTCGTTGCCCCGGAGGACTTCGTGGCGCAGTACGGCCTGGACCAGGTGAGGTTCTTCTTCCTGCGCGAGGTTCCGTTCGGCGCGGACGGAAGCTACAACCACGAAGCGATCGTCGGCCGGATGAATTCCGACCTGGCGAACAACTTCGGAAACCTGGCGCAGCGCTCACTGTCCATGGTGGCCAAGAACTGCGAAGGCCGCGTCCCTGCCCCGGGCGCGTTCACCGACGCCGACACGGCAATCCTGGGCCAGGCCAACGCCCTCCTGGAGCAGGCCCGTGCCGCCTTCGAGAAGCAGGAGTTCAGCCGCGCCCTCGAGGCAATCTGGACGGTTCTCGGGGACACCAACGCGTACTTCGCAGAGCAGGCACCGTGGGTGCTGCGGAAGACCGACGTCGAACGCATGCAGACGGTGCTGTACGTGACCCTCGAGGTGCTCCGCATCGTGTCGATCCTGGCCCAGCCGGTCATGCCTGCCGCCACCGCCGCCCTGCTTGGATACCTCGGCCAGCCGGAAGGCGCGGCCCGGGAGTTCCCCGCCATCGCGACGCCGATCGCGGCGGGCACCGACCTGCCCGCTCCGGCGCCGGTGTTCCCGAAGTACGAGGAACCCGCGGACGGCTAGTACGTACCGTCGCCCGGATAGTGAGACGCTTTGACCAGAATGTGGATGGCTTGGCTACCCTGAAAATATGAGCGCATCTACCATCAATCTTGCTGTCATTCCGGGCGACGGCATTGGCCCGGAGGTCATCGCCGAAGCCCTGAAGGTTCTCGAAAAGGTCGTGGCCGCCGAGGGCGTCACCCTGGACCAGACCCACTACGAGCTCGGTGCCCAGCACTGGCTCGAAAGTGGCGAGACCCTTCCGGATGCTGTCCTGGAGGACCTGAAGACGCGCGACGCCATCCTGTTCGGCGCCATCGGTGCAGCCCCCGGCGATACGCGTATCCCGTCCGGCCTGATTGAACGCGAGCTGCTCCTCAAGCTGCGCTTCAGCCTCGACCACTACGTCAACCTGCGCCCCTCCCGTCTCTACGGCACGGTGGGCAGCCCGCTGGCCGAACCGGGCAACATCGACTTCATCGTCGTGCGTGAAGGCACCGAGGGCCCCTACGTGGGCAACGGCGGCACCCTGCGCGGCGGCACGCCGCACGAGGTGGCCACCGAGGTTTCCCTGAACACAGCCCACGGCGTGGAGCGCGTTGTCCGCGATGCCTTCCGCCGGGCCAATGAGCGCCCGCGCAAGAAGCTGACGCTGGTCCACAAACACAACGTGCTGGTTTTTGCCGGCCACCTGTGGAAGCGCACCGTGGAGGCCGTAGCCAAGGAATTCCCCGAGGTCACCCACGACTACCTGCACATCGATGCCGCCACCATCTTCATGGTCACCGACCCCGCGCGCTTCGACGTCATCGTCACCGACAACCTCTTCGGCGACATCATCACCGACCTCGCGGCAGCCGTCACCGGCGGCATCGGCCTGGCCGCCTCGGGCAACATCAATATGGACCGCACTGCGCCGTCCATGTTTGAACCCGTCCACGGTTCCGCACCCGATATTGCGGGCCAGCAGAAGGCAGACCCCACGGCTGCCATCCTGTCCGCAGCCCTCCTGCTGGACCACCTGGGCTACGCAAATGCGGCCCGGCGGATCGAGTCCGCGGTGGTGGCCGACGTCGAAAGCCGCAACGGTGAAGTGCGCAGCACAAGCGCCATCGGCGACGCCATTGCGGCGGCCGTTTAGCGTCCCCCAGCAGGCGTAAGCTTGACCTGAATTACCAATCGCTGCCGTGGTCCGATGCTGAACCACGTTCAGATGCCAGGCAGCCGACCGTGGAGGAACCATGACTCAGACTGCCCATGGCGTCGAATTCACCCAGCAGCCCTCGGCCACCCCGAAGTCTGCTGAGGAGCGTGCAGCCATCCTGGCGAACCCAGGCTTTGGCGACCACTTCACCGACCACACTGCGATTGTTGACTACACGGTCGACGCCAGCGGCCAGGGCGGATGGCATGATGCCCGGATCGAGGCCTACGGGCCCATCATGCTGGATCCTTCCGCCGCAGTGCTGCACTACGGGCAGGAAATCTTCGAGGGACTGAAGGCATACCGTCACGCGGACGGCTCCATCTGGAGCTTCCGGCCGGAGGCCAATGCCGCCCGGATGAACAAGTCCGCCCGCCGCCTGGCCCTTCCGGAGATCCCGGCCGAATACTTCCTCGGGGCCATCCGCGAACTCGTGGCAGCGGACAAGGAATGGGTTCCGTCCGGTGACGGCGAGGCCCTGTACCTGCGGCCGTTCATGATCGCCACCGAGGCGTTCCTTGGTGTCCGCGCAGCCCGTGAGGTGTCCTTCCGCGTCATCGCCTCGCCGGCCGGCAACTACTTCGGCGGGGAGCTCAAGCCGATTTCGATCTGGATCTCCCGCGAATACGCCCGGGCAGGCCGGGGCGGCACGGGGGCTGCCAAGTGCGGCGGCAACTACGCAGCCTCGCTCATCGCGCAGCAGGAAGCCGAGGCGAACGGCTGCAAGCAGGTGCTGTTCCTGGACCAGTTCAACGACAATGCCGTCGAGGAACTCGGCGGCATGAACGTCTTCTTCGTCATGAAGGACGGCTCGCTGGTGACGCCCGCGCTGAGCGGCACCATCCTTGAGGGTGTGACCCGCTCGTCGATCATCCAGGTGGCCAAGGACATGGGCCGCGAGGTCACCGAACGGAAGATCACCCTGGACGAATGGCGCGACGGCGTGGCCTCCGGCGAGATCGCCGAGGTGTTCGCCTGCGGTACCGCCGCCGTCATCACCCCCATCGGGGTCCTGAGGGACGCCACGGAGTTCATCGGCTCCGAGGATGCCAAGGCCGGCGAGACCACCATGGCCATCCGCGCCCAGCTGCTCGGCATCCAGACCGGAACGGTCGAGGACACCCACGGCTGGCTGACCCGGCTCGCCTGAGCCTCTTCCATACTGAAAAGCGAACGACGGCGGGTGGCCGGCTGGGCCGTTTCGGCTCACCGGCCGCCCGCCGTCGTTCTTTTCCTGTATGCCGGCTGGTTCCGGATGACAGAATGAAACCCGTGAACCAGCACATCACCAGCGCCCTTACCGACAGCAGTCCGCTGACGCGTTTCCGCCTCGCGCCGAATCCGGGGCCGATGAGCCTGGACGGGACCAACTCCTACATCGTGGGGGAACCTGGCCACGGGGCCGTGGTGGTGGTTGATCCGGGCCCGCTCGACGAGACGCACCTTCAGGCCCTCGCGGCGGCCGGACCCGTGGAGCTTGTTCTGGTCACCCACCGGCACGCGGACCACACCGCAGGCTCGGCCCGCCTCGCCGAAATCACCGGCGCCCCGGTCCGGGCCGCCGCTCCCGAGCATTGCCATGGGGGAACCGTGCTGCAGCCGGGGGAGACCATCGCCGCCGGCGGCACCGAGATCCGGGTGGTCTCCACCCCCGGGCACACCTCAGACTCCGTCTGCTTCCACCTGCCCCTCGACGGCCCCGCCGGCTCGGTGCTGACCGGCGATACCATCCTGGGCCGGGGGACCACGGTGCTGGACCACCCGGACGGCACGCTGGCCGGCTACCTCGCTTCCCTCGACCGGCTGGAACGGCTTGGGCCGGCCACTGTGCTGCCCGCCCACGGCCCCGTTCTGCCGGCGCTCGACGCCGTGGTCCGCGCCTACCGGGACCACCGGCTGGACCGGCTGGCGCAGATCCGAACGGCCCTGGCCGGTCTCGGCCCGGACGCCGGCGTAGGCGAGGTCACCAGCGTTGTCTATGCCGACGTCGACCCTTCCGTCCGGCGCGCCGCGGAGAATTCCGTGGCGGCACAGCTGGAATACCTGCGCCTCCTGAGGGAGCAGGACTGAGACTGTAGGCTTGGAGCCATGCGTATTGCCCGGTTTGTAGTCGATTCTGATCCCCTTTACGGCGTTGTTGAAGGCCAGCCCGGCAGTGAGGAAATCACTGTCATCAACGGCGATCCCTTCTTCAACGGTGTGGAACGCACCTCCGTGCGGCACAAGCTGGAGGATGTCCGCCTGCTGGCGCCCATCATTCCGCGCAGCAAGGTGATCGGCGTGGGGCGCAACTTTGTGGAGCACGCCCACGAACTCGGCAATGAGGTGCCCCAGCAGCCGCTGCTGTTCCTGAAGCCGAACACCTCCGTGGTGGGTCCGAACGATCCCGTGGTGCTGCCGGAGTTCTCCGAGGAAGTCTCCTTCGAGGCGGAGCTGTGCGTCGTCATCGGCCGTATCTGCAAGGACGTGCCGGAGGAACGTGCCGACGACGTGATCTTCGGATACACCTGCGGCAACGACCTCACCGCCCGCGACGTCCAAAAGACCGACCTGCAGTGGGCGCGGGCCAAGGGCTTCGACACCTCCGCGCCGCTCGGACCATGGATCGAGACCGAACTCGACCCCGAGGACCTGTCCATCAAGGGCCGGCTCAACGGCGAACTGCGCCAGGACGGCAGCACCGCCCAGATGATCCGCGGCGTCCGCGAACTGGTTTCCATCGTCTCCAGCGCGTTCACGCTGCTGCCCGGCGACGTGATCATGACCGGCACGCCGGCCGGTGTGGGGCTCGTCCAGGCCGGCGACCGCTACGAGGTTGAGATCGAAGGCATCGGCCGGCTGTCGAACCCCGTCGTCCGCCGTTAGCCGTACTTGGCCGGGGACGGCGCAGGGGTGCCCGGTTGGTAAAGTTGTTATCACTATGACTACCCCCTCCGCCGCTCCTGCTGCCATTCCTGCCGTCACCGCCGAAACGCCCGTCCGCGTCCGCTTCTGCCCGTCACCCACGGGCACCCCGCATGTCGGGCTGATCCGCACGGCGCTGTTCAACTGGGCCTATGCCCGCCACACCGGCGGCAAGATGATCTTCCGCATCGAGGACACGGACTCGGCACGCGACAGCGAGGAAAGCTACCACCAGTTGCTGGATGCCCTGAAGTGGCTCGGCATCGACTGGGATGAGGGCGTCGAGGTGGGCGGGCCCCACGAGCCCTACCGCCAGTCGCAGCGGAGTGACCTCTACCAGGACGTCATCGCCAAGCTCAGGGCCGGCGGCCATATCTACGAGTCCTACTCGACGCCGGACGAGATCGAAGCGCGCCACCGCGCCGCCGGACGCGACCCGAAGTTGGGCTATGACGGCTTTGACCGTGACCTCAGCGACGAACAGGTCGCGGCATTCAAGGCCGAGGGCCGGGAAGCCGTGCTGCGGCTGCGGATGCCGGACGAGGACATCACCTTCACCGACCTGGTCCGCGGCGAGATCACGTTCAAGGCCGGCTCTGTCCCGGACTTCGCCGTGGTGCGTGCAAACGGAGCCCCCCTCTACACCCTGGTCAACCCGGTGGACGACGCCCTCATGGGGGTCACCCACGTTCTCCGCGGCGAGGACCTGCTGAGCTCCACGCCGCGGCAGATCGCCCTGTACCGTGCGCTCTATGCCGTGGGCGTCGCCGAGTACATGCCGGAGTTCGGGCACCTGCCCTACGTCATGGGGCAGGGCAACAAGAAGCTCTCCAAGCGCGACCCGGAATCGAGCCTCTTCCTGCACCGGGAGCGCGGCTTCATTCCCGAGGGCCTGCTCAACTACCTTTCCCTGCTCGGCTGGTCCCTGAGCGCCGACGAGGACATCTTCACGGTGGAACAGCTCGTGAAGAACTTCGACATCCACGATGTCCTGGCCAACCCGGCCCGCTTCGACCTCAAGAAGGCCGAAGCGATCAACGGAACCCACGTCCGTCTGCTGGACCCCGCGGTCTTCCGCGAACGGCTGGTCCCGTACCTCCGGCGCGAGGGCCTGGTGGGGGAGATCCTCACCGACCGCCAGGAGGAAATCCTGACGGAGTCCGCACCGCTGGTCCAGGAGCGCATCACCCTCCTCGGCGAAGCACCCGAGATGCTGGCGTTCCTGTTCAAGGCCGACGACGAGATCGACGTGGCGGACGACGCCCGCAAGGGGCTACCGGAGAACGTCACTGAGGTTCTTGATGCGGCGCTGGCCGCCCTCGAGCCGGTCGACGACTGGAGCGCGGAAAACATCCAGTCCGCGCTGAAGCAGGCGCTGGTGGAGGGCCTGGGCATCAAGCCGCGGCTGGCGTTCGGTCCCGTGCGGACGGCGATCTCCGGCCGCAGGATTTCGCCGCCGCTGTTTGAATCCATGGTCATCCTGGGCAAGGATTCGTCCCTGGCGCGCCTGCGCGCTTTCCGCGGCTGATGTCACAGCCCGCAGTGGAAACCGCCGTCCTGGCCCCGAGCCTCGGGGCCGTCAGCGGTGTCCTGTTCGACATTGACGACACCCTCGTGGACCTTGCCTACGCCATGACCACGGCGTTGCGGGACGCCAGCGAACACCTCCTGCCCGGCCTGGACCAGACCGGATGGGAGAAGGTTGGGCGGATCTTTACGCACGAGACGACGCACTACTACGACCGCTACCTTGCGGGCGAACTGACCTTCAATGAGCAGCGCCTGCTCCGGGGCCGGGCAGCCCTGGGCCACTTCGGCGTCGAAATGGGCGAGGGCGAGGAGGCGCACAACTGGCTCAGCACCTACGCGCGGCTGCAGCCCAGCTACGTGAAGGCCTTTGAAGACGTCCTGCCGCTCCTTGACGCGCTGGACCAGACCGGCATCCCCTATGGGGCCGTGAGCAACAACGTGCACGACTACCAGCGGGCGAAGCTGGACAGCGCCGGGCTGGAACGGATCCGGTTCCTCGTGGGCACGGACACGGTCGGTGTCCCCAAGCCCGACCCCGCCATTTACCTCGAAGGTGTCCGGCTGATCGGCAGCACGCCGTCCACCACGCTGTACATCGGCGATAACCGTCTCCTGGACGCTGAAGGTTCGACGGCGGCGGGACTGTTGGGCATCTGGCTGAACCGTGGCGGGGAGCAGGCTCCCGGTTTCCAGGGGCAGGAGATCACCTCGCTGCTGGAACTGCTGGCGCTGCCGCCGGCTCCAGCCAGCTGATCGGGGGCCGTTTCCTGTGCCCGCCGCCGCTCTTGGAAGTGTGGCACAGGTAACGGCCCGCCGATTTGTGCAGGGCAAAACTGTCGGGTAGAGTAATTACTCGTGCTGAGGGGCACGGAGCGAAAGATAGAGACTTTCGACCGGCCCGAAAGTGCCAATGGGATATGGTGTAATTGGCAACACTACGGTTTCTGGTACCGTCATTCTAGGTTCGAGTCCTGGTATCCCAGCTCTGAAATTCTACGGATTTTCCGCAGATTCTCAGGTGTTGCGAATCGAAATTGATCGATTTGGAACAAAGCCAAATGTGTGAAACACTAACTTGGCTTGATCGGCAGGGATGCTGATCGGAAAGTACACGGCCCCATCGTATAGCGGCCTAGTACGCCGCCCTCTCACGGCGGTAACGCGGGTTCGAATCCCGCTGGGGTCACAATAAATCCCCCGGAGCATTGCTCCGGGGGATTTTTTTATGCCTTTGCGTCCTGGCGGTGCCATGGCCGCTAAACCCTATGGCCATGGTGCGGGCCCTGCAATACTCTGAACCCAGTCAAGTCATTGGGGGAAATCCATGCTGGGGAACAGGTTCGCGGAGGGCAAGAATTCGCTCAACGCCATAAGACTGGTACTCGCCGCCATGGTCATCGTTTCCCACGCATGGTGGCTAGGCGGATACGGACCTGAACCGCAGCCCGGTGGTGTGAAGCTGGGCACGTGGGCCGTCATAGGCTTTTTCGGCATCTCCGGATACCTCATCACCCAAAGCAGGATGCAGGCCAGGACAGCGTGGAGCTACGCCCGGGCGCGCTTTCTCCGCATCTTCCCGGGACTGTTCGTGTGCGTCGCGGTGGTAGCTCTTGCTGGAATCCCGGGAACTCTGGACGGCATGCCGGATCCCCGCTTGTGGAATGGCCCGCTGTGGACCCTGTTCTTGCCGTCGATGTGGGCTGGATGGCCTCACGCAGTACCGCCGCTCATTTTCGCCGGAGCGGCATTGCTCCTCGTGGCACTCCTGGCGTGGTTGTCCTGCCGCTATGTAGAGGGTCCTGCCCGGCGCTGGCGCCGTCCCCAGACCGCGGCGAGAAGGGTGGCCGAACTGTCATGATGAAGCTGTGACTTCATCCAACGAGCCGGCACCGTCTTCCGGCAACACGCTGCCCAGAGGCCAGTCATCGGTCGGGCAGTCAGCTAAGGCTGTAGCGCTGCTCGAGGCCGTACACCGCGACTTGGACGCGGTTTCGCTTCCGCTGGCCCTCCCCGGCGCCGAGGAAGACAGGCTGGAGATCCGCAGATCCCTGGCGCAGCTCGAGGACTACATCCTGCCGCGCTACCGCAGCCTGGATGCGCCGCTGCTGGCCGTCGTCGGGGGTTCCACCGGAGCGGGAAAATCGACGCTGGTCAACGCCTTGGTCGGCCATCCCGTTACCCGTGCCGGCGCCATCCGGCCCACCACCCGCCAGCCCATCCTCCTGCACCATCCCTCGGAAGCTGCCTGGTTCGAAGACCAGCGGGTGTTGCCAGGCCTCAGCCGGATCCGGGGGACTGTGGTCCCTGCCACCGTCCCGGGCACCGTTCCGGCCGCCACACCCGCGCCGGCCGGGGCGGCGGGTACACCCACGGACACCTCGCCCGTCACGTCATTGGTCCTCGTGGGCGAGCCCGAGGTGCCCGAGGGCATAGCACTGCTTGATGCTCCGGACGTGGACTCCATCTCGGACGAGAACCGCAGGCTCGCCGGGCAGTTGCTGGCAGCAGCGGATCTGTGGATTTTCGTGACTACAGCCAACCGCTACGCCGACGCCGTGCCGTGGAAGCTGCTGCTCAACGCGGCTTCGAGGGACATCATGGTGGCGGTGGTCCTCGACCGTGTGCCGCCCGCTGCGGAAGCTGAGGTGAGCGAGGATCTGCGCAGCATGCTGGCACGGGAGGGCCTTGGAACCGCCCGCCTCTTCGTCATCCCGGAAGTCCACCTTGGCGGTTCCGGCATGCTGCCGGCGGAGACCGTGGAGCCCCTGCAGGCCTGGCTTCGTGGCCTGGCCGCCGATGCCGCTGCCCGGGCCGACATCGTACGGCGGACCCTGCATGGCGCGGTGCGGGAGCTTGGCCAGCGCGTGGGACGCATCGCCGACGCCGCCAGCGAGCAGGGCCGTGCCGCCAGGCTGCTGGGCGACGACGTGCGGGCCGCCTACCAAGATGCAGGCACCCGGATCATCGACGCCACCAAGGACGGGGCCCTGCTCCGCGGGGAGGTCCTGGCCCGTTGGCAGGACTTTGTGGGAACGGGAGAATTCTTCCGGAGCCTGGAGCAGAACGTCGGGCGGTTCCGCGACCGGCTCGGGGCATTCTTCCGCGGCGAGCCCGCGCCCGCTGTGAAAGTGGAAACCGCCATTGAAACAGGCCTCCAGGCCGTCATCCTGGATGAAGCTGCCAAAGCGGCGGAGGACGCAGACCAGCGCTGGCGCTCGGATCCGGCGGGACGGCAACTCCTGGGCACGGACGACCTCTCGGGAACGAGCCCGGGGTTCGCGGACCTGGCGGCAGCGGAAATACGCGACTGGCAGGCGGGTCTCATGGAACTGATCAGGACCGAGGGGCAGGACAAGCGGACCCAGGCGCGGTGGCTCTCCTTCGGTATCAACGGCCTCGGTGCCGCGCTGATGATCGTGGTGTTCTCCATGACTGCCGGGCTGACCGGACTTGAAATCGGCGTCGCCGGTGGCACCGCCGTCGTAGGCCAGAGACTGCTGGAAGCTGTCTTTGGTGAGGACGCCGTACGGCGGCTCGCCCGGACCGCCCGCGACGATTTGAGCAGCAGATGCCGGAACCTGCTGGCGGCCGAGCAGGAGCGCTTCCTGGACCGGCTGGACCCGGAGGCCGGTCAGGCCGCCGTCGGGCTCGCCGAACATGCTCAAGCGCTGGCGCGGCTGGCGGACGCCACATGAACCGCTGGGGGAGGGCGAAGGAAGAAACGCGGCTGCAAGGCCGCCTCGATGCTCTGGGCAAGGCCCGGGAACTGGCCGAGGGCGTGCTGCCCGACGCCGCCGTCGAGGATGTGCTCCGGGTGCTGGAACGGGCCCGGTCACGGCGGTCGCTCTCTGCCGACCATACGGTGGTGGGTTTCTTCGGGGCGACCGGAAGCGGAAAATCCACCCTGTTCAATGCCGTGAACGGCGCTGAGATCGCGACGGCGGCGGCGCGCCGTCCCACCACATCTGAACCTTTGGCGAGTGTCTGGGGAGCCGACGGCAGTGAACCGCTGCTGGACTGGCTGGACGTGCGCGCCCGTCACCTCGCCGATCCCGTGGACGGGTTTGCAGACGAGGATACCGGGCTGATTCTGCTTGACCTGCCCGACTTTGATTCCACGCGCACCGCGAACCGGGAGATCGTAGAGCGGCTCGTGGGGATGGTGGACGTGTTGGTCTGGGTGCTGGATCCTCAAAAGTATGCCGACGCTGCCGTCCACAACGGCTTCCTGGCGCCGCTGGCGTCCCACGGGGCCGTCACTCTGGTGGTGCTCAACCAGGTGGACAGGCTGCCGGCAGGCGACGTTCAGCCTGTGATGGAGTCGCTGCGGGGGATCCTGGCACGCGACGGGCTGGGCAAGGTGCAGGTCATGGCGGCCTCCGCGCTAACGGGAGCGGGAGTCGACGGCGTCCGTGCTGCCATCCGCCGCGTGGTGTCGCAACGGGAGGCCCTGTCCCTTCGGTTGTCCGCTGACGTGACCAAGGCCGCGGCGCAGCTGGAGGAAGCCTCGGGCCGCGGGGAAGCTGCAGGGGTGAAGGGCGGGACCGCGGCGCGGCTCGCTGACGAACTGGCCGTGGCGGCGAACGTGCCGCTGGTGGCTGACGCTGTGTCCACGTCCTACCGGATCGAGTCCACCCGGCGCACAGGCTGGCCCGTGACGCGCTGGCTTGTCCGTTTCAGGCCAGATCCGTTGCGCCGGCTCAACCTGCGGCGCAATACCAGCGCCGAGGTGAACCGGACGTCCCTGCCGCCCGCGGGCGCTCCGGAGCGCGCGCGGACCGACGCTGCGGTCCGCCAGTTTGCCGATGCCGCCAGCGACGGTGCCCCCGGTCCCTGGCGGGCATCGATCCGCGCCGCGGCCCGGGCGGGGAGGGACCGGCTGCCTGATGCCCTTGACCAGGCCATCGCCGGGGCAGACCTCGCTGCGGGCCGGAAGTCCTGGTGGTGGAGTGCATTCAACGTGATCCAGTGGCTGGCGCTGCTGACGGCCGTGGCAGGTCTCGGGTGGCTGGGTGTACTCGCGGGCCTCGGCTACCTGCAACTGCCCGTTCCGGAGGTTCCCAGGGTAGAGGGCTGGCCGATCCCGACCCTCATGATTGCCGGCGGAGCTGGGCTGGGGATCCTGCTCGCCGTGACGGCCAAATTCATTTCAGCCGGCGTGGCACGTCGCCGCGGCGCGAGGGCCAGGAAGCGGCTCAATGCTGCTGTGGCAGAGGTGGCGGGCCGGCTGGTGGTGGAACCGGTCGAGGCGGAAGTGCGCCGGCTGGAGGCGTTCAACGCGGCGCTGCGGAAGGCCGCGGGCTAGACTGCCGGCGCGTCAGCCGGCCGCCGTCTCCAAGGCTGCTGCGGCGTCCCGGACCTTGATCATGGTGCGGAGGTTTCGGGTGGTGGTGGAGGCCTTGTACTTCGGCTTGGCGGACAGTTTGCTGAACGGGCTCTCAAGGGTGCCGCCGGCGGGCGCCAGCCAAGCCATGGCCTCGGGACCGAGCCGCTCCTGCTCTGCGCCGTCCAGGGCTTTCCCCGTGTCGAAAAGTTCGTCGAGCGCGGCCGTGTCCGAGGCCAGGGTGAGATAGGTATGGGTGGTTTTGTCATCGGCCGGGTAGCGGCACGCGGCAACGAGTTCTGCCACGCGGTCCGAGGTCAGGACCACCACCCAGGCGTCGTAGCCGAAGGCCTTCCGCAGGGTTGCCTCGAACTCCTTCTTAACGGCGGCAGGACTCAGCTCGCTGGCCAGCACCACATTGCCGCTGGCCAGCAGGGTCTTTACGCCGGTGAACGGTCCCGCCTTGAGGGCTTCCTTGAGGTCCGCCATCTTGATGTTGATGCCGCCCACGTTGATGCCGCGGAGGAACACTGCGTAGCTGGTCATGGTGCCCAGACTACTGCCCGTTACGGCGCCGGGCCGCACTCTTCGGAGTGGTGCGGTTCGCGCAGTCCAGTTCCAGGAAGCGGGGGCGCGGTGGAGCGGTAGGTGTGGCCGGTTGGCGTGGTGATTTCGTAGGTGTGCCGCGGCCCGGGTCTGGGTTGGGCTTTCCAGCCGGGAAGCTCTTTCGTGTGGTTGCAGGCTTCGCAGAGTCCGGCACCGTTCGCAAGGGATGTCGGACCGTCGTCGTGCCAGGGGATGATGTGGTCGTGATGGCGGATCGGGGCGTCGCAGTAGGGCGTGCGGCAGGTGTCGTCCCTTACCTGGATGAAGCGGCGCAGCGGTGCCGGGAAGAGCCGGCGTTTCGAGTCCATGGCGACCAGATCGCCCGTGTCCGGGGCGGTGTAGAGGCGGCGGATCCAGAGCTTTAGTTCCTTCAGGGTGTCTTTCAGGGAGGTGTTTGAGCCCGATGCGTTCGCGCCGGTAGCTTCGGCGCTGCCGGGGGCTGGCCCGCAGGCGGTTGTTTGGCCGGAATCCTGCGGGCCCGAGCCCTCCGGGTTCCCCGGCCACTCTCCTCGTTCGTGTGACTGTTCCGGGTTGAGGAGTTCGCGTGCCCATGCTGCGGGGACGATGCCGTAGCCGGTGAGGCGTGCGGGTTCGCTGTCGGCTTGGAGGAGGGTGCGGTCGGTCATGACGAGGTTGAGTTCAATCCCGGTGATGCCGCCGGGGGTACCGGTGATGGATTCGACGAGGGTGTCGGCCATGGCCTGGTGCCGGGACCGCGGATCCCCGGCGGAACGGAGGGCGTCGGCCTGCCCCGAGAGTGACTTGTACACGGCGACGCCCTCGCGGGCAGGCAATAGCGCGGTCAGGTAGCTCATGCAATCCGGAGCCGGGCGCAGGCTCACGCCCCGTTCGGAGGCGGCGTGGCTGGCCCGCTGGGTGACGGAGCGCGGATCCCTGCGGGTGGCGGCGGCTTTGACGGCGGCGATGACGCCGCGGGTCCCGACCCCGTCGAAAGTTCCGGTGTCCGCGGTAAGTTCCTCATCAACAGCGGCCCGGTCTTCGACGGTGAGAACGGCCGTTTCCTTCACGAAGTACATGGCCTTTTCTTCACTCAGCTGGCCCGTGTCGAGTGCGCCGAGGGTGTGCGGCATCTCGACAACGAGGGCTTTGGCCATGCCCAGCAGCCGCCCGCCGCGGTGAGGGGACTCACCCCGGGCCAGCGCGATCTGCTCGGCCACACCCGTGGTGTTTTCTTTGGGGCGTCTCCTGCCAAGCTCTTCGGCCGACAGAGTGCTGTTTTTGGCCAGCCCGGGAGCGGCCTGCGCGGGACTGTTCACGGCTCCGGGTTCGGCTTGTTCCTGCCGCTGTCTCGCTTCGAACTCGACGGCAAGCCTGGCCTGCTGCCCGGCGATCATGGCCTTGATGTTCTCGCCCGCCCGGATCTGGTCGATCAGCCCCGGACCGTCGGCGGTGAGGTCGGCACGGATGAGGATCGTTGCCGGTCCGCCCCTGTCAACAAGACTCAGCCCAGGTGCGCCCGCACTTGAGGCAGTACCGTCGGCGCTCGAGTTGGCCGCGAACAGCTCGTCCTTATAAAGGAGCTCGGGAAACGGGTCCTCAGGAAAAACGCCGTCGGGATAGTCTCCACCGGGGATAGGGTCCTCCGGGACCATGGCGTCGAGGTCCGCGTCATACACGAACCCGGCAGCGGCCAGTTCATTGAACGGGAAAACCCCGCCGGTGAACCAGTCGGCGGGTACCGCGTCAAAGGGGGAAACTGCGTCCGGAACAAGGGCGTCGGAAACCGCGGCAGCATGCAGGGCGCCGGCGTGCGGCGCCTCCGCTCTCACTGCTGAATTCCCGAGAACCTCCATGAGCACAGTCTGCCAAGGGCCACTGACATTAAAGGGCCGCCAGGACCCCCGATGGAGGCGGATCTCGAAACTTTTTTTGAATCTGCCCGAGAACGAAAACCAGGTAGCAGCTCGCGGCGTTCCCAGCGCTGGGAAGGCCCTGATCTGCTACTGGGTTGGGCGCACTACAGAACCTGGCACGCCGTCGGGGCCACGAAGGTGGGAAAATCAGTCGTTGTTCTTGCGGAGGGCCTCGGTCAGGACACGGGCCGCGTTGCAGACGACCTCGGCGTGCAGCCGGCCGGGTTGCCGGGTCAGCCGCTCGATCGGGCCGGAGATGGAAACCGCGGCGATCACCCGGCCGGACGGTCCGCGGACAGGTGCGGAGACGGAGGCGACCCCCGGCTCCCGTTCGCCGAGGCTCTGGCCCCAGCCCCGCCGTCGTACTCCCGCCAGAACGGTGGGTGTGAAGCGCGCGGACTGCAGGCCCTCCAGCAGGCGGTCGTGGTCCTCCCAGGCGAGCAGCACCTGGGCGGCGGAGCCGGCCTTCATGGACAGCTGGGTTCCCACGGGAATGGTGTCACGCAGGCCAATGGGCCGCTCGGCCGAGGCGACGCAGACGCGCCAGTCGCCCTGGCGGCGGAAGATCTGGGCGCTTTCGCCGGTGGCATCGCGGAGTTGCATGAGGACCGGCCCGGCGGAGGCGATCAGCCGGTCTTCGCCGGCAGCGGACGCCAGCTCAACCAGGCGGCTGCCGAGGACAAAGCGGCCCTGGATATCACGGCTGACCAGGCGGTGGTGGACCAGCGCCAGCGCCAGCCTGTGCACTGTCGGCCGTGCCAGTCCCGTGGCAGCGACCAGCTGCGCAAGAGTCGTCGGTCCGGCCTCAAGTGCGTCGAGCATCTGGGCTGCTTTATCAATGACACCGACTCCACTAGAATTGTCCATGTATTGATATTGCCGTCTCATTATCTGAGATGCAAATCTTTTGACTGGCTTATTACCGGGGTCTGCTGTTTCAGTGGAACCAACAAACAAACAGCATTGAAGGGAGATGGCCATGGCCAAAACATTGGCCGAGAAAGTCTGGGACGCGCATGTGGTGCGCAAAGGCGACGGCGAAGGTGCCAACGCCCAGCCTGACCTTCTGTACATCGACCTCCACCTCGTCCATGAGGTGACCTCCCCGCAGGCGTTCGAGGGTCTGCGCCTGGCCGGCCGCAAGCTGCGCCGCCCTGACCTCACCATCGCCACCGAGGACCACAACACCCCGACGCTGGACATCGACAAGCCGATTGCCGACCTTACCAGCCGGACCCAGATCCAGACCCTGCGCAATAACTGCGAGGAGTTCGGCGTCCGCCTGCACCCGCTCGGTGACGCCGAACAGGGCATCGTTCACGTCGTGGGTCCGCAGCTGGGACTGACCCAGCCCGGCATGACCGTTGTGTGCGGCGACTCGCACACCTCCACGCACGGCGCGTTCGGTGCGCTGGCCATGGGCATCGGCACGTCCGAGGTGGAGCACGTCATGGCCACCCAGACGCTGTCCCTCAAGCCTTTCAAGACCATGGCCATCAACGTCGAGGGCACGCTGCGCCCCGGCGTGACCGCCAAGGACATTATCCTCGCTGTCATCGCCAAGATCGGCACCGGCGGCGGCCAGGGCTACGTCCTGGAGTACCGCGGCTCCGCCATCCGCGCGCTGTCCATGGACGCCCGGATGACCATCTGCAACATGTCCATCGAGGCAGGCGCCCGCGCCGGCATGGTGGCTCCGGACGAAACCACCTACGCCTACATGAACGGACGCCCGCATGCGCCGCAGGGCGCCGAGTGGGACGCCGCCGTCGAATACTGGAACACGCTGCGCACGGACGACGACGCAGTTTTCGACGCCCAGGTTGACCTGGACGCGAACACCCTCGAGCCGTTCGTCACCTGGGGCACCAACCCGGGCCAGGGCGTCTCGCTCTCGGCCAAGGTGCCGTCCCCGGAAGACTTCGGCGACGAGAACGCCAAGGCCGCTGCGGAACGCGCCCTGCAGTACATGGGACTGGAAGCCGGAACGCCCATGAAGGACATCCGCGTGGATACTGTGTTCCTGGGCTCCTGCACCAACTCCCGCATCGAGGACCTGCGCGCCGCTGCAGACATCATCCGCGGCCGCGAGAAGGACCCGAAGGTCCGGATGCTCGTGGTTCCCGGCTCGGCCCGCGTGCGGCTCGAGGCCGAGGCCGAGGGCCTGGACAGGGTCTTCAAGGACTTCGGCGCCGAATGGCGCTTTGCCGGCTGCTCCATGTGCCTGGGCATGAACCCGGACCAGCTGGAGCCGGGGGAGCGGTGCGCCTCCACCTCCAACCGCAACTTCGAAGGCCGGCAGGGCAAGGGCGGCCGCACGCACCTCGTTTCCCCGGTGGTCGCAGCCGCGACGGCCGTCCGCGGAACGCTGAGCTCGCCGTCGGACCTCGATCCGGCCCCGGAATCCGCAGCCCTCACCACCGACGCCGCCTAGGAAGACGCCATGGAAAAGTTCACCACCCACACCGGCATTGGCGTCCCGCTGCGCCAGAGCAACGTCGACACGGACCAGATCATCCCGGCCGTATACCTCAAGCGCATCACCCGCACCGGCTTTGAAGACGCGCTGTTCTCGGCGTGGCGGAAGGACCCGTCCTTCATCCTGAACCAGGAGCCGTTCAACGCCGGGTCCGTGCTCGTGGCCGGCCCCGATTTCGGCACCGGATCCTCCCGTGAACACGCCGTCTGGGCGCTCAAGGACTACGGCTTCCGCGCCGTGCTCTCCTCCCGGTTCGCCGACATCTTCCGCGGCAACTCGGGCAAGCAGGGTCTCCTTGCGGCCCAGGTTGCCCAGGATGACATCGAGCTCATCTGGAAGACGCTCGAGAACGCACCCGGGACCGAGGTGACCGTCGACCTCGCCTCCAAGACCGTGACCTGCGGCAACGTGGTTGCGCCGTTCGAGATCGACGACTACACACGCTGGCGCCTGCTCGAGGGCCTCGACGACATCGGGCTGACCCTGCAGCACGAGGAGGACATCACGGCCTACGAAGCCACCCGGCCGTCCTTCAAGCCCCTGACGCTGCCGGCCAGGACCTCCTGACCGGGAGCCGAAAAGCATTGTCGGAAGGCTCGCCGCGCACAGTCGCGGCGGGCCTTTCTGCTGCCCTGAGTTCGGGCGTCGTGTCCCGCGCATCGGCGCGCGTATTTCGGTTCGGTAACGCGAGCTCATATGCTTAGCTGGTGCCTTTGTAAGGATTTGGGGGGCGAGTAGTCGTGAGGAAACCGGTAAATGAGTAGTGTTCTGACAATCCGCGGAGGCGTCCCGCTAACAGGCCGTGTCAGCGTCCGCGGTGCCAAGAACCTTGTGCCCAAGGCCATGGTGGCGGCCCTGCTGGGCAACGAGCCCTCCGTGCTGCGGAACGTTCCGGAGATCAAGGACGTGGAGGTGGTCACCAGCCTGCTCCAGCTCCACGGCGTGACCGTCGAGAAGGACCCCGTCACCGGCGACCTGACCCTGGATCCGAAGGCGGCCAAGACGGCGCCGAGCACGGCCATCGACGCGCACGCCGGCGACTCCCGGATCCCTATCCTGCTTTGCGGACCCCTGATCCACGCGATCGGCGAGGCCTTCATCCCGGACCTGGGCGGCTGCAAGATCGGCGACCGCCCCATCGACTACCACCTGGACGTGCTGCGGCAGTTCGGCGCCGTCGTCGAGAAACGCCCGGGCGGCATCCACATTTCCGCGCCCAAGGGCCTGCACGGGGCCAAGATCTCCCTGCCGTACCCGTCGGTCGGTGCCACGGAGCAGGTCCTCCTGAGTGCAACGCGTGCCGAGGGCATCACCGAGCTCTCCGGTGCCGCCACCGAGCCCGAGATCATCGACCTCATCGCCGTGCTCCAGAAGATGGGCGCCATCATCAGCGTCCAGACGGACCGCACCATCCGCATCGAGGGCGTCCGAGACCTCGGCGGCTACAACCACCGTGCACTCTCGGACCGCAACGAGTCCGCTTCCTGGGCGTCCGCGGCGCTGGTGACGCGCGGCGACATCTTCGTCGAAGGCGCCTCGCAGCGGGACATGATGACCTTCCTGAACACCTTCCGCAAGGTGGGCGGCGGGATGGACATCGGCGAGGACGGCATCCGTTTCTACCACCGCGGCGGCAAGCTCAGCCCCCTCGTCCTCGAAACGGACGTGCATCCGGGATTCATGACCGACTGGCAGCAGCCCCTGGTGGTGGCCCTGACCCAGGCCGAAGGCGTGTCCATCGTGCACGAGACCGTCTACGAGAACCGCTTCGGCTTCACCGATGCCCTCATCCGCATGGGCGCCAGCATCCAGGTGCACCGGGAGTGCCTGGGCAGCGTGCCGTGCCGCTTCGGACAGCGGAACTTCCTGCACTCCGCCGTCATCTCCGGCCCCACCCAGCTCAAGGGAACCGACATCGATGTGCCGGACCTCCGCGGCGGCTTTAGCCACCTGATCGCTGCCCTGGCAGCGACGGGCACCTCGCGGGTGACGGGCATCGACATCATCAACCGCGGCTACGAGCGGTTCACGGAGAAGCTGGCCGGGCTCGGCGCCGACTTCGACATCTCGTCGGCAAAGTAGCGGGGGCCCGGTGAAAGAATCGGCCAAAAGCCACATAACGTTCATGATCATCGCCGGCATTGTCCGGCCGGCCCTGAACCTGATCATGAACAAAAAATGGGAAGGCACGGACAAGCTTCCCAAGGGCGGCTTCATCGCCGTGCCCAACCACTGCACCGAGATCGACCCCCTCGTGATCGGGCACATGCTGTACAGCAACAAGCGCGCCCCGCATTTCCTGGCGAAGTCGGGCCTCTTCAAGGTGCCCGTGGTGGGCCCCGTATTGCATGCCACCAAGCAGATTCCGGTGGAACGCTCGACGGCGGGAGCTAACCGCTCGCTGCAGCTCGCCCAGGAGATAGTGGCAGAGGGCGGGGCGATCATCATCTACCCCGAAGGTACGCTGACCCGCGACCCCCACCTCTGGCCGATGAAGGGCCACACCGGCGCCGCCCGGCTGGCCCTCGAGACCGGCATCCCGGTGGTCCCGATGGCACACTGGGGCGCGCACGAGGTCTTTCCCCGCTACGCCAAGCGCTTCCACCTGTTCCCGCGCAAGACGTCCAGGATCCGGATCGGCGACCCCGTTGACCTCTCCCGCTTCGCGGGGCGCCCGCGGGACAAGGCCACCCTGGCGGAGGCCACCGACGTCATCATGGATGCCGTGACCGGACTCCTGGCCGAACTCCGCGGGGAACAGCCGCCGGCCCGGCGCTGGGACCCCACCGCCCACAACCAGACGAAGCACGGCCGCGATGTCGAGCGGGGCGGGAAATGACGCCTTTGCACGGCCGGCCCGGTTCGGCCCTGTCCGTGGCAGTCCTTGGCGCCGGTTCGTGGGGGACCACCTTCGCGAAAACCCTCGCCGACGCCGCCTCGGCCTCCGGCGTTGACCGCAGGATCCGGATTTGGGGCCGCCGGGCGGAAGTCGTGGCTGAGATCAACGGCAACCACCGCAACCCGCAGTACCTCTCAGACATTGACCTTCCGCCGAGCATTAGCGCATCCACCGACGTGGCGGAGGTGCTGGCCGGAGCCGACCTGGTGGTCCTGGCCGTTCCCGCGCAGTCGCTGCGCCTCCAGCTGCGCAAATGGAAGCCCCTGATCGGGTCCGATGCCCTGGTGGTGTCCCTGATGAAGGGCCTGGAACTGGGCTCGGACGCACGAATGAGCGAGGTGATCGCGGAGGAACTGGACATCCCCGCCGAACGCATCGCCGTGGTGTCCGGGCCCAACCTGGCCATGGAAATCGCCCGCGAAGAGCCTACGGCCTCGGTCGTTGCCTGCCCTGATTCCGCCGTCGCCGGCTGGATCGCCAGAAGCTGCACGGCCCCGTACTTCCGTCCCTACACCACCTCGGACATCGTCGGTGTTGAGATCGGCGGCATCGTCAAGAACGTCATCGCGCTGGCCGTGGGCATCTGCGAGGGAAAGCAGATGGGGGACAACACCAAGGCATCCGTGATAACCCGCGGCCTGGCCGAAACCTCCCGCCTGGCTTTGGCCCTCGGCGGCAAGGCACACACCATGGCCGGCCTGGCCGGCCTCGGGGACCTGGTGGCCACCTGCTCGTCACCGCTCTCCCGGAACCACACCGCGGGCCGCCTGCTGGGTCAGGGGCTCACGCTGGACGAGGTTGCCCAGAAAATGACCCAGACAGCCGAGGGCATCAAGTCCGGCCAGGCAGTCCACGAACTGGCCGGCAAGCTCGGCGTCGAAATGCCCATCACGGCGGCCGTCGTCGCGGTCCTCGCCGGAAAATTGTCCGTTGACCAACTCGGGCCGCTGCTGCTGTCCCGGGAACTTAAAGCCGAAGGCGATTACTGACAGTGTCGGAAGAAAACTTGACCGCAGCGGACGAGACCAACCAAAACACGACCACCCTGGATGGGACGGCCGGGCCCAAGCCGCGCGTAGCCATCCTTTTTGGCGGCCGTTCCAGTGAGCACGCCGTCAGCTGCGTAACCGCCGCCGGAGTGCTGGGGGCGATCGACCGGAACAAGTACGACGTCGTTCCCATCGGCATCGCTAAATCCGGCCAGTGGGTGCTCGCGTCCGGGGACACGGCCCAGTGGTCCCTCTCCGCCACCTCGCTTCCCGAGGTCCCGCCGTCGGCCCAGACGGTCAGCCTCACCGAGATCGGCGGGGAACACCAGCTCATCGTGACGGCTCCCAACGAGGTGCCGCAGGAACTTGGCACCGTGGACGTGGTGTTCCCGCTGCTGCACGGGCCGTTCGGCGAGGACGGCACCATCCAGGGGCTCCTGGAACTCTCCGACACCCGCTACGTCGGTGCCGGCGTCCTGGCCTCGGCCGTGGGCATGGACAAGCACTTCATGAAGGTGGTCTTCGAGGCCGCCGGGCTGAAGGTTGGCCCGTACATCGCGGTGACCGACCGGCAGTGGCGCAACGATCCCGAGTCGGTCCGCAAGCAGGTCGACCTGCTGGGCTTCCCGGTGTTCGTCAAGCCCGCCCGTGCCGGATCCTCGATGGGCATCTCCAAGGTGGACTCGCTTGACGCCCTGGACGCCGCGATCGAGGCGGCCCGCGAACATGATCCGAAGCTGGTGATCGAGGCCGGCATCGTGGGCCGGGAAATCGAATGCGCCGTGCTTGAGGGCCGCGGTGGCGAGGCTCCCCGCACGTCCCTGCCGGGCGAAATCTCCGTGGCTGCGGGCGAACACGAGTTCTATGACTTCCAGGCCAAGTACGTGGATGACGCGGCCGCCCTGAGCTGCCCCGCGGACATGCCCGGGGAAGCGATCGCCCGCGTCCGCGAGCTTGCCGCCGCGGCCTTCGATTCAGTGGGAGCGGAGGGCCTCAGCCGGGTCGACTTCTTCTACACGCCCGACGGCGACCTCATCATCAACGAGATCAACACCATGCCCGGGTTCACGCCGAAAAGCATGTACCCGCAGATGTGGGCGGCCACCGGCCTGTCCTATCCGGACCTGATCGACGAGCTCATCCACCTGGCACTGACCCGCAAGACCGGCCTGCGCTGAAATCCCCACCGGCACCCTAACCTCGCTCCGCTTCGGCCAGGGAACCCTGCCGGCGTGGGCCCAGGGTCTGTCTACTTGCTGGTGGGCAGGTTCTGGACGTCCTGCTGGCCCACGCATTTGCGGCTGGCCTTGATCTTCGCGGCTGCGCCGGAGAGGTCAGCCAGGACGGTGGCCGAGCTGATCCTGTTCGGATCCATGAGGATTTCCGTGGCTGGTTCCCGGCCGTAGGTGGTCAGCGTCCACACGGGGTTGCCCTCCTTGATGACCCAGTCGACGTCGTTGACGCTGACGCAGCGGTCAGTGGTGGGCCCGGGAACGTTGACGCCGCACCGCAGGATAACCTGCGACGGGTCGCCCCAGGCCGCGGTGGCCTGGCTGTTCGTCTTCCGCAGCCGGGCGTCGCCGATGGCATCCGGAAGCGCCACCATCATGGGTGCGCAGGCCGGATTGGCCGCATCGGCGGCGGGGGCGACATCGACGGCGGGTGAACAGCCGCCCAGCGTCAGTCCGGTCAGCGCCGCCGCCACTGCCACCCCAAGCCTGCGGACGGGTTTCTGGGCAGGTTTCTGGGCATGCGGGAAATGCATCCCTCAAGCCTATCGTTCCGCGGCGAGCCGGACGGACCGCCGAAAATGTCAGTCCGTGGCGGTAGCGTAGTGGCGTGCCCCAAACACCATTGACTGTCGCCCAACTGTCCGAAGCGGAGCTTCTGGCACGCATCTTCCCGCGCCTGGAACTCAGTGCCCTGCACAGTGCCGCCGTGGTTCTCGGACCCGGCGATGACGCCGCCATCGTCGCGGTCCCGGACGGCAGGACGGTCATCAGCATCGACACCCAGGTCCAGGACCAGGACTTCCGGCTTGAGTGGAACAACGGCTACCGGACCACCGGCTACGACGTCGGCTGGAAGGCCGCAGCGCAGAACCTCAGCGACATCAACGCCATGGGCGCATCGGCAACCTCCATGGTGGTCAGCCTGACCATGCCCCCGGACACGCCGGTCGGATGGGTCGAGGACCTGGCGGATGGCCTCACCGCAGCCATCAGTAAGCTCGGCGCCGGTGCGTGCTCCGTCGCAGGCGGCGACCTTGGCCGCGGCCGCGAGCTGTCCGTCACCGTGGCAGTCCTCGGCACGCTCGACGGCGGCCAGCCGGTCCTCCGGTCCGGCGCCCGGGAAGGCGACACTGTGGCCATCGCCGGCCGGGCAGGCTGGGCAGCCGCCGGCCTGGCACTGCTGGAGTCCGCCCATCATGTGAGCTCGCTGACGCCGGAGCTGCTGTCATTGCTTGAGCTTCAGTGCCGGCCGGAGCCTCCCCTGGAGGCCGGGCCGCTGGCGCGGCTGTCCGGCGCCACGGCCATGATGGACATTTCCGACGGCCTGGTCCGGGACGGAACCAGGCTGGCGGTGGCCAGCCACGTCGTCCTGGACCTGGATCCCGGCCAGCTGGGCGTGCTCGCCGGGCCCCTTCGCCCCGCGGCCGCGCTCCTGGGCGCCGACCCGCACGCCTGGGTGCTGGGCGGCGGCGAAGACCACGGGCTCCTCGCCACATTCCCGGCGGGCATGCAGGTGCCGCCCGGGTTTACTGGGATAGGCTCAGTACAGGCCTGCGGCGCAGACAAGGCGCCGGGCGTGACGATCGCGGGACGGCCCGCAGACTCCGTGGGATGGGATCACTTTGCAGACTAAGGTTGCCGCGAACGCGCAAGCCATGAAGCGGTGGCTGGGCAAGGCCGAAACCGCACTGGGCAACCACAGCGACCGCCTGAATGCCATCAATATCTTCCCGGTGGCGGACGGAGACACCGGAACCAACCTGTATCTGACTGTCCGTGCCGCAGCCCGTGCGCTGCAGGATGCCGGCGCTCCCTCAGCTGCCGGCCAGGAAAACACCGGCCAGCAGGCACAGCTCAACGACGTGGGTGCCGTCCTGGCGCGGGCCGGCCAGGCGGCGATGGAGCAGGCCAAAGGCAACTCCGGCACGCTGTTCTCCGTGTTCCTCTGCGCCGCGGCCGAGCCACTGGCAGGTCACGCCAGGCTCACCTCCTCGCTCCTGGCCGCCGCCCTCAACCGGGCGCAGATCAGGGCCTGGTCCGCGCTGAGCGACCCCGTTCCCGGCACCATGCTGTCCGTCATGGAAGCGGCGGGCCGGGCAGCGGCCGCCGTCGACGCCGGCCAGAACGGCAACGACAGCAACCACGCACTGGGCCTGGTCCTGGACGCGGCCGTGGAAGCTGCCCTCGAGGCCGTGGTCCGCACGGAGGGGCAGCTCGATGCCCTGCAGGCCGCGCACGTGGTGGACGCCGGCGGCGTGGGGATGCTGCTGATCCTGGACTGCCTCCGTTCGGCGGTGCTCGGCGAGGAACTCCGCAACGAACTTCTCGACGGCCTGCATGGGTACGACCTCCAGGACCCACACATCCACACCCGCATGCCGGCCGACGACGGCGTGGAGGTCATGTGCACCATCAGCCTGTCCCCGCTGGACGCCGCCACGCTCCGGCAGCGGCTGGATGAACTCGGGGACTCCGTGATCATGAGCCAGGTCGGCCCGTCCGCCGACGCCGGGGGACGGTACCGGTGGCGGGTCCACGTGCACGTCCCGGATCCGGTCCCCGCCCTTGACATGATCAGGTCGCTGGGCGATCCGGCGGACGTGTCCGTCAGCGAGCTCGCCCTGCCCCGGGACCCGGCGGGAGAAGTGAGCGCAGAGGGACGATGAACGTCGAACTGGAACTCGGCCTGGAGCGCCGGGTCGGCAAGCGCTCCGCGGCCGCGATCGAGAAGCACCTGGGCATCACCACCGTCGGCGGCCTGCTCAACCACTTCCCGCGCCGCTATCTCAACCGCGGTGAGCTGACGCGCATCAGCGAACTTCCTTTCGATGAGGAAGTGACGCTCATCGCCCGCGTCGTCTCCAACAGCACCCGGCAGATGCGCGCCCGGAAGGGCTCCATCACCGACGTCGTCGTCACCGACGACGCCGGCACGGGCACACTGAAAATCAGCTTCTTCAACGGCCGCCTCGCCAGGGCCGAACTGCATGCCGGCCGGCGCGCCATGTTCTCCGGGAAGGTGACCCGCTACCAAGGTTCACTGGGGCTGACCAACCCGAACTACCAGCTGCTGGACAAGGATCCGGATGTCCCGGACATGGACCCCGAAAAGCTGGCGGCGATGCCCATCCCGATCTACCCGGCCACCGCAGGCATCACCAGCTGGTCCATCCAGAAAGTCGTGAAAACCCTGCTGGAAACCGCGGACCTGGACGCCTTGCCGGACCCGTTGCCGGCGGCCATATCCGCCCGCGAAAAATTCCTTCCGGTGCCGGAGGCCTACCGGCTGATCCACGCCCCGGAGACCCCGCAGGACTGGCGCAAGGCCAGGGAGCGGTTCCGCTACCAGGAGGCGCTGGTCCTCCAGTCAGCCCTGGCCCGCCGCCGTGCCCAGCTTGCTTCCGAGGAGGCCACCGCCCGGCGGCCCGTGCCGGAGGGGCTGCTCGCAGCCTTCGACCGGCAGCTTCCGTTCACTCTGACCGCCGGCCAGTCCGCCGTCGGCAAGACCCTCTCGGCTGAGCTGTCCCAGGACTGGCCCATGAACAGGCTGCTGCAGGGCGAGGTCGGCTCCGGCAAAACCATCGTGGCGCTGCGGGCCATGCTCCAGGTGGTCGACGCCGGGGGACAGGCTGCGCTGCTGGCGCCAACGGAAGTGCTGGCGGCGCAGCACTTCGACTCCATCCGGCGCACCCTCGGTCCGCTGGCCCGCGACGGACTCCTGGGCGGACTGGGTGACCATTCGGTGCAGGTCAGCCTGCTTACCGGCTCGATGCCCACCGCTGCGCGCAAACAGTCGCTCCTCGACGCTGCTTCCGGCACTGCCGGGATTGTCATCGGCACGCACGCGCTGCTAAGCGAGAACGTCACCTTCTTTGATCTGGGCCTCATCGTGGTGGATGAGCAGCACCGGTTCGGCGTGGAACAGCGCGACGCCCTGCGCGCCAAGGCCAGCAAGCCGCCGCACCTGCTGGTCATGACCGCCACCCCGATCCCCAGGACCGTGGCGATGACCGTGTTCGGCGACCTCGAAACGTCCGTGCTGGACGAACTGCCGGCCGGCCGGGCGCCCATCACCACGCACGTCGTGGGCCTCGCGGAGAACCCCGCCTGGGCAGCCCGCATCTGGTCCCGCTCCCGGGAGGAGATCGAGTCAGGGCACCAGGTATACGTCGTGTGCCCCAAGATCGGGGCGGACGACGACGGCGACTTCACTCCCGGTGAAGCGGAACCTGAGCCCGGGGAACTGGAGGGGGACGGAGCCGCACGCGAACTGGCGTCCGTGACCGCCGTCGTCGAGCACCTCAAAGAGGAACCGGCCCTGGCCGGAGTGGCGCTGGCGCCGCTCCACGGACGCCAGGACCAGGTGCTGAAGTCCGAGACCATGGCTTCCTTCACCGCCAACCAGACCAAGCTGCTTGTCTCCACCACCGTCATCGAGGTGGGGGTGGACGTGCACAACGCCACCCTGATGGTCATCCTGGACGCGGACCGCTTCGGCATCTCCCAGCTTCACCAGCTCCGCGGGCGCGTGGGGCGGGGCGGGCTGCCGGGCACGTGCCTGCTCGTGACCACGCTCGAACCGGGGCACCCGAGCCGGCGCAGACTGGACGCCGTGGCGTCCACCACCGACGGATTCGAGCTGTCCCAGGAGGACCTGAAGCTGCGCCGCGAGGGCGACATCCTCGGCGCCTCCCAGTCAGGTGGCAGGTCCACGCTGAAGCTGCTCCGGGTGCTGGAGCACGAGGACATCATTGCCCGCGCCCGGCAGGACGCCCAGAAGATCGTGGCCGCGGACCCCGCGCTGACCGGCTATCCGGCACTTGCCGAGGCCATTGACGAGTACCTGAATCCCGAGAAGGAGGCGTTCCTTGAACGCGGCTAGCACGAACCCCCTCCCACCCGGGCCCACCCAGCCGGGGTACGCAGCATGAGCAGGATTGTTGCCGGTGCCGCGGGCGGAACCCCGCTGGCCAACGTGTCCGGGTCGCTGACCCGGCCCACCACGGACCGCGTCAAGGAGGCATTGTTTTCCCGGCTGGACGCGTTCGACGTGCTCGGCGGCGCGCGGGTCCTGGACCTCTACGCCGGATCGGGGGCGCTGGGGGTGGAGAGCGCCAGCAGGGGAGCGGAAACTGTCGACCTCGTGGAGTTCGACGCGAAGGCCAGCGCCGTGTGCCAGCGGAACGCCGACCTCATCAACGGAGTCCTGGGCCGCAAGGCCGTCACGGTGCACCGCTCCAAGGTGGAGTCCTTCCTGGACCGCGCTGCCGAGGACGCCACGTGGGACGTCGCCTTCCTGGACCCGCCTTACCCCCTTGAGGAGCCGGCGCTGGCGTCAGTCTTGGAAAAGCTTGCACCGCACCTCAACGACGGGGCAGTGGTGGTGGTGGAACGGTCCTCGCGCGCCGCCGAACCCGGGTGGCCGGAAGGCCTGGAGCGCTTCGCCGAGAAGAAGTACGGTGAGACCCGGCTGTGGTACGCCGAACCGTCCAGCGGCCAGGACGTGGATCTGGCACTGGAGGCTGAGGACTAGGAAGCTAGTCCGACAACCGGTCCAGTTCCACCCCGGCCAGGACCTTGGCCGGGTGTGGCCCGCGTGCGGTGAGGGCTGCTGACCACTCGGGCGGCCATGGCTTCCTGGTGCCGGCAAGGATGATGTTCCCCGGATACTTTCCCGTGAACATCCCCGATTCAGCGCAGGCGGCCACGTCCGTCATGGCCCTTCGCAGCGCCGCCACCTGGCTGCGGACGAGGGTCAGGCCGGGCTCGTCGCCGACATTCACGATCAGCACACCCCGTTCCGTGAGCAGGGCGGCGGCCTCCTGGTAGAACGCGGTGCAGGCGATGTGCTCCGGCGCTTCGGGGCCGGAGAAGATGTCAAGGATGACGACGTCGAAACGCAGGTCAGCGGGCAGCGCCGCCAGGGCATCGCGGGCGTCGCCGATGATCGTGTGGAGGTCGGTGCCCTCCGGCAGCGGCAGCCGCTCCAGCACGAAGTCCAGCAGCTCCCGCTCCAGCTCCACGGCGTACTGCACGGAACCGGGGCGGGTCGCCTGGATGTACCGCGCCAGGGTCAGGGCGCCGGCGCCCAGGTGAAGCGCACGGATGGGCTCACCCCACGGAGCGGCGAGGTCCACGATGTGCCCGATGCGGCGCAGGTATTCGTAGAAGATGTCCTCGGGATCGGCCAGGTCCACGTGCGACTGCTCGGCCCCGCCGATGCTGAGCACGAACCCGCCGTCGGTATAGGTATCCGGTTCGATGACGGCGTGCTGGCCGGTGGCGCGCAGGAAGCGGGACGCCTTGGGACCGCCGTCGGGCCTGGTCAGAGCCTGTCCTGGAGCGTCGCCAGCCGTTCGGCGGCTTCCTCGAGGACTTCATCGCGCTTGCAGAAAGCGAACCTCAGCAGGCTGCGGGTCCGCTCAGCGCCCTCAGGGTGGCAGAACACGGGAACCGGGATCGCTGCCACACCCACCAGCCCGGGCAGGCGCCGGGCCAGGTCCACCGAGTCCCGGATGCCCAGCGGCGAGGTGTCCACGTTGACGAAGTAGGTGCCGTCCGGGGTGAACACATCCAGGCCCGCCGCACGCAGCCCCTCGCTCAGGATGTCGCGCTTTTTCCGCAGGGTGGCGGAGATGCCCCGGTAGAACTCGTCGGGCAGGGCCAGTCCGGTGGCGATGGCGCTCTGGAACGGGGTGCCGGAACTGTAGGTGAGGAACTGCTTCACCGTCCGGACCGCAGCGACCAGGTGCTCCGGGCCGCTCAGCCAGCCGACCTTCCAGCCGGTGAAGGAGAACGTCTTGCCCGCCGAGGAGATGGTGACCGTCCTGTCGGCGGCCCCGGGCAGCGTGGCCACCGGGATGTGACGGACGCCGAACGTGAGGTGTTCGTACACCTCGTCGGTGATGATCAGCGCGTCATGCTTCCGGGCGAGGTCGACGACGCGCTGCAGCACCTCGCGCGGGAAGACCGCACCGGTGGGGTTATGCGGGTTGTTCAGCAGCACCACCCTGGTGCGGTCCGTGAACGCCGCTTCCAGGGCAGCGGTATCGGGCAGGAAATCCGGGGCGGGCAGAGGGGCGGTGACGTGCGTGGCGCCGGAGAGGCCGATGATGGCGCCGTAGGAGTCGTAGAACGGCTCGAACGTCAGGACCTCATCGCCGGGCCCGACGAAGGCCAGCAGGGACGCGGCGATTGCCTCGGTTGCGCCCGTGGTGACGATGACTTCGGTGTCCGGGTCCGGTTCCAGCCCGTAGAAACGGCTCTGGTGTGCGGACACGGCCTTCCGGAGCTGCGGGATCCCCTTGCCGGGCGCGTACTGGTTGGAGCCTTCGGCGATCGCGGCCTGGGCGGCCGCCTTGATCTCCGCGGGGCCGTCCTCGTCGGGGAAGCCCTGCCCCAGGTTGATGGCGCCGGTCTGCATGGCCAGCGTGGTCATCTCCTCGAAGATGGTCACGCCCAAAGCGCCGTCACTCGCCAGCAGGTTCGCCCCGGTGGCCGCCCGCTGCCAGGGTGCCGGAAGTGTTTGTGTCATTGGTTTCCTGCCTGTCTGTTGAGCCGCTCTGTTGGGCCGCGGCCCGTGCCGGCGGCACGGGAATCATGGTATCCCGGGCCGCGGATACGGTAGGTTCGGAACATGAGACGCGCCGTATGCCCAGGCTCCTTCGACCCCATCCACAATGGACACCTCGAGGTGATCGCCAGAGCCGCGAGCCTGTTTGATGAAGTGATCGTCGCCGTGTCCACCAACTATGCCAAGAAGTACCGGTTTCCGCTCGAGGAACGGATCGAGATGGCCAGGGAGACGCTGGCCTCGCTGCGGGGGATAGTCGTGGAACCCGTCGGGGAAGGCCTCCTTGCGGAGTACTGCCGGCAGCGCGGCGTCTCCGCCATCGTGAAGGGGCTGCGGTCGTCGTCGGACTTTGACTACGAACTTCCCATGGCAACCATGAACCGCCAGCTGAGCGGAGTGGAGACGGTGTTCCTGCCGGCCGAGGCGCACTATCTGCACCTCTCATCCACCCTGATCAAGGAAGTGGCCACCCTCGGCGGCAGCGTCTCCGAGTACGTCCCCAGATCGGTGCTGAAGAGGCTCCTTTCCGGCGCGCCGTGAGCAGGCCGGCCCTCCAGGGGGTAGGCTTGTCCGGTACGTTTCCGGTGCACGCCGGCCGCGTGCCCCGGCGTGGCATCCGGTTTGAGTCCGTCAGGGAGTTCAGGCTAAGATGGTACGTCGGTCATATGTTCAACAGGAGTTCTCATTAAGCGAGATGCAAGTTCGCCCTTGATGTTCGATGTCAAGGACCTCGGACGCAGTCCGGGGAGCATGCGTACACTGACGGAACATGTACCCGCGCCGGGGGATCTCGGCGTGGCGCTCATTGGCGTTCAGGAAGGCTCGGATATCGAGCTGGACCTGAGGCTTGAGGCCGTACACGAAGGAATTCTGGTATCAGGAACCGCCCTCGCCGAAGTAAAAGGTGAGTGCGGCCGATGCCTGGATCCCCTTGCGTATGACCTTGAGGTCAATGTGCAAGAACTTTTCTTCTACGAGGACGCTGTGTTCTCGGACGGGGAAGACGAAGAAGAGCAACGTCGAGTCGAGCACGATCTGATCGATCTTGAGCCGGTGTTGCGGGACGCAGTTGTTACCATGCTGCCGTTCCAGCCGGTGTGCCGGGAAGACTGCCAGGGCCTGTGTTCCGAATGCGGAGCGCGCCTGGAAGACGAGCCGGGGCACCACCACGAGGTCGTAGATCCTCGCTGGGCTGCCCTAGCTGATCTGGCTAAGCCTGACCGGCAAAATTGATTTGTAAGTGTTTTTCTAGAGAGAAATGAGTTAGCCGTGGCTGTTCCCAAGCGGAAAATGTCTCGCTCGAATACCCGCGCCCGCCGCTCCCAGTGGAAGGCAACTGCCCCCCACCTGGTGAAGACCATCGAGAACGGCCAGGTCACCTACAGCCTGCCGCACCAGGCAAAGGTCGTCACTGACTCGGCTGGCACCGCGCTGTTCCTTGAGTACAAGGGCCGCAAGGTCGCGGACGTCTAATCGGCCCCCAAGCTGATCAGGATGTCTTCAACTGAAGAGCTTCTGAAGCGTCTCGGTGTCTTCATTGACGCCGGGACGCTTCGTCTTGCTCTGACACACCGTTCGTACGCCTACGAAAACGGCGGCATACCCACCAACGAGCGCCTTGAGTTCCTGGGCGACTCGATTCTTGGCTTCTCCGTCACCGATGCGCTGTACCGCGACAACCCGACGCTCCCCGAGGGTGATCTGGCCAAGCGCAGGTCGGCCGTGGTGAGTACCCGCGCCCTTGCCGGCATTGGCCGCAGCCTGGGCATCGGGGACTACATCTACCTCGGGCAGGGGGAGAAGCTCACCGAAGGCAAGAACAAGGCCTCGATCCTCGCCGACACCATGGAAGCCCTCATTGGCGCTACCTACGTGTCCAACGACATCGAGACCGCCCGCCAGCTGGTGATGCGCCTCATCGGACCGCTCCTGAAGGACGCCGCCGCGCTGGGTGCCGGCACGGACTGGAAAACCAGCATCCAGGAGCTGGCTGCGGGGCGCCAGCTGGGCAGCATCTACTACGCCGTGGAGGGTTCCGGCCCGGACCACGCGCGCACGTTCGTCGCCGTCCTCCAGATCGGCGGGACTGCCTACGGAAAGGGCTCCGGCCATTCCAAGAAGGAAGCCGAGCAGGAAGCTGCCGCGGATGCCTGGCGGAAGCTCTCCGGAGCGGAAGCCAAGGCCCCGGCCGAGGGGTCTGCACCGGCCGGCGCGGAGTCTGCACCGGGGGACGCGAAGGCGGCCCCGTCGGAATCCGCCGCGGGCAGCTAAGCGCCCGTGCCTGAACTTCCCGAAGTCGAGGTGGTCCGCCGCGGCCTGGTCAACTGGGTGCGCAGCCGGACCATCACCGGCGTCGACGTGGTTGACCCGCGGTCCGTGCGCCGGCACGCTCTGGGACCCGAGGATTTCGCCGGGAACCTTGAGGGGGCAAAGGTTCTCGACGTCGTCCGCCGGGGCAAGTTCCTGTGGATGCCGCTGCAAGGGGACGGCACGTCCCGCCCAAGTGCCGACAACGGCGACCCGGGGCTGCCCGGCGTCGCCCTGATGGCCCACCTTGGCATGAGCGGGCAGTTGCTGATGCAGGATAGCTCCGTTCCGGACGAGAAGCACCTGAAGATCCGCCTGCGGCTGAGCCCCGCGGAAGCCATGCCGGAGCAGTTGCGGTTCGTGGACCAGCGGATCTTCGGCGGCCTGTTCGTCACCACGCTCGTCCCCACGGACGACGGCGGACCGGGCGGGCTCGCGGAGGACCCGGTGCCGGTCATCGCCGAGGAGGCCTCGCACATCGCGCGCGACCCCCTGGATCCGGACTTTTCCTTTGACACGTTCTACCGCCGCCTCCGGAAGCGGAAGACCGGGCTCAAACGCGCACTGCTGGACCAGGGACTCGTATCCGGGATCGGTAACATCTACGCCGATGAGGCCCTGTGGCGGGCAAAGCTGCACTATGCCCGGCCCACCGACACCCTCCGGCGGGCCGACGCCGAACGCGTTCTCGCCGCTGCCCGCGACGTGATGACCGATGCCCTGGCCGCCGGCGGTACGAGCTTCGACTCCCTGTACGTCAACGTCAATGGCGCGTCCGGCTACTTTGAGCGGTCTCTCAACGCCTACGGCCGGGAAGGCGAGGAGTGCCGGCGCTGCGCGGCCGCTGGGATCCGCAGCATCCTGAAGCGCGAGCAGTTCATGAACCGTTCCTCCTACACCTGCCCCGTGTGCCAGCCGCGGCCACGCAACGGCCGCTGGTGACAATTCCCACCCAGTTTCGAAAGGCCCCGGAGGGCCGTAAATCCGGGGATCCCGGCCCGCTTGCCACTAGATTTGGTGAATGACAAGCAGCCGCTGCCGCCACCTATGGAGATCTGAAACACCTTGCACCTCAAAAGTCTGACCGTCCGGGGCTTCAAGTCGTTTGCGTCGGCCACGACGTTCGACTTTGAGCCCGGTGTCACGGCAGTCGTCGGGCCCAACGGCTCGGGCAAATCCAACGTGGTGGACGCCCTGGCCTGGGTCATGGGGGAGCAGGGCGCCAAGACCCTCCGCGGCGGCAAAATGGAGGACGTCATCTTTGCCGGCACGTCCGGCCGGCCGCCGCTGGGCCGCGCGCACGTCTCGCTCACCATCGACAACACCGACGGTGCGCTGCCGATCGAATACAGCGAAGTCACCATCTCCCGCACGCTGTTCCGCACCGGCGGCTCCGAGTACGCCATCAACGGCTCGGCGTGCCGGCTCCTGGACATCCAGGAGCTCCTCTCCGACTCCGGACTCGGCCGCGAAATGCACGTCATCGTGGGGCAGGGGCAGCTGGACCGGGTGCTGCACGCCACTCCCGAGGACCGCAGGGGTTTCATCGAAGAAGCCGCCGGCATCCTCAAGCACCGGCGGCGCAAGGAGAAGACCGTCCGCAAGCTGGAGGCGATGCAGGTCAACCTCCAGCGGCTCAGCGACCTGACGGGGGAAATCCGCCGGCAGCTCACGCCGCTCGGCAAACAGGCCGAGGTGGCACGGCGCGCGCAGACCGTCCAGTTCGAGGTCCGCGATGCCCGGGCCAGGCTGCTGGCCGATGACCTGGTCCAGCTCCAGAACACCCTGGCACAGGACATTGCCGACGAGTCCGCGCTCAAGGCGCGGCGCGCCGTCGTCGAAAACCAACTCGAAGAAGGCCGCCGGCGGCAGGCGGCCCTGGAACAGCTCGCGGCGGAGGCGACGCCGCAGCTGAACGCCGCCCGGGACACGTGGTACCAGCTGTCCGCCGGACGGGAACGCCTGCGTTCGCTCGCCTCCCTGGCCCAGGAACGCTGCCGACTGCTGGGCTCCGCGGACCCCGCGCCGGAGCCGGGCCGGGACCCGGAACAGCTGGAGCGGCAGGCCGCCCGGGTCCGCGCCGAGCAGGCAGAACTGGAGCAGGACATCCTCGAAGGGCGGGCCGCGCTGGAGGCCGCCACCGCCGCCAAATCAGCAGCCGAGAACGCCGCCGCGGCCGAGGAGAAGCGCCTCACCGCCGCGCTGCGGGCCGCCGCCGACCGCCGGGAGGGGCTGGCACGCCTGGCCGGCCAGGTGGGGGCAGCACGGTCAAAGGTGGAATCAGCCCAGGCCGAAGTCGGCAGGCTGCGCGAATCCCTGGCTGCCGGCGATGAGCGGCGCCGGCATGCCCAGTCCGAGTTCACCGCGCTCGAATCGCAGGTGGCGGGCGTCGAGGACGGCGAGGAAACCCTCGACGCCGAATACGAGGACGCCAGCGCCGCCCTCGACGGCATCCTCGCGGAGATCGATGCCCTTAAAGCAACCGAGCACGACGCCATCCGTGAACGCGACGCGCTCAAGGCGCGGCACGAGGCGCTGCAGCTGGGCCTCAACCGCAAGGACGGTTCCGAGCACGTCCTCGGTGCCGGCGTGTCCGGCACTGTCGGTCGGCTTGCGGCGGCCCTGACCGTCGAGCCGGGGTATGAGGCCGCGGTTGCGGCGGCCCTGGGCAGCGCTTCGGACGCCATCGTGGTGCGGGATGCGGGAACGGCAGCAGAACTGGTGCGCCTCCTCAGGGACGACGACGCCGGCCGGGCCACGCTGCTGCTCGCGGCCGCTGCCCCTCCCGCGGGAACGCCCGCTGCCGCAGACGCTGCTGCATACGGTGCACTCCCTTCCGGGGCCCGCCCGGCGGCGGACCTGGTGACGGCCTCCGGAACCACAGCGGCGGCCGTGCGCACACTGCTCGCTGCCACCGCCGTCGTCGACGGCCATGACGCGGCGGCGGACCTCGTCGCCCGGCACCCCGACCTTACCGCCGTGACCCTGGCGGGGGACGTGTTCACCGCCCTGACCGTCACCGGCGGATCCGCGAAGGCACCCTCGCTGCTCGAGGTGCAGGCCGCCGTCGACGACGCCGCATCCCGCCTGGCCGCCGTCACCGCCGGGTTGGAACAGTGCCGCTTTGCCCTCGCTGCCGCAGGGGCCCGCCGCGCCGAGGCGCAGGAACGGGCGGACGCCGCGCTGGATCGCCTGCATGAATCCGACGCGCGGCTGGCCGCGGTGGCTGAACGGCTGGGCCACCTCAACTCGGTCCTGCGCAGCGCGGTCGGCGAGAGCGAACGGCTGGCCGCGTCGCTGGCCCGCGCCGAGGCAAACATCGTCGCCGAACAGGAAGGACTGACAGCGGTGACCGCCCGGCTGGCAGCCGCCCAGGACGCGCCCGCCGAGGAGGAGCCGTCCACGGAGCAGCGGGACGCGTTGGCACTGGCCGCTTCACAGGCACGGTCCGCCGAAATGGAAGCACGCCTGTCGCTGCGCAGCCGGGAAGAACAGCTCACGGCCATCCGCAACAGGGCCACCTCGCTGGAACGGGCGGCAGCCTCGGAACGCCGGGCGCGCGAGCAGGCGGCCGAGCGGGCCCGCCGTCGGCGTATCCAGGCAAAGCGGGCAGCGGCTGTCGCAGCCGCGGCAGAACAGCTGATCCGGTTCAGCGACGTCTCCGTCGAGCTGGCCGGCCGGGAGCGGGACCACGCCGAGCACGTCCGGGAGCAGCGGGACCGCGAACTGGCCGGGATCCGCACGGCGAACGACGCCCTGGCCCGCGAACTGTCCGAACTGACCGACTCAGTGCACCGTGACGAGCTGGCCCGTGCCCAGCAGCGGCTCCGGATCGAGGCACTGGACGCGAGGTCGGTGGAGGAGCTGGGGCTCACTGCGGACCAGCTCGTGGCAGACTACGGGCCGGACCAGCCGGTGCCCCTGCCCGCTGCCGCTTCCGCGGACAAGTGGGCGGCGCTGCGCGCGCCGGTCGATGCCGAGGGCCAGCCGGTGGTGGAGGGCGTGCCGTTCGTCCGGGAGGAGCAGGAAAAGCGCCTCCGGAAGGCTGAACGTGACCTGTCGTCGCTTGGCAAGGTCAATCCGCTGGCGCTGGAGGAGTTCGCCGCACTGGAGGAACGGCACCAGTTCCTCAGCACCCAGCTGGAGGACCTCAAGGCCAGCCGCAAGGACCTGCTCGACATCATCAAGGAAGTCGACGACCGTGTCCAGAAAGTCTTCTCCGAGGCCTTCGCGGACACCTCGGCCCAATTCGTGCGGGTCTTCGGCCGGCTCTTCCCCGGCGGCGAGGGCAGGCTGGTGCTGACCGATCCCACCGACATGCTCACCACCGGCATCGAGGTGGAGGCACGGCCCGCGGGCAAGAAAATCAAGCGGCTGTCCCTGCTGTCCGGAGGCGAGCGGTCGCTCACGGCGGTGGCCCTGCTCGTGGCCATCTTCAAGGCCCGGCCCTCGCCGTTCTACGTCATGGACGAGGTTGAAGCCGCCCTCGATGACACCAACCTGGGCCGCCTCATTACGATCTTCGAAGAGCTCCGGGAATCCAGCCAGCTGATCGTGATCACCCACCAGAAGCGGACCATGGAGGTGGCTGATGCGCTCTACGGCGTCACCATGCGGGGCGACGGGGTGTCCACAGTCATCAGCCAGCGGCTGGGAGCGGACGTCTGAGAAGCCCCTGCAGCTTGTGAGAAGCTAGGGGTGTGAATGACATCATCCCCATTCTTCTGCCCATTCTTGCTGCCCTCGTAGTTATCGGCGGCCTGGTCCCGGTGCTGATGAAGGCCCGGAAATCCGGCAACCAGTACCCCGGTACCCGCGACGCCAACGACCCCGTTGAGCCGCTCCGAGGCGGAGGAACCCTCCTCGAGGACCGCCCGGCCGCGCCCACTGCGGCTGCTGATCGCCAGGCTCCGGACGCCGTCGACGTTGAGGGGCTGGAAGCCGAGGTTCCGGATGACGCGGCCGGCCTGGAGACCATCCAGGTGGAGACCCCGCTGCCCGTGGCCGGCCGGCTCACCCGGCTCCGGGAGCGCCTGGTCAAGTCCAACAATGTCCTGGGCAAGGGCCTGCTGGCGCTGCTCTCCAGCGACAAGATCGACGAGAACGTCTGGGATGAGGTGGAGGAGACTCTGCTCCTGGCCGACCTTGGCACTGAACCGACCATGCAGCTGGTGGACGCGCTCCGCGAACGCGTGAAGGTCCTGGGCACACGCGACCCCGAGCACGTCAAGGCGCTGCTCCGGGAAGAGCTCATCAAGATCGTGGACCCATCCATGGACCGGAGCCTGCGGATTGACCGGCACGCGGACCGGCCCGCCGTCATGATGGTGGTCGGCGTCAACGGAGTGGGCAAGACCACCACGGTGGGCAAGCTGGCCCGCGTCCTCGTCGCCGAGGACAAGGACGTCCTGCTGGGCGCCGCGGACACTTTCCGTGCCGCCGCCGCCGAGCAGCTGGCCACCTGGGGACAGCGCGTGGGGGTTCCCACCGTGAAGTCAGACATCGACGGCGCGGACCCGGCGTCCGTGGCGTACGAGGCCGTCAAGGCCGGCATCGACCAGGAAGTCGACGTCGTCATGATCGACACCGCCGGCCGCCTGCAGAACAAAGTCGGGCTGATGGACGAGCTCGGCAAGGTCAAGCGCGTCGTGGAAAAGCTGGCGGAGGTGGACGAGGTCCTGCTGGTGCTGGACGCCACGACCGGCCAGAACGGCCTCAACCAGGCCCGGGTCTTCGCGGAGGTTGTCAACATCACCGGCATCGTGCTGACCAAACTGGACGGAACCGCCAAGGGCGGCATCGTCGTCGCCATCCAGAAGAGCCTCGGCGTACCCGTGAAGCTCATCGGCCTCGGCGAGGGCGCGGACGACCTCGCACCGTTCGAGACCGAGGGTTTCGTCGACGCCCTCCTGAATTAGCCCGCACCCCAAGTAGGTAGCAGCAGGGGGCGTTCCCAGCCTTGGGAGCGCCCCCTGCTGCTACCCAGTCGGGTCGGACTGGCGCTGCACCGTCTCCCGCGCGGCCAGCCAGCCCAAGGCGGCCGCCAGCAGCACGGCACCTGTCGCGGCGAAGGCCCAGCCGTAGCCAAGCCGGTCCGCCAGGAGCCCGACGAGCACCGGCCCGAGGATCGCACCGATGTCGGACGTCATCTGGAAGGCCGCGAGCACCGGTCCGCCCGAGCGTTCCCGCCCGATCACATCAGCAACCGCCGCCTGCTGCGCCGGGTTGAGCATTCCGGCGCCCACCCCAGCCAGCATCGATGCGACCAGGAACCACCCGAGGTCGTGGGTAAGGCCGATTCCCCCGGTGGCTGAGGCGGTAACCACGAGACCGGCCACCATCATCGGCTTCCTGCCCAGGCTGTCCGCCAGCCTGCCCGAGACGGTCAGGGCGAGGGCGTTCCCGGCAGCGAAGACTGCCAGCGCCCAGCCGGCCGCCCCGGGGCCCGAGCCCAGGGCTGTGACGGCAAACAGCGGCACCGTGGCCATGCGCACGCCGAACGTCGCCCAGCCGTTGGCGAAGCTGGAAAGCATGGCTGCCCGGTAGGCGCTGTCGCGGACGGCCTCGCCGAGTTTCATGGCCGGCGCGCCCGCTGCCTCGCCGCGGGCTGAGCCTGGAACATGGCTGAGCTGCGTCTGCACCACCAGGGCCGCCAGGACGAGGGCGCCGGCGTAGGCCAGGAACGGGACACGCAGGCCGAAGCCGGCCAGCAGGCCGCCGACAATAGGCCCGCAGACGTTGCCGATCAGGAACGCCGACGCGTACGCACCCGATACCCGGCCGCGGCTCTCCGGCGGCGCCAGCCTGATGACCAGTGCCATCGAGGCCACTGTAAACATGACCGACCCCGCGCCGCCCAGCCCGCGGAACACCAGCAGCTGCCAGTAGCTCTGGGCAAAGGCGCAGGCCGCCGTGGACGCCGCCACGATGAGCAGGCCCGCGACGTACACGGGCCGCTCGCCGAGCCTGCCGATGAGGGCACCGCCGGCGGGCGCGAACAGCAGCCGCATGAACGCAAAGATGCTGACGATGACGGCGGCGGCCGTCGCCCCGACGTCGAACGTGGTGGCGAACTGCGGCAGCACGGGGGCCACGAGGCCGAAGCCCAAGGCGATCAGGAAGGCTGCGACGAGCATCACCTTGATGTCACGGGGCAGCGGAGCGCCGTCTGCGCGGCGGACCGCACTGAACCGCGGTTTGCCCGCGGCGTTACGGGGGAGTGGCGTCATGGAGCGGGGAATCCTTGTGAAACAGGCGGGACGGGCGTTTGGGGCGGCTGAAACATAACCGTAACAAGCAGGATATGCACCATTTACGTCAGGGAGGTTGTTGTAACAGACCGGCAATCTAAATCCTCCGCCAGCGAAACACACCGCGGCAAAACTTGATTCAGGACGCAAAAGGCGTTGGGCAGGCGGATCACTCCGCACTATTCGATCAAGAGAGGACGTGCACCATGGAACTTACCGCAGGTCACGTATGGCTCATGGTGGCGGCGGCACTCGTGCTGTTCATGACACCAGGTCTGGCATTTTTCTACGGCGGCATGACGCGCGCCAAGGCTGCACTGAACATGATGATGATGAGCTTCATCTCCATCGGCATGGTCGGCGTGGTGTGGGTGCTCTGGGGCGCATCGATGAGCTCCGGCGAGGGATTCCTGCAGATTGTCGGGAACCCGTTCGCCACGTTCGGCCTCGAGGGCATCACCACCCCTGACGGCCTCATCAAGGTCGGCTACGCGGCCACCTTCGCCATCATCACGGTTGCCCTCATCAGCGGCGCCATCGCAGACCGCGCCAAGTTCGGCGCGTGGAGCGTCTTCGTGCCTGTCTGGGTCACCCTGGTGTACTGCCCCCTCGCCTACATGGTCTGGGGCGGCGGCCTCTTCGGTCCCGAAGGCGCCATCGGCAAGGCCCTCGGCCCAGCGATCGACTTCGCCGGCGGCACCGTGGTCCACATCAACGCCGGTGTGGCAGCGCTGATCCTGGTCCTCATCATCGGCAACCGCAAGGGCTTCGGCAAGGACCCGAACCACCGCCCGCACAACGTTCCGTTCGTCATGCTCGGTGCTGCCATCCTGTGGTTCGGCTGGTTCGGCTTCAACGGCGGCGCAGCCACCACCGCGGAACAGGGCGGCCTGATCTGGATCAACACCCTGGCCGCTCCGGCAGCCGCAATGCTCGGCTGGCTTGTCACCGAACGCATCCGTGACGGCCACCCCACCTCGCTGGGTGCTGCCTCCGGTGTGGTTGCCGGCCTGGTTGCCATCACCCCCGCATGTGCCAACGTCAGCCCGGTGGGTGCCCTGGCCCTCGGCGTTGTCGCCGGTGTGGCCTCCGCCCTCGCCGTCGGCCTGAAGTTCCGCTGGGGCTTCGATGACTCCCTGGACGTCGTCGGTGTGCACCTTGTCTCCGGCATCATCGGCACGGTGGCCCTGGGCTTCATCGCCCTGCCGGCCGACGGCGTCGGCGGCGGCCTGTTCTACGGCGGCGGCTTCGCCCAGCTCTGGGCCCAGCTGGCGGCAGCGGGGATCTCGATCGCCTACTCGGCCGTCCTGACCACGATCATCGCGCTGGCCATCCACAAGACCATGGGCTTCCGGGTCTCCCAGGAACAGGAAGTTGTGGGCGTGGACCTCAGCCTGCACGCAGAAACCGCCTACGAGTTCGGCGTCGGCGGCCACGGCGGCAGCTTCCAGCCCCTGCACGAGCTGATCACCGGCGGGCACACCAGCGGCACGGACGCGGTTCCCGCAGGCAGCGACGGCAAGAAGACAGAAGCAGCAACAGGTAAGGAAAGCGTGGGGGCATGAAACTGATCACAGCAATCGTTCGTCCGGAGAAGCTCGAATCGATCCGCGAAGGCCTGGAGGCCTACGGGGTCCAAGGCCTGACGGTCAGCGCGGCCAGCGGCTACGGCCGGCAGCGCGGCTACACCGAGGTCTACCGCGGCGCCGAGTACAACGTGGACCTGCTGCCCAAGATCCGCGTCGAGGTGCTGGCCACGGACGAACAGGCTGACGACATCCTGGATGTCATCATCGCCAGCTCCAACACGGGCCGGGCCGGCGACGGCAAGGTCTGGACGGTCGATGTTTTCGAAGCAGTGCGGGTGCGGACGGGTGAACGCGGCGTAGCCGCCATCTAGCACCAGCCAACAGCCCAACGCAGCGGAAGGGCCGGTCACCAAAGGGTGACCGGCCCTTCCTGCGTGCGGGACTGGCCGGGGCGGGCAGCCTATGTGGGCGCTGTCGGCCTATTTGGGCACGGGCTGCCTATTTGGGTGCCGGGCCGTCGGAGCCCGCCCGGTATTCCTCCAGCGGAACCTTCCCTTCTGCCCAGGCGGCCAGCACCGGCTCCACGATCCGCCAGCACTCCTCCGCGGTATCACCCCTGACGGACAACAGGGGGTCACCGGTCAGGACGCCTTCAAGGACTTCGCCGTAAGGCAGCAGCTCGGAGGCGTTGAGTTCGGCCACGAGTGCGGCGCGGTCCAGGCTGAAGATGTCTCCGGGGCCGTTCACGTCGACGTCGAGCTCCAGCGTGTCCGGGCCGAAGCCAATGCGGAGCGTGTTGGGGGTGTCAATTCCGGTGAAGCCGGCGGGAAGGTGCGGAACCGGCCGGAAGGTGATCACGGCCTCCTTGCGCCTGTCACCCAGGGCCTTGCCGGAGCGCAGCATGAACGGCACGCCCTTCCAGCGCCAGTTGTCGATGTCCACGTGCACCTCGGCCAGGGTCTCGGTGTTCCGGTCCGGGTCCACCCCCTCCTCCGCAGTGTAATCGGGGACGTCTTTGCCGCTGAGGCTTCCTGCGAGGTAGCGCGCCCGCCGGGTGCTGTCGGTGTAGGGCGGCTTGACGCTGCTGGCCCGCAGGACGGCGGCGATGGCGTCGCGGAGGTCGCGTTCGCCAATGGTGGCCGGGGGCTCGATGGCCAGCAGCGCCATGATCTGCAGCAGGTGGCTCTGGATCATGTCGCGCAGGGCGCCCGCGCCGTCGTAGTAGCGCGCTCGTCCCTCCAGGGCCAGGTCCTCGTCGAAGACGATCTCCACCTTTTCGATGTGGTTCCGGTTCCAGATCGGTTCCAGGAAGGTGTTGGCGAAGCGGAGGCCCAGGATGTTCAGCACGGTGGCCTTGCCGAGGAAGTGGTCCACCCGATGGATGTGGTCTTCGGGGACCAGAGTCCGGAGGAGTTCATTGAGCCGGCGCGCGGACTCGAGGCTGAAGCCGAACGGTTTCTCCATGACCAGCCGGGTTCCGGGCGGCACGTCGTGCGGGTGGAGGACTTCACAGGCTTTCTGGCTGATCTGCGGGGGGAGGGCGAAATACACGGCTACCGGGGCCTCGAGCCGGGCCAGCAGGGCCGCGAGCAGCCCCGGGGCCGTGACGTCGACCTGGTGGTAGCTTGTGGATTCGAGGACCCGCTTCAGTTCCAGCTTGCCCGCCGCGTCGGCGTGGGCCTCGGCGTCAGCGAAAGCAGTGTTCACGCGGTCCAGCCACTGTCCGGGCGTCCAGGCGCTGGAACCCGCCCCGGCGAGCCTCAGCCCGGGGGCCCGGCCCTTCGCCACCAGCCGGGCCAGGCCCGGCAGCAGCAGCCGGCCGGTCAGGTCGCCCGTGGCACCGAGGATGAGCAGGGTTTTGACAGTCGTTTGGCTCGTCACCCTGCCAGCATGCCATCTTGAAGGCGTGTCTTGATACCCTAGATAGTCGAGTCCCGTACATCCACTGAAAGAAGTGCACGGCGCGTGTTCAATTCACTCTCTGACCGGTTGACAGCAACCTTCAAGAATCTTCGCGGCAAGGGCCGCCTCACCGAGGCAGATGTCGACGCCACAGTCCGCGAGATCCGGCGCGCCCTGCTGGATGCCGATGTTGCCGTGCCGGTGGTCCGGGAATTCACCGGGCAGGTCCGTGAGCGCGCGCTGGGCGCCGAGGTCTCCGGGGCCCTGAACCCCAGCCAGCAGATCGTGAAGATCGTCAACGAGGAGCTTGTTGAGATCCTCGGTGGCGAGACGCGGCGCATCCGGATGGCCAAGACCGGCCCCACCATCATCATGCTCGCCGGCCTCCAGGGCGCCGGCAAGACCACCCTGGCCGGAAAGCTCGCCAAGTGGATGAAGGCGCAGGGCCACAGCCCCATCCTCGTCGCCTGTGACCTCCAGCGCCCCAACGCCGTGACGCAGCTCCAGGTCGTGGGCCAGCGCGCCGGTGTTCCCGTCTTCGCGCCGCACCCGGGTGCCACTTCCGAACTGGCCCACCCGGCCGGTGACCCCGTCGCCGTCGCACGCGCCGGCGTTGACGAAGCGCGCCAGAAGCTGCACGACGTCGTCATCGTGGACACCGCCGGCCGCCTCGGCGTCGACGCCGACATGATGGAGCAGGCGCGCCAGATCCGCCGGGCCATCGTCCCCAACGAAGTCCTCTTCGTGATCGACTCCATGATCGGCCAGGACGCCGTCAACACGGCCACCGCGTTCGATGAAGGCGTGAACTTCACCGGCATCGTGCTGTCAAAGCTCGACGGCGATGCCCGCGGCGGTGCCGCGCTGTCCGTTTCGTCGGTCACCGGCAAGCCCGTCATGTTCGCCTCGACCGGCGAAGGCCTGGACGACTTCGAACTGTTCCACCCGGACCGGATGGCCTCGCGCATCCTGGACATGGGTGACGTCCTGTCCCTCATTGAGCAGGCTGAAAAGTCCTGGGACAAGGAAGAAGCCGCCCGGATGGCGAAGAAGTTCGCCGACCAGGAGGACTTCACGCTCGATGACTTCCTCGCGCAGATGCAGCAGATCCGCAAAATGGGCTCCATGAAGAAGATGCTCATGATGATGCCCGGTGCGCAGAACATCCGGCAGCAGCTGGAGCAGTTCGACGAGCGCGAGATCGACCGGGTGGAGGCCATTGTCCGCTCGATGACCCCGCACGAGCGTCTGGCGCCCAAGATCATCAACGGTTCCCGCCGGGCCCGCATTGCCCGCGGTTCGGGTGTGCACGTGTCCGAGGTCAACGGGCTGCTGGAACGCTTCGCCCAGGCCCAGAAGATGATGAAGAAGATGGCCCAGGGCGGCGGCATGCCGGGAATGCCCGGGATGCCCGGCATGGGGGCCGGCGGCGCCCGCAAGGGCGGCAAGAACGCGCCCAAGAAGAAGGCCCGTTCCGGCAATCCTGCCAAGGCGGCACAGGAGCTCCGCGAAGCCGAGGCCAGGCGGGCCGCGGGGGCCAAAGCGGTGCCCACGGGAGCAGCCTTCGGCCAGCAGTCGGGCGATTTCGATCCGTCCCAGCTGAACCTGCCCAAGGGCTTCGACAAGTTCATGGGCGGCAAATAGGGCGCACGGTCATGTCGGCCGGCGCCGATGTCAGACCGCTGCCATAAGGTTGGGTCATGTATAAGCAGCGGGTAGTCTTCGTCCACGGTGCCGGAAATTTCGGCTCCGCGGCGTGGCCGCGCCAGCATGGCATGGCCCTGCAGTACGACGCCCTGTTTCTGCGGCGCCACGGCTTTGACGCCGGGGCAGAACCGCTGGAGACCGATTTCGCCGAGGACGCCCGCATTGTGCTGCGGTCCTTGGCCGACGACGGCCGCGGGGCCGCCGGAGGCCACGTGGTGGCGCACTCGCAGGGCGCGATCGCAGCGATGATGGCCGCCGTCGAGCGCCCGGACCTGGTCTTTTCGCTGACGCTCGTGGAACCGGCCTGCCTGTCGCTCACCGCCGATCTGCCTGCCACCGCCGCGCACCGCGCCCTGATGGAGCCGCTGTTCGAGGTCAGGCACCAGCTCGGCGACGACGACTACGAGCGCGAATTCCTGCGACGCGCCTTCGCCGCGGACACACCGGAGCCCAGTACCCCGGAAGCGAAGCGCGCTGCGCGCCGGCTGCGCCTGCAGGCGCCGCCGTGGCAGGCGCCGCTGCAGATCGTGCCGGGTGTTCCCACCCTGGTGCTCACCGGCGGCTGGGAGCCGCTGTACGAGGAAATCGCCGGCTACCTGCGCGAGACGGGCGCCCTGCACCGCATCGCTGCCGGAGGGCACCGGCCCCACGATTCACCCGAGGGCGACCGCCACATCCGGTCGTTCATCGCCGAGGTCAGCCGGCGGCAGCAGCCCCGGGCCAGCTGACGGAGCTGCCTCTGCTAAAAACGGAGCTGCCTCTGCTAAAAAAGGTACCGGCATCCGTCCGGCCAGCCCCCAATGCCAGCCGGACGGAACCCCCTGGACGGCACCCCGAAGAGCCGTTAGTTGCGTGCCGATTCCGGAAGCCGCAGCTCCGGCAGGTACACCTTGCCGCCCGCAGCGAGAAATTCCTGGCTCTTCTCGCGCATGCCCTCCGCCATTTCTGCGAGGGCGGCTTGCGCTTCGGCTGAGCCGTATTCGTTCCGGATGTCCTGGCTGATCCGCATGGAGCAGAACTTGGGTCCGCACATCGAGCAGAAGTGAGCTGTCTTGGCGGGTTCCGCCGGCAGCGTCTCGTCGTGGAAGGACTCGGCCGTCACCGGGTCCAGCGACAGCGCGAACTGGTCGCGCCACCGGAACTCGAACCGGGCCTTGGACAGCGCATCGTCGCGCTCGTTCGCGCCGGGGTGCCCCTTGGCCAGGTCGGCGGCGTGTGCGGCGATCTTGTACGTGATGACGCCGGTCTTCACGTCGTCCTTGTTGGGCAGGCCCAGGTGTTCCTTCGGGGTGACGTAGCAAAGCATGGCCGTGCCGTAGCGGGCGATTTCGGTGGCGCCGATGGCCGAGGTGATGTGGTCGTAGCCGGGGGCCACGTCCGTGACCAGCGGGCCCAGCGTGTAGAAGGGCGCACCCTTGCAAAGTTCCTGCTGGCGCTCAACGTTTTCACGCACCAGGTGGAACGGGATGTGTCCCGGCCCCTCGACCATGACCTGGACGTCGTACTCCCATGCCCGCTGGGTCAGCTCAGCCAGGGTGTCCAGTTCGGCGAACTGCGCGGCATCGTTGGCGTCCGCCGTCGCACCCGGCCGGAGGCCGTCGCCCAGCGAGAACGCGACGTCGTACTTCGCGAAGATCTCGCAGAGCTCGTCGAAGTGGGTATACAGGAAGTTTTCCTGGTGGTGGGCAAGGCACCAGCCGGCCATGATTGAGCCGCCGCGGGAGACGATGCCGGTGACGCGGTTCGCCGTGAGCGGCACGTACCTCAGCAGCACGCCGGCGTGGATGGTCATGTAGTCCACGCCCTGTTCGCACTGTTCGATGACGGTGTCGCGGAAGATCTCCCAGGTGAGGGCGTTCGCCTCGCCGTTGACCTTTTCCAGGGCCTGGTAGATCGGCACGGTGCCGATCGGCACGGGGGAGTTGCGGATGAGCCACTCACGCGTCGTGTGGATGTCATCGCCCGTGGACAGGTCCATGACGGTGTCTGCCCCCCATTGCGTGGCCCACTGCAGCTTGTCCACCTCCTCCGCGATGGAGCTGGTGACGGCCGAGTTGCCGATGTTGGCGTTGATCTTCACCAGGAACGCTTTGCCGATGATCATGGGCTCGGATTCCGGGTGGTTGATGTTGCTGGGGATGATGGCCCGTCCGGCGGCGAGTTCGCTGCGGACCAGTTCCACATCGCAGTTTTCGCGGAGGGCCACGAAGCGCATTTCGGGGGTAATGACGCCTTGGCGCGCATAGTGCATCTGCGTCACGGTCTTGCCGTCAGTAGCACGGCGGGGCACCGGCCGTGCGCCCTTCCACTCGGCGGAAGCCGCGCCGCGGCGCACGGCTGACTTGCCGTCGTCGAGCAGGTTCCGTTCACGTCCGTCGTACGTCTCCGTGTCTGCGCGTGCCGCAATCCATTCCGAACGGAACGGGGCGAGGCCCACTACCGGGTCGCTGCCCGGACCCGCAGTGCGGTAAACCCTCAGCGGTTCATTCTGCTCGCCGTTCGGTGAAGGCTCCAAGGCGATTTCCGTTACGGGAACCCGCAGGCCGTCGCCTTCCAGGTAGGCCAGTGAATGGGATTTCAGCGACTGCGTGACACCGCCGGCTGCATTGCCGGCCGTTTCACTTTGGGCTGCATCAATTTGGGCAGGGCTCAGCTGTGATTTCTGGGTGCTCAATTTACTGCTCACTTCCTTCGCCGGCATTACCCGGACAGGTTCAACGGTCGCAGGCTGCGCCAGCCTGATCTCAGCCCCTGCAGGGGCCCCCGTGTGGTCGTAAATGAAGCTACCACAGCTGCGCCTTAGGCTGGTGTCATGGCGCACATCATCGAATTCAGCGGACCCGTGCTCACCGCGGCGGATGAGGAACGCCGCGGGCTCTGGTCCGTGGACGGGAAGCTGACGTTCGAACCTCCGGGCCAGCGGGCGGACGCCGTCCTGGACGGCTGGGTCCTGCCGGGTTTCGCCGATGCCCACTGCCACATCGGGCTGGGTCCGGGCGGGGCCGTTGACGACGACGTCGCTTACGAGCAGGCAATGACGGACCGCAACGCCGGCACCCTGCTGGTCCGGGATGCCGGGGTCGCCAGCGACACCCGGTGGCTGCAGCAGCGGGACGACACTCCGCGGATCATCAGGGCCGGCCGGCACGTTGCACGGTCCCGCCGCTACCTGAGGAACTTCGCGGTGGAAGTCGAGCCGGAGGGCCTCGTGGAGGCGGTGCGCAAGCAGGCCCGGGAAGGGGACGGCTGGGTCAAGCTGGTGGGGGACTGGATCGACCGGACCGCCGGCGACCTCGCGCCGTCGTTCCCGGCCGCGGACGTGCGGGACGCCATCCGGGCAGCCCACGACGAGGGGGCCAGGGTCACGGCGCACTGCTTCGGTGAAGACACCCTGGACGACATGCTCGACGCCGGCATCGACTGCATCGAGCATGCGACTGGCCTGCTGCCCAGGCACATCCCCCGGTTTGTCGAGCAGCAGGTGCCGATCGTGCCGACGCTCATCAATATCGCGACCTTCCCGGACATTGCCGCCCAGGCCGAGCCGAAGTTCCCGCGGTACGCTGGGCACATGCGCTCACTGTGGGCGCGCCGTCGTGAGCGCGTCCTGGAGGCCTATGAGGCCGGCGTCGAAATATATGCCGGAACGGATGCCGGCAGTGTGATTCGCCACGGCCGCATCGCAGACGAAATCCTTGAGCTGCACGCCGCCGGACTGCCGGCTGCAGCGGCGCTGGACGCGGCCTGCTGGCGTGCACGCCGCTGGCTGGGCGCCGACGCTCTGGCGGAAGGGGCCGCGGCCGATGTGGTGGTCTGCCAGGAGGACCCGCGCGCCTTGCCGGAGACTATCCGCAGCCTCACGAATGTGGTCCTGCGCGGCAAGATCGTTCATTAGGAATAAATTGAAGCTTCAAGTAATTTAGTAATGTGGAGGCCGCCGAAATCCGGTGGCCCGGACATTCGGGAGTATTCGATGACAACAGCAGACAGCAGCCAGGACTTGCTTCCTGCCAACCTCACCATGGGCACCGTCATGCTCAAGGTGGGCGACATGAAGCTCATGACCGATTACTACCAGCGCGCCCTCGGCCTCGACGTCGTTGCCGAGCAGGACGGCGGCCTCTACCTTGGCCGGCTTAAGACGCCCCTGGTCCACCTCGCTCCCGCTCCGGGCCTCAGCATCCCCGGCCGGGGTGAGGCCGGCCTCTTCCACACGGCACTCCTGTTCGAAGACCAGTCCTCGCTTGCCGCCACGGTTGCCAGCGCGGCCCAGTATGAGCCGCAGGCGTTCGTGGGCAGCGCCGACCATCTGGTGAGTGAGGCGTTCTACTTCACCGATCCGGAGGGCAACGGGATTGAGCTCTACTGGGACCGTCCGCGCGAGGCCTGGTCCTGGGAGGGCAAGAACGTCGTCATGGACAGCCTGGCACTCCCGCCCCAGCGGTATCTTCAGGACCACCTCACGCAGGAGTCCATCGAAGGCCAGCGCGGCACGGACGCAGAGGTGGGGCACGTCCACCTTCAGGTGGGCGACGTGGAGTCAGCCCACGACTTCTACGTCGGCACCCTGGGATTCGAAAAAACAGCGGGCTGGCACGGCCGGGCACTGTTTGTGTCCGCCGGCGGCTACCACCACCACATGGCCATGAATGTCTGGAACAGCCGCGGCGCCGGTCCGCGCCGGGACACCCTGGGCCTCGGCGAGGTCCTCATCGAGGTGCCTTCAGGGGACGACGTCGGCGCCCTCGCCGACCGCCTCAAGGTCGCCGGAGTCGAATCGCACCACACCGGCGCCGAGCTCCGGTTTGAGGATCCGTGGCGCAACCGCCTCCGCGTCGCCGTGCGCTAAGCGTCGCGTGCGATAAACCCGGTGCGCTAAGCCCGGCGACCCAGTTGGGTTAGGCTGACATTCGAAGGGCCCCGGCACCGCCGGGGCATGCACGCCGACGGAATGAGGACGAATCCATGGGCTTCACCGAAGTGTTTGTCGCCACCCACAACGACGCCCTCAAGCGCGCAGAGGCGCTGGAAGGCGGCGCCGCCGCCGGGGACGGCATCCGGATTGCCGGCATCAGCGATTTCGAGATCGAACAGCTCGGCGACCTCGCCGGTGCCGCGGTGCACGCCGCGGGCGCGGACTACGAGCTGGCCATGGTTGACGTGGCCAGCGATTCGCTGCTGGGCGTGCCGGCGGCTATGGTCCGGGCCCTGGCTGAGCTCCTCACGTACGAATCCGAGGGTGAGGGAAACGTTCTGGATGACGTGGCCGAACGCTGGGCTGCCGAGGACGACATGCCGTTTGGTGCGGGGGAAGCCAAGGCCTACGTCCAGCAGCTGGCAGAGCTCGCCGGCACCGTGGATGAAGGCAGCAGGACCGGCCTCTACGTGTGGTCTTCCTAGCGCAGCCCCGTTTTCCTGCCGCCTGCGAGGCTCCGTCCGCATGTCAAGTCGAAATAACGCGGACGATCTGGCACAATAAACAGGTACTCGATCTGCGTGGCCCCTCTCTCCGCGTCTGGATCCTGTCCTTTTCGAACCCCCAAGTACGGCCCGCCCCACGGGTGCAGAACGCGGGTTCAACCCCGTTTCAGAAACAGGAGTGACCACAAAAGTGGCCGTAAAGATTCGCCTTAAGCGCTTCGGTAAGATGCGCGCACCGTACTACCGCATCGTTGTCGCCGACTCGCGCACCAAGCGTGATGGCCGTGCCATCGAAGAGATCGGCAAGTACCACCCCACCGAGGAGCCCTCGTACATCGAGGTCAACTCCGAGCGTGCACAGTACTGGCTGTCCGTCGGCGCGCAGCCGTCGGAGCAGGTCGCCGCGATCCTGAAGATCACCGGTGACTGGCAGAAGTTCAAGGGTCTGCCGGGCCAGGAAGGCACCCTGAAGACCAAGGCCGACAAGGAAGCATTCGTTGCTCCGGAGAAGGGTTCCGTGATCATCCCGGAAGCCATCACCAAGAAGGCCAAGGCATCGGAAGCCCCCGCCGAGGCTGAAGCAGAGACCACCGAGGCTGAGTAAGTTGCTGGCAGAAGCGCTCGAACACCTTGTTCGCGGCATTGTCGACTCCCCTGAGGACGTCAAGGTCAGCGCCAAGAACAACCGCCGCGGGGATACCCTCGAGGTGCGCGTTCACCAGGAAGACCTGGGACGGGTAATCGGACGCCAGGGCCGCACCGCGCGTGCACTGCGCACGGTCGTGGCGGCACTGGCAGATGGCGAGCAGGTCAGGGTCGACGTCGTCGACACCGACCGCCGCCGGTAACGCGCCTGCAACACTTGTCTTAACGTCCGGCCCCTCCACCAGCTAACGGTGGAGGGGCCGGACTCTTTTGGGCCCTGACAGCAGTCAGGATGCCCGCGCTAGTCCTACCCCCGCACCACAAACAGAGGAACACATGCAGCTTCAGGTGGCCCGTATCGGCAAGCCCCACGGAATCCGCGGCGAGGTGACCGTCCAGGTGCTCACCGACGCGCCCGAGGACCGGTTCGTTCCCGGCACCGAGTTCGTGGTGGAACCCGCCTCCGCCGGACCGCTCACCGTGCGCAGCGCCCGCTGGAACAAGGACATCCTCCTGCTCGGTTTCGCGGAGGTGGCTGACCGGAACCGCGCTGAGACCCTGCGGGGCGCCAAACTGTTCATCGAGACCGAAGAGCTCGACGAGGACGACGACGAGGGCTGGTACGAGCACGAGCTCGTCGGCCTCGAGGCCCGGGTCGGTTCGCGGGCGGTGGGTAAGGTGGCCGCCCTGAACACCATGCCGGTGCAGGACCTGCTCGTCGTCGAAACCCCGGACGGCAAGGAAATCCTCATCCCGTTCGTGGAGCAGATCGTCCCCGAGGTGAACATCGAGGAGGGCTACGTCCTGCTCACCCCGCCGGCCGGGCTGTTCGAGATCAACGAGGAAGGCGGCGCGGAGGACCCGGAGACCAGGGGCTCGGACTCCGCTGAGGACGCCGACCTGGATTCCGCCGGGGAAGACGCTGAGCCGGAGGCCAAAGCGTAGATGAGAATCGACGTCGTCAGTATCTTTCCCGAGTACCTGGCACCGCTGGAACTGTCGCTCATCGGCAAGGCCCGCCAGGACGGGCTGCTGGACCTGAATGTGCACGACCTCCGCACCTTCACCACCGACCGCCACCGCACCGTGGACGACACCCCTTACGGCGGCGGCGCCGGCATGGTGATGAAGGCCGAGCCGTGGGCCCAGGCGCTCGAGTCTGTGGCGGCCGCCCGGCCGGACGGCGCGGCGAAGCCCGTCCTGATCGTCCCGTCCCCGGCGGGGGAGCGCTTCAACCAGGCGCTGGCCTACGAGCTTGCCGAGGAAGATCAGCTGGTGTTCGCCTGCGGGCGGTACGAAGGCATCGACGAGCGCGTCATCGAATGGGCCGAGGAGCACTTCACGGTCCGCCCGGTCAGCCTCGGCGACTATGTCCTCAACGGTGGTGAAGTGGCCGTCCTGGCCATGGTGGAAGCCATCGGCCGGCTGCTCCCCGGTGTGGTGGGGAACCCCGAGTCGCTCGTGGAGGAGTCGCACTCGGACGGCCTGCTCGAGTACCCCGTCTACACCAAGCCATCGGTCTGGCGCGAGCGGGAAGTCCCGGCCGTCCTGCTCAGCGGCAACCACGGCAAGATCGCGCAGTGGCGCCGCCACGAACAGTACCGCAGGACGGCGGAACGCCGTCCGGACTTGCTGGAGACGTTCGACGCCGCATCGCTGACCCGCGCGGACCGCACCGCTCTCGCGGATCTGGGGTACGACGTCGTCGACGGTCACCTGAAGCGGCGCCCGGAGGCCTGAGCGGGCCCGGCTAAGGCCGGCGCCGGGCCGAAAGGCTCTTTTCTGGTTCGTTATGGTTGTCGAATTACCAGAACGGACCAGAAATGGGGCATAATTAATCCTTGTGTCTGCTGGGTCCGCACCTGCCACAGGGGGAGCGCAACCAACAGCAGGGCACCCCGGTACCGCCAAATGGTGGCGGAACCGGACCTCAACACTTCGGCGGCGATTCCCGGAAATATTCGGGCTTGGCCGCCGTGACCCAAAGTGGATGACCTGTGGCGTTCACCAGGAGTGGATCAATGCATATCCTCGATTCCGTAGATGCAGCCTCGCTGCGCACTGACGTTCCCGAGTTCCGCGCGGGTGACACCCTCAAGGTTCACGTGAACATCATCGAAGGCAAGAACTCCCGTGTCCAGGTTTTCCAGGGCTTCGTCCTGGGCCGCCAGGGTGACGGCGTCCGCGAAACCTTCACCGTCCGCAAGGTTTCCTTCGGTGTCGGCGTTGAGCGTACCTTCCCGGTGCACTCCCCGATCATCGAAAAGATCGAGGTTGTCACCAAGGGTGACGTCCGCCGCGCCAAGCTTTACTACATGCGTGCACTGCGCGGTAAGGCTGCGAAGATCAAGGAAAAGCGCGACTTCAGCACCGCCAAGTAGGTCCAGCCGGACTTTCACGGCGGGTCCCCACCCCGTGTCCGGCCAGCGCCGGAGCCATCCGCAACAGCGCCACAGGATACGGATCATGGACCAGACAAAACGCCAGCCAGGGAAACCGGGCTGGCGTTTTGCGTTGCTGGCGGTCCTGGCCGCTGTCCTGGTCAGCGGGCTGATCCGCTCCCTGTGGCTGGACGTCTATTACATTCCGTCCGCCTCGATGGAGCCGCTGTTCGACACTGGGGACAGGATCCTGGTGTCCCGCACGGCGTTCCAGTCCGAGCCGATCCGCCGCGGCGACGTCGTCGTGTTCGACGGCCGGGGCTCGTTCGCACCGCTGAACAGCGGCGAAGGACCGCTGCAGGAAGCGGCGGCGGCGGCAGGGCACTGGCTGGGACTGACCGGCAGTGATACCACATATGTAAAGCGGGTCATCGGGCTGCCCGGCGACCACGTGGTCTGTTGCGACGCCGGCAAACGCCTCACAGTCAACGGTCAGCCGCTCCTGGAACCCTACCTGCATGACGGGGATGCAGCGAGCACCCAGAAGTTCGATGTGACCGTGCCGGAGGGCCGGCTGTGGCTGCTCGGTGACCACCGCTCGGTGTCCGCGGACTCCCGCAGCCTGCTGGGGGCACCGGGCGGCGGCATGGTGCGGTCGGACAGGGTGATCGGCAGGCCGGTACAGATTCTCTGGCCGCTTGATAGATTTGCGTCAGTGGCACGTCCGCCGTTGGCGGTCACTACAACAACAAAGGACGGACAGTAGATGCCGGAAATTGATCCCGGGAGCTCCGAACCGCGGCCGGCTGCCGCGCGGCCGGGACGGCATGCCGCCCAAGAGCCAGTTGCCGAGGTTTCCGCCCCCGGTGGGTCCGGGCCCGGGGCGCACGCTCTTGCCGGCCCCCGCCGCCAGGACAAGTCACGTGGCCGCAACCCCTTCCTGCTATGGCTGAAGGAAATCGCCACGGTGGTGGTGATCGCCGTCGTACTGTCCTTCCTGATCAAAACCTTCCTGTTCCGGGCGTTCTATATTCCCTCCGAGTCGATGGTGAACACGCTGGACATCAACGACCGCATCTTCGTGAATCTCCTTGTTCCTGAGCCGTTCGCCCTGGAACGCGGCGATGTGGTGGTGTTCAAGGACACCAAGGGCTGGCTGCCGCCCTCTCCGCAAAAGGCTGACGGGCCGTTCAGCGTTGTGGAGGAAGGGCTGACCTTCGTGGGTCTGCTGCCGGACAACTCCGAGCAGCACCTGGTCAAGCGGGTCATCGGGCTGCCGGGGGACCACGTTGTCTGCTGTGACGCCGGCGGGAAGATCACCGTCAACGGCGCCGCGCTGGATGAGAAGTACGTTAATCCTGCCGAAGTTCCGGCGGTGCGGACCTTCGACGTCGTCGTTCCGCAGGGCAAGGTCTGGGTGATGGGGGACAACCGCAACCACTCGGCGGATTCCCGTGCCCACACCGACACCAACGGCGGCTTCGTGGACATCGCGGACATCGAAGGCAAGGCAGCGGTCATCGCCTGGCCCATGAACCGCTGGGCGGCCCTGGACAACTATCCCGACGTCTTCAAGAATGTGCCCTCGGCAGGTTAGCCATGTCCGTTGCACCCACCCTTGACTACGAGAAACGCTTCCTGCCCCGCGGGGCACGGTTCCTGGCCGGCGTCGACGAGGTAGGCCGCGGTGCCCTGGCGGGGCCGGTGAGCGTGGGAATCGCCGTCGTTGACCTGCGGAACATGGAACTGCTGGCCGACGTACGGGACAGCAAGCTCCTGAAGGCGGCAGACCGGGAACGCCTCGATCCGCTGGTCCGGGCCTGGAGCGTCGCCTCCGCCGTGGGACATGCCAGTGCGCGCGAAATTGACGAACTCGGCATCATGGGCGCCCTCCGGATGGCCGGAAACAGGGCATGGTTCGAGATCCTTGGCGGCGGCATCACACCCGACGTCGTCCTGCTCGACGGAAGCCACAACTGGCTCTCTCCCGCCGTCCAGCCCTCGCTGTTCGACGAAGTCATCACCGACCCCGGCTGCGACGCGCCCGTCCACACCCTGGTCAAGGCCGACATGCAGTGCCTCAGCGTGGCCGCTGCGAGCGTCCTGGCAAAGGTGGAGCGCGACCAGCAGATGCGGGACCTGCACCTTGAGTGTCCGGGCTTCGGCTGGGACGTCAACAAGGGTTACGCCACCGCGGCGCACCGGGAAGCCATCCGCACGCACGGCCCCAGCCCTTACCACCGGGTCAGCTGGAACCTGCTGTCCGAGTAGCGCTGTGCGCGGGTTCCCGCCTCATGGTGCAAGATGGAACCATGAGTGCCGAAGACCTTGAGAACTATGAGACCGATATGGAGCTCCAGCTCTACCGGGAGTACCGCGACGTCGTGGGTCTGTTCAGCTATGTGGTCGAGACCGAGCGGCGCTTCTACCTTGCCAACCACGTGGACCTGCAGGCGCGCAGCGCCGACGGCGAGGTCTACTTCGACCTCACGCTCCAGGACGCCTGGGTCTGGGATGTCTACCGTTCGGCGCGGTTCGTGAAGAGCGTCCGGGTCATCACGTTCAAGGACGTCAACGTCGAGGAACTGCCGCGCAACGAAGAGCTCGCGCTGCCCAAGGACGTCGACCTCGGCAACTGAGGTCACTGCACCTTTCCTCCACACCTGTGTTTCCCACATAGCGAAATAGCCATCTGTTCCGCCTAAGTGCGTCGGCCGCAGTCTTGTTGCGGAGGTGGACATGAAAGCCAAGGACCTGCTGGGCCGGCGTGGGGAAGAACTCGCGGCGGAGTACCTGGAATCGCTGGGGATGCTGATCGTGGAGCGCAACTGGCGCTGCCCCGACGGCGAGATCGACATTGTCGCACTTGACGGGGACGCCCTCGTCATCGCCGAGGTGAAGACGCGGCGTTCGCTCGCCTACGGTCACCCGTTCGAGGCGGTGGGCGCAGACAAGCTCGCCCGGCTGCACCGCCTGGGTTCGGCCTGGTGCCGGGACCACGGACTGCGGTTGCCGCTGCGCCGGGTAGACGTCATCGCCGTGCTGGACGACGGCGTCGGCAAACCCACCGTTGAGCACCTCAAGGAGGTGCTGTAATGGCGCTGGGAAGAGCCTATTCGGTCGCCCTCGTCGGCCTCAACGGCTATATCGTGGAGGTCGAGGCGGACATCGGCCAGACACTGCCGGCCTTTGTGCTTCTGGGCCTGCCGGATGCATCCCTCAATGAAGCCCGCGACCGCATCCGTTCGGCGGCGCAGAACTCCGGCATTCCGCTGAGCCGGCGGAAGATCACTGCAAACCTCATTCCGGCGTCACTGCCCAAGCGCGGTTCCGGCTTTGACCTTGCCATCGCGATGTCGGTGCTGCGCGCCGCGGAGGACATCCAGTCCACGGGGCGCACCGTCTTCATCGCCGAGCTCGGACTGGACGGACGCCTGAGGCCTGTCCGCGGCATCCTGCCGGCCGTGATGTCCGCGGTGCAGGCAGGCTTCAACGACATCGTGGTGGCGCAGCCAAATGCAGCCGAGGCCCAACTCGTCCCCGGCGCCAGGGTCCGCGGCTACCGGACCCTGGCGCGGCTGGTGTTCGATTACGGCGCAGACCCGCAGGAACTTGTCCTCGACTTCGCACCGGAGGACGAACCTGCCACGGCTGAGCCGGTGTCCGTGGACGCGACTGTTCCGGACATGTGTGACGTGTCCGGCCAGGCGGAGGCACGCCGTGCGCTCGAAGTCGCCGCCGCCGGTGCCCACCACCTGCTGCTGACCGGCCCGCCCGGCGCCGGCAAGACCATGCTGGCTGAGCGGCTCCCGGGGCTTTTGCCGGACCTGCGAGACGCCGAGGCGATGGAAGTGACGGCGATCCATTCCCTGTGCCAGCTGCCCACATCGGAGGTGCAGCTGGTGCGGCGGCCGCCCTTCGAGAATCCGCACCACACGGCCACCGCAGCAGCGATCATCGGCGGCGGGTCGGGGCTGCCCCGTCCCGGCGCCGCGTCCCGCGCGCACCGCGGAATCCTCTTCCTTGACGAGGCCCCGGAATACGAACGCAGGGTCCTGGACGCGCTCAGGCAGCCACTGGAGAGCGGTGAGCTCGTCATTCACCGCTCCGCGGGGGCAGCGGCCTACCCCGCCCGGTTCCAGCTGGTGCTGGCGGCCAACCCGTGCCCGTGCGGCAAGGCCTCGGGCAAGGGCATCGAATGCACCTGCACCCCCTTCATGCGACGCCGCTACATGTCGCGCATGTCCGGGCCGCTGCTGGACCGCGTGGACATCCAGCTGCAGGTGGACCGGGTGTCGCTGGCCGACTTTGGCCAGTCCGGGGGAGCGGAGGACACCGCAACTGTCGGTGCCCGCGTCCTCGCTGCCCGGGCCCGCCAGCTGCAACGGCTACAGCCCCTGGGCATGGAGACAAACTCCCAGGTGCCCGGGCGAATCCTGCGCAGCGAGCTGAGGCTGCCGGGCGCCACCACCCGGATCCTTGACCACGCGCTGGAACGCGGCGTGCTCACGGCCCGGGGCTACGACCGTGTTCTCCGCCTCGCCTGGACTTTGGCCGACCTCTGCGGCCGGGAGCAGCCGGACGGGAACGACATCGGACAGGCCCTGAGCCTCCGCCAGACCGCTTCGGCAGCGGCGTGAAAGGAACCCACATGAAGAACGAGAGACTTGCCCGTGCCGCGCTGTCCAGGCTGATGGAGCCGCAGGACGTCGCAGGCCTGGCCCTGGTGCAGGTCGCCGGGGCTGAGGACGCGTTGCTGATAGCCACCGGCCAGCTGAGCTACGGGCCGGGGCTGGAACAGGACATCACCGGGCTGCTGGCAGAGCACAGTGCCGTCACTTCCTGGGCCGGCCTGGGTGCCGCCTTGAAGCGTTGGGCTCCGAGGATTGGCGACCTCGCCCCTGAGCGTGACCTGGCCACCATGCAGCGACTGGGTGGCCGGATGATCATCCCGGCGGATGGTCTGTGGCCGCGGCAACTGGACGATCTTGGCCTGCACCAGCCCATCTGTCTGTGGTGGCGGGGCGTTGAACTCGAACTCCCGCCTGCAGCCAGGGCTGTGGCCCTCGTGGGTTCGCGGGACAGCACCAGCTATGGCGCGTCAGTTACGGGTGATCTTGCTTATTCGCTGGCACAGAAGGGGTTCACGGTGGTGTCAGGCGGCGCGTACGGGATTGATGCCCACGCTCACCGGGCAGCCCTGGCAGGGGGCACAGATGCCATGCCGACCATCGCCGTGATGGCCGGTGGCGTGGACCGCTTCTATCCCTCCGGGAACGAGGATCTCCTGCGCGCCGTGGCCAACCAGGGTGCCGTGCTCGCCGAGGTTCCGCCAGGTTCGGCTCCCACCCGGTACAGGTTCCTCCAGCGGAACCGACTGATCGCTGCGCTCGCGTCCGTGACTGTTGTGGTGGAGGCCAGATGGCGGTCAGGAGCCCTGAACACCGCCCATCACGCGGAAACCCTGGGCCGTGCGGTGGGCGCCGTCCCTGGCTCGGTCCACAGCGCCAACTCCGCCGGCTGCCACCGGCTCCTGCGCGACGGCGGCGCCGTCTGCGTCACGGATGCCGGGGAGGTCGCCGAGCTTGCTTCGCCGAGCGGCCAGTCCTTGCCCGATGAGAAGCACGGTCCGTCCGCCGATCATGACGGCCTGACACTCGAGGACCTGATCCTGCTGGACGCCCTGCCACTGCGGTCCGCCAGCTCCGTCGAGAAACTCTGCAGCGTGGCCGGCCTGGGCGCCGAATCGGTCCGCGCGGGCCTTGGCAGGCTGGCGCTGCTGGGACTTGCTGTCTCCGAGAAAGGAGGCTGGAAGCGCACCAAGCAATCGACCTGAGGGTCGGCCGCCCGGCGACGTCCCCCTCGCCGGGCGGCTCTCCATGCTGTTCCATCAGTGGCCCGTGCCGTTTCATCACCAGCGCGCCGTTCCCTGATTCTGTGCCAATTGCTGGGACAGTGGGGGAGTGGAGAAACAGGAACTGCCGCCCGCCCTCGCCAGGGCGGTCACGGGATTCGGACGGTACCTGACGGGCGAGCGGGCCCGGTCCGAAAACACCCTTCGCGCCTATCTGTCGGACCTCTCCAGCCTGCTGGGCTACGCGGCCAGTGAAGGCGTTACCGACCCTGCGGGGCTGGAACTCGGCACCCTCCGGCGCTGGCTGGGCAGCCAGAGCGAGGCCGGCGCGTCCCGTTCCACCCTTGCCCGCCGGGCCGCGACGGCGCGTAGCTTCACCGCCTGGGCCCTCCGGGAAGAACTGATCGAAACCGATCCCGCCCTGCGGCTGCAGGCCCCCAAGCGCGACAGCTCGCTGCCGGGCGTGTTGCAGCAGCAGCAGCTCGCCCGTCTGCTGGCCGACCTCGACGAGGCGGCCAAGGACGGCGATCCGATGGCCCTGCGCAACCGGGCCATGGTTGAGCTGCTCTACGCCACCGGTGTCCGCGTCGGCGAGCTGGCGGGCCTGGACGTCGACGACCTCGACCCGGACCGCAGGACCCTGCGGGTGCTCGGCAAAGGCAACAAGGAGCGGACGGTGCCCTACGGGCTCCCGGCAGCGCTCGCCGTCGACGACTGGCTGCGCCGGGGGCGGGGAAGGCTCGCCGCCGCGGACAGCGGACCGGCCCTGTTCCTTGGCACGCGGGGCCACCGCGTGGACCAGCGCCAGGTCCGCAGCGTGGTGAAGGGACTGTTCGAGGCACTGGGCGATACCTCCGCTACCGGCCCGCACGCCCTGCGGCATACGGCGGCCACGCATCTGCTCGACGGCGGTGCCGACCTCCGGGCGGTCCAGGAAATTCTCGGGCACAGCAGCCTCGCCACCACCCAGATCTACACACACGTTTCCGTTGACCGTCTGCGGAAGAGCTACCAGCAGGCGCACCCGCGCGCCTAGCCCCTTTCTTTAGGCGCGTCTTCTACACCACGCCGAATTGCACTGGCGTAATTAGACGGCGTACGGCACAATAAGATCCAAGTTCGGCAACTTTCAAGTTGTGCTTGAAGCACTGTCTCCATGCGCCCTTGTCAGCCCGGCAAGTAATTTCATAGATTGGCAGGAATCACCGGCACCACGCGGCGCCCAAAGCAGCGAGTATCCCGTCCATGCAGGTCGTTGGGGAAGACGTACCTACAGCTATGGAGGATGGAATGTCTGTTGCAATGACCCGCGGTGTGCTGTTTATTCACTCGGCCCCTACCGCACTGTGCCCTCATGTTGAGTGGGCCATCGGATCCGTCGTGGACAAGCGAACGGACCTCGAATGGACCCCTCAGCCCGCCGCGCCCGGCATGTTCCGCTCGGAGCTGTCCTGGACCGGCGCGCAGGGGACAGGTGCGCAGCTGGCGTCTGCCCTCCGGGGCTGGGCGCACCTGCGCTTCGAGGTCACCGAAGAACCCAGCCAGGGCGTGGACGGCGGACGCTGGTCCCACACACCTGAGCTGGGCATTTTCCATGCCGTGACGGATGTGCACGGCAACATCATGGTGTCCGAGGACCGCATCCGCTACGCCTACGAGGCCGGCGCCGGCGACCCGTCGGCCGTCTACCACGAGCTGTCGCTTGCCCTGGGCGAGGCGTGGGATGAAGAGCTGGAACCCTTCAGGCACGCCGCCGAAGGAGCGCCGGTGCGCTGGCTGCACCAGGTCGGTTAAATTCACGCCGGCTGACCCAGAAACCAGCGGGGCCAGCTGACCCAATTCCCCATAGCAACGAAGAAGCCCCCGCCAACCGGCGGGGGCTTCTTCAGCGTTCATTCACGTCACATCACACGCTGCGGATGGCAACGACGGCATTGTGCCCGCCGAAGCCGAACGAGTTGCTCAGAGCGACGATGTCGCCGGCCGGCAGCGCACGCGCGGAGGTCACGACGTCGAGCGGGATCTCGGGATCCTGGTTCTCAAGGTTGATGGTGACGGGCGCCTTCCGTTCGTGGATGGCCAGAACGGTGAGGACGGCCTCCACAGCACCGGAGGCGCCGAGCAGGTGGCCCATCTGCGACTTGGTGGCCGAGACGGCCACGTTGTCCACGTGGTTGCCGAGCGCCGCCCTCAGCGCCGTGTATTCCGGCTTGTCGCCGACCGGGGTCGACGTGGCGTGGGCGTTGACGTGGACCACGTCCTCCGCCTGGATGCGGCCGTCGAACATGGCTGCCTTGAGCGCACGGGTGGCCCCCAGGCCTTCGGGGTCCGGTGCCGTGATGTGGTAGGCGTCGGCGGTGACGGACGTGCCGGCGAGCTCGCCGTAAATTCGGGCGCCACGGGCGATGGCGTGCTCCTCGGCCTCCAGCACCAGTGCGCCGGCGCCTTCACCCATGACGAATCCGTCACGGTCAAGGTCGTAGGGGCGGGAGGCGCGCTCGGGATCGTCGTTCCGGCGGGAGAGGGCCTGCATCGAGGAGAACGCTGCCAGGGGCATCGGGTGGATGGCGGCTTCTGCGCCACCGCACATGACGACGTCGGCCTTGCCGGAACGGATCAGGTCCAGTCCAAGGTGCATGGCTTCGGTGCCGGACGCGCAGGCGGACACGGGAGTGTGGGCACCGGCGCGGGCGCCCAGGTCCAGGCTGACGGCTGCCGCCACGCCGTTGGGCATGAGCATCGGAACGGTCATGGGGAGGACGCGGCGGGGGCCCTTCTCCTTCAGCGTGTCCCAAGCGTCCAGGAGCGTCCAAACCCCGCCGATGCCTGTAGCGAAGGCGACGGCCAACCGGTCGTGGTCGATTTCCGTGATGCCGGAGTCGGCCCATGCCTCGCGTGCGGCGATGACGCCGAACTGCGTTGACGGGTCCATGCGCTTGGCTTCAACGCGGGACAGCACGTCAAGGGCGGGGGTGGTGCACCGGGCAGCGAAGTGGACCGGCAGTTCGTACTTGGCAACCCACTCGTCTTCAAGGGTGTGGGCTCCGGAAACCCCCTTCAGCGCGTTCTGCCACATCGTGGGTACGTCGCCGCCGATGGGCGTGGTGGCACCCAGACCTGTAATGACTACTTTGCGTGTCATGGGATCACTCTCTGTCGGTGCGCCTGCCTTGTCCTGAGCTGCTGGCCGGAGGCCGGAGTGGGTGGCGTGCGGGGGGAAGTCTGCAAAAAATTTAGGGGTGGTGCATCGGCTGGCCGGTCCGGGCTACGTAGCGTCCGGTCCGGCCAGCCGGGTTCAGCCGCGAGGGCTGGTGCCTGTGAAGGCGGGTGCCTGTGAAGGCGGGTGTCCTGCTTACGCCTGGGCGTTGGAGATGAAGTCCACGGCGTCGCCGACGGTCTTGAGGTTCTTGACCTCTTCGTCCGGGATGCGGACGCCGAACTTTTCTTCGGCGTTGACCACGATGGTCATCATGGAGATGGAGTCGATGTCCAGGTCCTCGGTGAAGGACTTGTCCAGCTCGACGGCCTCGGGGGCAAGGCCGGTCTCTTCGTTGACGATTTCAGCCAGGCCGGCCAGGATCTCTTCGTTGCTAGCCATTGATGGCTCCTTTTCTTGTTATTGCCGGCAGGGGATGCCGGAAATGGGCAAACCGCGGTTGCGGCTTGGTTATCGGAATTGCTAAGGGAGGACAACTACCTGGGCGCCGAAGACCAGGCCGGCGCCGAAGCCAATCTGCAGGGCCAGCCCGCCGCTCAGTGCGGGGTTTTCCTGCAGGAGGCGGTGTGTGGCCAGGGGGATGGATGCCGCCGAAGTGTTGCCGGCATCGGCGATGTCCCGGGCGACGGTGACGGTCTCGGGCAGCTTGAGCTTCTTGACCATCTCATCGATGATCCGCATGTTGGCCTGGTGCGGAATGAAGGCCACCAGGTCCTCGGCCTGGATACCGGCGGCGTCCAGAGCCTGCTGGGCAACCTTGGCCATCTCCCAGACCGCCCAGCGGAACACCGTCTGGCCGTCCTGGCGGAGGGTCGGGTAGAGCTCCTGCGCCTCTTCGAGGAGCGCGAGGTCTCCTGTGGAGTCGGACCGGCGTGCCGCCAGGCCGAGGTCGCGGACGTCCAGCATGGAACGGGTCATGCCGATGGCATCCCACTTGCTGCCGTCCGATCCCCACACCGACGGCGCGATGCCCGGGGTGTCCGAGGGGCCAATGACGACGGCGCCGGCGCCGTCACCCAGCAGGAATGAGATGGTGCGTTCGCGGTTGTCGATGACGTCGGAGAGCTTTTCAGCGCCGACGACGAGGACGTAGTTGGCTGCGCCCGACCGGACCAGCGCGTCGCCCTGGGCTATGCCGTAGCAGTAGCCGGCGCAGGCGGCGGAGATGTCGAAGGCCGGGGCAGGCGTGGCGCCCAGCCGGTCGGCGAGGCTCGCGGCCGCCGAAGGTGTGGCGTAGGGGTGGGTCACCGTGGAGACGATGACGGCGCCGAGCTGGGACGCCTCGATGCCTGCCTTCTCCATGGCCTCACGGGCGGCGCCCTCGGCCATGTCGATCACGCTGACGTCGGCAGGGGCACGGTGGCGGGTGACGATGCCGGTACGCTGGCGGATCCACTCATCGGAGGAATCGATCCACTGGCACACATCCTCGTTGGTGACCAGGACGTCGGGGCGGTACGCGCCGATGCCCAGGATCCGGGTGTGCTCGTTGAGCGGGGTCTGCTTCAGTACCGGCGTGCTCATGCTTGTCCTTCCAGTTCTGCGAAGAGTGCAAGGGCCGCGGACAGGTCGTCCGGCGTTTTGACCGCAACGGTCTTCACGCCCGGCATGCCCCGCTTGGCCAGTCCGGCCAGGGTGCCCGCCGGCGCGAGTTCGATGACACCGGTGACTCCGCGGTTCACGAGGGTCTCCATGCAGAGGTCCCAGCGGACCGGCCGCGAAACCTGGGCAATCAGGCTGTCGACGGCGGCCGTGCCCTCCGTGACCTCCTGGCCGTCGAAGTTGGACAGCAGCGGCACGGCAGGTGCCTGCGGCTGCAGCTCCGGGCGGAGTGCCTCGAGGGCGCTCACCGCGGGAGCCATGTGTGAGGTGTGGAATGCGCCGGCGACCTTCAGCGGAATCACGCGCGCCTTGGCCGGCGGATTTTCGGCCAGTGCCTTGAGCTGATCGAACGTGCCGGCGGCGACGGTCTGGCCCGCGCCGTTGACGTTGGCCGGCGTTGCGCCGGCGGCCTCGATGGCGGCGAGGACCTCGGCGGGATCGCCGCCCACCACGGCGCTCATGCCGGTGGGGGTGACGGCCGCGGCCGCGGCCATGCTGGTGGCGCGTTCACGCACAAACGTCATGGCTTCCTTTTCGGTGAGCACACCGGCCAGCGCTGATGCCGTGATCTCGCCCACCGAGTGTCCGGCCAGGATGACCGGCAGCGTGCTGAGTTCGACGTCGAACAGCGACTTGGCAGCCACCAGCCCGGCCGCGACAATGAGCGGCTGCGCGACGGCGGTGTCCTTGATGGTTTCCTCGTCGGAGGTGGTCCCGTGCGCAGTGAGGTCAATGCCTGCAATTTCGCTCAGGGAGGCCAGATGGCCTGCTACGGAGGGCAGTTCCAGCCAAGGGGCCAGGAAACCGGGGGTCTGTGAGCCCTGTCCAGGGCAGACGATTGCAAGCACGTATCCAGCTTTCCAAATTACCGGGTGATCCATTGGTGTTTCCGTACACCAAGCTCATGGGGTCAGATTGTAGGAAGTCTACAACGGTTCAGTTCGTGTTCCGCGCGGCAACACGCTCGGCGGCGGGCTTGGGCGGAGTGGATAGCCGTCCCACCACGAGGGCCGCCTGGAGCACAAAAGCCTCCCGCGGCAGCAGCGGATCCCAGCCTGTCACGTCACAAACCCGCTTGAGCCGGTACCGCACGGTGTTGGCGTGGACGAAGAGTTCCCGCGCCGTCGCCTCGAGCGAATGCCCCAGCTCCAGGTAGGTGCCGAGCGTTTCAACCAGCCCGTTGGACGCCGCGAGGAGCGGCCGGTAAATGTTCTTCACGAGCGACCGCCGGGCGGCGTCGTCCCCGGAAATGACGCGTTCCGGCAGGAGGTCGTCGGCCGCCACCGGGCGGGGAGCAGCGGGCCAGGCCCGTGCGGCGGTCAGCCCCGCAAAGGCAGACTGCGCGGAGCCGCTGGCCTCCAGCAAGGAACTGGCCTCCGCGCCGTAAACCACCGGACCGGGCGCGAACATCTCGCTGAGCTTCACATATGCGGTTTCCCGGTCGTGCACGCCGCCCAGGATCAGAATGAGCCGGTCGCCCTGGATTCCCACGAGCGCATCCTCCGCGTACCGGCCGGCCATGCGGCGCAGTTCGCTGACGTAGCTGGCGCTGGGTTCCGACGGCGAGTTCCCCACCATCACGGTGAAGCGCTCCTGCGCCTTCCAGCCGAGCGCGGCGATCCTCGAGCGCAGCGCGTCCGTGTTTTCGCCGCGCAGGATGGCGTCCACAATCAGGGCCTCGAGCCGCGTATCCCAGGAACCCCGGGATTCCGCGGCGCGTGCGTACACGTCGGCGGCGGCAAAGGCGACTTCGCGCGAGTACCGGAGGACTGCTTCGCGCAGGGAGGGCTGGTCCGCCTCGGGAGCGATGACCGGCACCTGGTCCTCCACGACTTCGACGACGATCCGGATGAGCTGGAGCGCCTTCTGCAGGCTGATGGACCGGGTGAGTTCCGTCGGTGCGGTGCCGAAAACATCGGACAGGATCCAGGACGGGGAACTGGGGCGTTCATACCAGGTGACGAACGCGGCAATGCCGTTCTGTGCCACAAGGCCCAGCGCGGACCGCTCGTCTGAGCTGAGCCGGCTGTACCACGGCAGGGATTTTTCCAGCTGGCGCATGGTGGTGGTGGACAACTGACCGACGCTTGCCCTGAGCTTTTTCAGGGTCTCCGTCTTCTCCGGGGTCATGGTCCGGGAGGGCGGTTTGCGCGGTGCAGGGGCGGGGGACGGCTCGGGCATAATTCGAGCATACGGTGCCTGCGGGGCAAGCTCCATTTTGTGCGAAGGCTACAACTTCGGTTGTGCTGCGTCACAGCCCCGCCGTCGCTTCCGGATGCAGCGCAGAAGTTCCCCAAAGGAAGTACCCCAAACGACGACGGCGGTCCCCACCGTGGTGGGGACCGCCGTCGTGCGTTTTATGCTGGGGCCACGCCCGCAGGGTTCCCTGGCCGAGCTTGCGAGGCGAGGGTGCGGGTGGGGATTATCTGGACAAAAACTCGGGATTCGAGGGGGCGGGTGGGGATTAGGACTCGCCTCCGGCGTTGCCCGTGGTGCCGGCGTTCACGTTGAGCAGGCGGTACTTCTCAATCGCCTGCGCCGGTGCCTGTCCGTCAACCAGACCCTTGGCTGCGAGCAGCTGCAGGGTCTTCACCACGACAGAATGAATGTCGTTTTTGAAGAAGCGGCGTGCTGCGGCGCGGGTGTCGGAGAAGCCGAAGCCGTCGGCGCCGAGGGTGGCGAAGTCGTTCGGGATGAACTGGCGGATCTGGTCCGGGACGGCCTTCATGTAGTCGGAGACGGCGACGACGGGGCCCTGGGCACCTTGGAGCTGTTTGGTGACGAACGGCTGGCGGGCGTCCTTGCCGGGGTTGAGGAAGGCTTCCTCTTCGGCGGCGAGGCCGTCGCGGCGCAGTTCGTTCCAGGAGGTGACGGACCAGAC
>NZ_JBHVSZ010000003.1:0-386153 GCF_042884885.1 Arthrobacter sp. NPDC058097
CCGTTAATCTGCAACCCCGACCCCGCCCACTCCGCCGTCATCGCCCGGGTCAGGTTCCGCAAACCGCCCTTCGCCGCGACATACGGCGCGATCGTGGGCCGGGCCAAATCCGTCTGCACCGAACAGATATTGATGATCTTCCCGTGACCCCGGCCAATCATGTGCCGGGCAGCCTCCCGGCCCACCAGGAACGCGCTCGTCAGGTCCGTGGAGATCACCCGCTCCCAGTCCTTCACATCCAGCTCCAGCATCGGCACCCGGTGCTGGATCCCGGCATTGTTCACCAGGACCTCCAGCGGGCCCACATGCTCCTCGACCCAGGCCACACCCGCCGCGGCCGCCGCATCGTCCGTGACATCAAACGCCACACCGTGCACCCGCCCCGGCGCGTACTCCCCCGCCATCGCCGCCTCCGCAGCCTTCAACCGCTCAACATTCACACCGTTCAACACCACCGTCGCACCAGCATCCGCCAACGCCCGCGCCAACGCATTACCAATCCCCCGGCTCGAACCGGTCACCAAAGCAACCCGCCCGCTCAAATCAAAAAGTGAAGTCATGAAGAGCAGCTCCTTCGCCGCGGCCTGCGCAGTGCGCGCAAGTGATTGTTCTTTGTCATCGGTCCTGTGCCGCCGTGTGCGGGCACAGTGCGCGAACGTACACTTGCGGTCCCAGTCGCGCCTTGCGGCAGGGCCACAACTGTACGTTCGCGCTTGTTTCGGAAGCTGCGCCCTAGAAGGGGCCGCGCTGCACGAGGTTGGCGGGGGTTTCTCCGGCGGCCAGGGCTTCGAGCTGACGCCGCAGGAGCTTCAGGATCCGGGGCTGGAAGGCGGACGCGTTGCCGCCGACGTGCGGCGTGATCAGGGCGTTGGGCGTGGACCATAACGGGTGGTCCTGCGGAAGCGGTTCCGGATCGACGACGTCGAGGGCGCACTGCAACCGGCCGGACAGGACTTCCTTGGTCAGGGCCGCCGTGTCCACCACCGGGCCGCGGCCGACGTTCACCACGAGGGCGCCATCGGGCAGGGCGGCGAGGACCTCTTCGCCAATCAGGTGGTGGGTGTGGTCGTTCAGCGGCAGCACCGAGACCAGGATGTCGTGGGTCGCGGCAAGTGCGGACAGCTCGCCGGAGGCGTGGACCTCGCCGTGCTCGTCGGTACGTGCCGAACTCCCCACCCGGGTGACAGTGACCTCGAATGGCACCAGGCGACGGGCAATTTCATGCCCGATCCCGCCCACGCCCACCAGCAGCACGCGCCGATCCGCCAGGGACTGGCGCCGCTCCGGCCGCCAGAGGCCGTACTGCTGGTCGCGGACGGCCTGGTCGATGCCGCGCAGTTTGGCGAGGATCAAACCCACCGCCAGTTCCGCCGTCGCCGCCGCATGCACGCCCGAGGCGTTCGCGACGCCGGCCGCCGAACCGGCGGCCTCAGTGACGCCGTCGTATCCGGTGGACTGCGTCTGGACGAACTTCAGTTCGTCCACCTGGGCGAGCGATCCCAGAACCGCGCTGGCGTTGATGTACGGGAGGATGACGCCGTCGATCTCTCCCAGAGTCGCGTCCTCGGGGTCCGACTTCATGTCCCAGACAACACCCCGCAGGCCCTCGGGAAGGGGTGCGAGATCGGCGAGCAGTTGCCGGTCGGGGAAGCTGACGGTGCGTACTGGTTGCATCGGAAACCTATCGATTCTGGAGAACGGGGGTGGACAGGGCGGGGCCGGTTTGGGCTGGCCCCGCCATTGGCAGCTTAGGCCGGGCGCCGGTCGAATGTGAGCCCGCCGGGGACCTGGAACGTGGGCATGAGTTCCAGCATGCCGACGTTCACGTGGCGGGGTGTTTCGATGGCGTAATCCATGGCGTTGACGATGTCGTCGGTGGTCAGGGATTCGTAGCCCTCGTAGTACGTCTTCCAGGCCTCTTCCATGGCCTCGGGCGAGCCGCCCATGTTGCGGCCGAAAATCTCGGTTTCGACGCGTCCGGGGCAGATCTCGGTGACGCGGATGCGCTTGCCGACGGTGTCGTTGCGCAGCTGGCGGGAGATCTGGTGCACGGCTGCCTTGGTGGCGTGGTAGACCGTGTGGCCGTAGAAGTTGTACAGGCCTGCGATGGAGCTGATGTTGATGACGTGGCCGCGGTCGCGTTCCACCATGCCCGGCAGCACCAGCCTGGTGAGCTGGAGCAGGCCACGGAGGTTGACGTCCACGAGCTCGTCGATGTCGCTCTCGGAGGAGTCCAGGATGTTGCCGGGCCGGGAGACGCCGGCACAGTTCACCAGGACATCGATTTCGAGATGTCCGACGGCGGCCGTCAGGGCTGCGGTATCGGTCAGGTCGACGATGTGGGGAATGGCGCCGGTCTTGTCGGCCAGGTCCTTCAGTCGTTCCTCGTTGCGGGCCACGGCATGGACGGTGAGTCCGCGCTTGGCGAGGCGCTCGGCAATCGCGGCACCCATCCCGGTTGAGGCGCCGGTTACGAGGGCGGTTGAGTAGTCTGAAAACGGCATGTAGGTCTCCTGGTGAGTAGTAAGTTTTAGGCGTCGCGCAGCGGAAGGTGTGCGCGGTCCTTGACGGTGCTGACGGCGGCAAGCGTGCCCAGCGCGGTGATCACCGCGTAGAAAGCAGGCATGTAGATGTTGCCGGTGGACGAGATCAGCCAGGTCATCAGCAGCGGCGCGGTTCCGCCGAAGAGTGCCGAGGAGATGTTGTAGCCCAGGCCGTAGGCCGAGTACCGGACGCGGGTGGGGAACAGTTCCACGATCAGGATGTGGATCACCGCGGTGTGCCCGGCGAAGACGACGGCCATGATGCAGGCGCCGAGGATGGCCAGGGCCATGTTGCCGGTGGCGATCAGGGCGTAGGCGGGGATGCCGAGGATAGCCATGGCGATGGCCGAACCGGCGATGACCTTCTTGCGGCCGATGCGGTCGGAAAGGGCACCCATGAACGGGATGGCGATGCAGATGACCACGAGGCTGCAGGCGGTGACCAGCAGGGCTTCGCTGATGGTGAAGTTGAGCTGCTTGCCCTTGAGGAACGTCGGCATGTAGGAGAACAGGACGTAGTAGCCGGAGCCGTTCATGAGCGGGATGAACAGGGCCAGCAGCATGGCGCGGCGGTGTTCGGCGGAGGCGAAGGCTTCCTTCAGCGGGTTCTTGGACAGGCCGCCCTCTTCCTTCAGCTTCTGGAAGTTGGGGGTGTCGCTGATCGCCTTACGGATGTACCAGCCGATGACGCCCATGGGGATGGCGACCAGGAACGGGATGCGCCATGCGAACGAGCCGAAGCCGCCGCCGTCGATCGCTGCCTGCGTGAGCCAGGGGGACATGGAGAAGGCGACCAGGGTGCCGGTGAGCAGTGCGGCGAAGGAGGCGATCTGGGCGTAGGAGGTGATGATGCCGCGCTTGCCTTCGGGGGCGTGCTCGGCGAGGAAGGTCATGGCGCCGGCAGCCTCGCCGCCGACGGAGAAGCCCTGGAGCAGGCGGAGCAGCACCAGCAGGATGGGGGCTGCGATGCCGATGGCCGAGTAGGCAGGCAGGAGCCCGATGCCGGCGGTGGCGACGCTGATCAGCAGGATGACAAAGACCAATAGCTTTTGCCGTCCGATCTTGTCGCCCAGGATGCCGCAGACGACGGCGCCGAGGGGGCGGACGAAGAAGGAGACTGCGTAGCCGGCAAAGACGAACAACAGGGCGTTGTCCGGGTTGCCGGGAGCCAGGAACACGAGCGCAAGCGTTCCGGCCATGAAGGCGAAAATGCCGTTGTCGTAGAGCTCAACAAAAATCCCGACGCACCCGGCGGTGACGACTTTCCGGGTCTGCCTCGCATCGAGGCGGTCGTGCTGCGGTGCACTGGCACGCGTTGGTGTAGACATTTTCATTCCTAACTTGGACTTGGTTCGAGGGGAGGTCATCGGTGTTCCTTAGCTGCCGGCTGCCGGTACGAGTTCCGGCCAGCCGGGCTCTTTGCCGATGCCAAGGAGGGCGAAGACAGTGCTTACTCGGGAACGGAGGTTTTCCAGTTCCCGTAATGCGGCCCGATGCTTTGCCGTGGCTTCGGGGACGGTGGTCTTGCGGAAGGTGATGGTGTGCCCGGGCCGGGCCTGGGCGAGGGTGTCGAGCGAGCGGCTGGTGACCACTGCCAGGACGGGGTACCCGGCGGTGACGCCGCGTCCCCGGTGCAGCACCAGCAGCTCTTCCCTGGACGGAACTTCAATGGCTCCCACCGGAACGCCGCGCGACAGCACTTCGGCTGACGACTGGCGTTCGGGAAGCGCCCCGCCGAGGCGCAGCCCGATGTGGTTGCTCCGGGCGCTGACGGTGTATTCGGTGTTGTACAGCAGCTCTGCTGTCCCGCCGAATTCTTCGACGTCCGGACCGTCCGTGACGTCGATGACCGCCCGGCTGCTGAACTCCGGCCGGGTCAGCCCCAGCCGGAACAGCGGAAGGTCAAAGTATGGCTGCCGGATTGGTCCGACGCTCCTGGAGGTCTTCAGCTCGGTGCCTTCGGAGAGCCGGAGACCGAAGCCGATGACGGTATCGGGGGCGCAGCTCCCGAGCAGTTCCGGAGCCTCCACCGAACCGTGGACGGCCAGGTATGCGCGAAGGCCGCCGGTGATGCGGCGGACCGCCACGGTCTCCCCCGCGGGGACGGACACCGGTTCCCACTGCGGGCATTCGCGGCCGCCGACCGTGAGGGTCAGCGGGGCGCCGGTGACAGCGATGAGGAGGTCCGTGGTGGCCTGCATCCGGAAGTCGAGGGCGGTGATTTCCAGCAGCGGGGCGTTGTCGGCGTTGGCGGCGAGGATGTTGGCCGCGCGTGCCGAGAACTGGTCGAGTGCCCCGTTGACGGGGAGCCCGAACCGGGGTCCGCGGAAGCGGCCCAGGTCAGTGACCACCGAGTTTCCGGGCTGCTGGATGATCAGTGACCCGCTCATCGTGCTGCCTCCAGTCGCCGTCCCGCGTAGTCTGCGAACTCTTCCGGCCGGATCTGGCGGAACGTCAGGCGGTCACCGGGCAGGTAGGGAACCAGGGGTTCGCTGGCGGCATCAAGGACGGTCAGCGGGGTCTGGCCGATGACGCACCATCCGCCGGGTGCCACCGCCGGGGCGATGACTGCCTGCCTGCCGGCGACGGCCACGGCACCTGCCGGCACGGAGAGCCGGGGGTCCTTCAGCCGCGGAACGGGGAGCGGAAAATCGGGGCCGTCCATCATGGGTGAGCCCGCAGGAGCGCCCAGGCAACGGATGACGTAGGACTTGGCCGTGTGGAGCGCGATGATCTCCTCCACGGAGAGCTGCTCGTGCTCGGCAACGCGCGCCAGGTCGGGGCCGTATTCGCCGCCGTAAACCACCGGGACGCTGAATTCGCGGGGCATGCGAACGGGTACGCCGGCATGCTCCAGCTGGCGCAGGCCGAGGAGGACAAATGCCCGGACCTGCCGCGCGGAGGTGGCCCCAGGGTCAAATTCCACGAGCAGCGAGTCGTACGTCGGCACTGCGCCGTGTACGCCGTCGGCCCCTGCAGTCTCAAGCCACTGCGCGAGGGAGTGGACGGTGCTCCAGTTGGCCTCCGTGTCAGCGGAGGAGGCCACGACCCGCAGGGCCGAATCCCCGGACTCGAAGATCTCCATGGGGGTTGGGTTTGGGGTGGCAGCCATCTCAGGCGACCTTCTCTTTGGCGGCCAGAACCTGGGCGAGCGGGGAGATGGTCACGCCGGCGTTCTCCAGCTCGGCGCGGACCTGGCGGGCCAGCTGCACCGCGCCGGGGGTGTCCCCGTGCAGGAGAACGGTGTCGGCAACAATCGGCAGGTCCGTGCCGGCGACCGTCTCGATGAGCCCTTCGCACACCATGCGGACGGTGCGCTCGACGATGGCGGCCGGGTCGTGGATCACTGCGCCCGGGCGGCCGCGGGGCACCAGGGTGCCGTCGGCTTCGTAGGCGCGGTCGGCGATACCAACGATGCCCACCGGGAGCTGCCGTTCAGCAGCGGCGTCCGCGAGTTCGCCGTCCTGCGCCAGGATGATGAGCCCGGGGTTCAGGCGGGCGGCTGCATCGGCGACGGCTGCCGCGTAATCGGGGCGGGTGGCGACGAGATTGCCGAGGCGGCCGTGCGGGGCAATGTGGGCGACGGTCGTGCCGTGGTAGGCGGCGAAGGCGCTCAGCGCACCGAACTGGTACAGGACGTCGTTGCGGACCTCATCCGCCGTCAGGTCCATGGCGCGCCGGCCAAAGCCGCGCAGGTCCGGGAAGCTCGGGTGCGCCCCGATGCTGACGCCGCGGCGGACGCATTCAGCGACAGTGGCGTGCATGATGTCCGGGTCACCGGCGTGGAAACCGCAGGCGATGTTGGCACTGGAAACCACCTCGAGCAGGGCAGCGTCGTCGCCCATCGAGTAGGCGCCGAAGCCTTCTCCGAGATCTGCGACGAGATCAACTGTGAGTCCCATTATCTGCCTTCCTGGGGTGGTTAGCAGCGGCCCTGCCCGCCGGGGCGAAGGGATCGGCTGCGCTGGTGATGAAGTGTGTCCGAACTGGCCCTGGCGAGGGTTCCCGGTTCGGTGCTGCCGGGCTACCGGCGTCTGCAAAAAAGTCTGGCACCGGGATTTGGCTCACACAAAGACGTAATCGGTGTCACGGGATAGGTGGTGGTTATGACCACCGCCGCAGTGGTGTCCATGACCGTCTCCTTCCCACTCTGTCGGGTCCGGCGTTTGGCGGCCCACCCTCGTTGCATTGAACATATGGAGCATTTATTTCCGAAATGTAAAAGAGGCCGGCAATTTCCGTAAAAGTGAATAACATGCAAAATGCATCTGCCCCCATTGGAAATTTGCATGTCACGGGAGGGGATAGAATGTACGCCTAGTGAAATAGCGTTCTGGGTTCAACCTAGTGTCAGCGATGCGGATCACACAAAGACCTATTGCGTATCCCTGCATAGCAACCCGTTATGACCTTCCGTGGGTTCAGGACGCCGCAACGAGAGAGGGCGGCCGTGGACACCAGGAAACTTGCGTACTTCGTACAGATAGTGGACTCGGGGAGCATCACCAAGGCCGCGGCGGCTCTGCACGTGGCCCAGCCGGCCCTGAGCCAGCAGGTTTCGGCGCTGGAAACTGAACTCAAGCAGCGCCTGCTGATCCGCAGCAAGCAGGGCGTGCAGCCCACGGCCGCCGGACACACGCTGTACCGGCACGCCCAGTCCATCCTGCGGCTCGTGGCACAGGCCCGTCAGGACGTTGCGAAGTCCGGGGCCGCGCCGTCCGGCCGGGTGTCCATCGCCATTGCGCCCTACAGCATGGCCTCGAGCCTGACTCCGCAGATCATCAGCGAAGTGGCCCGGCGTTACCCGGACATCGTCCTGCACGTCACGGAAATCTATGGCGGCGTCCTGAGTGAAGCCATCAAGAACGGCCGCCTGGACATGGCCCTCATCTACGAGCCCGGCCCCATCCGCGGTGTCCTGTTCACCACCATGATCGTGGAGGACCTGCACCTGGTGGTCAACGCCGCCAGGACGGACATCGACGCCGGAACGGGCGAGATCACGCTGGAGGAGGTGGCCCAACTCGGGCTCTTCCTTCCCGAGAAGATCCACACCCTTCGCCAGACGGTCGAGGCCGGCTTCGACAGCAAGGGACTGAAGCTCCAGCTCGTGGGCGAAGTGGAGTCGGTACCCTCGCTCACCCGGTTGCTGCGCGCCGACCTCGGGGCCACGATTTTGCCAAAGTCTGCTGCGGATGCGCTGTTCCATGAGGAGGACTTCAGCGTCCTGCGGATCGTGGATCCCGCACTGCAGTGCAAAATCGCGCTGTGCACGCCGGACCATGATCCACTCTCGGAGGCGGCGTCGGCTGTGCTTCTGGTGCTCAAGGAAATGCTGCAGGAAATGCTCAGCAATAAGTATGGCCGGTAGGTGCTCATAGGTTCCGCTTATTAGGGCACGCATCATTTGTCTTAGTAACCCGCTCCCCGGGATTCTAATATTGGCAGCAAGCCAAGAAATTGTGGAAAAGCACTTTCCACAAACAGAATCAACGGGGAGTCTGCCATGAAAAAGCTCAGCACCATCAGGAGAACCACCGACCCGAGCCTGGGACTTATGGCGAAAACCGGGTCCCACTGCCCCACCAACGGTTTCTGGCGGCCGGAGGACCGGTCCGCGGCTCCCATCTTCGTTTTTGAGGGCAGCATCATGCCGGTCAGCGGCGGCGGCTCGACGGTCTGGTACCTGGAGGACGCCGTTTTCGGCGCCCCGGCCTACCCGGTCCCCCACCGCGTCTGACCCAACTGTGTAGCAGCACAGGGCGTTCTCACCGCCGGGAACCCCCTGACCTGCTACCTACATTCGCTACCCAGGGCGATGAAAAACCGTACGACGGCGGCGCTGCCGCGGCTTGGGCTTTTCCGCTCACCACGCCACCAACTAGGTAGCACCTCAGGGCGTTCTGGGCGCTGGGAACGCCCTAAAGTGCTACCCAGTTTTCGTTCTGAGATGATTCGAAAAGTTTTTTTGATTGTGCCTCCGTCTGGTGCCGGATCGGCCCTTTAATGTCAGTGGCCCTTGGCAGACTGTGTTCATGGAAGGCATCGGGAATTCGGCACTGACAGCGGGGCCGCCGCACGGCGTTCTCCTGCAGGCTGCCGCAGCTCCTGCCGGCGATTTCCACTTCGACGCGTTCGCCAACGACGGGCTTCCGTACGACGATGATCTCGACGCCGCGTTTCCGGCGTCGTTGCCGGCGGACCCGTTTCCCGAGGCCCTGTTTGCGGACCGGCCCTTCGACGGGGACCTCTTTTATGACGACGGTGTTCCCTCCAGCGCCGCTACAACCTCCGGCTGGGTTCTCCCGGCAGCCGACCTCACGGCGAACAATGCCGGGCTCATCGACCAGGTCCGCGCGTATGAGAATTTCAAGTGCTGGGCTGCCGGGCAGCAGGCCCGGCTTTCCGTCACTTTCGAGGCCCGGCTTCGGCAGGAATCCACTGACCGGCCGCCACTGGCCGCCGAGGACCTGGGCAAAGATCTGCGCAGGGACCACGGCAAAGACCGGGACCTGGGTGCGGCCGGGCAGATCGCGCTCGCCCGGGGCGAATCCCCGCACCGCGGGCAACGGCTGCTCGGCACGGCCAAAGCCCTGGTGCAGATGCCCCACACCCAGGCCGCCCTGGACACCGGAAAGCTGAACGAGGAACGCGTCATGTATGTGGCGAAAGAGACCGCCTGCCTGAGCCCGGCTGACCGGGCCGCCGTCGACGAGGAACTCGCCGCCGACACCGGCACCTTCACCGGCGCCGGAACCCGGGCCGTCATCGCAGCCGTCCGGGCCGCCGCCATCCGGCGCGACCCCCGCTCCGTCGCCCAGCGCGCCAGCCACGCCGCCTCGGAGCGGAGAGTCAGTCTGCGCCCGGCACCGGACTGCATGACCTACCTGTCAGCACTGCTGCCCGTCCACGAAGGCGTCGCCGTTCTCGCGGCACTGACCCGGAACGCCGACGCCCTCCACGCCGCCGGGGACCCGCGCACCCGCGACCAGATCAAAGCCGACACCCTGGTCGAACGGACCACCGGCACCCCCGGCGGCATCACCGGCATCGAACTCAACCTCGTCATGACCGACCGCACCCTCCTCCAAGGCGACTCCGAACCGGCCCGGATACCGGGTTACGGCATCATCCCCGCCGACTTCGCCCGCAACCTGCTCACGCAAGGGCGGGAAGAGCAGTCTCAAGTCCAGCCAGCAGCGCCCGATTCAGCCCCGGGCCTGAAGGAACTCAAGACCTGGATCCGGCGGCTCTACACCGCCCCCGAAACCGGCGACCTCCTCGCCATGGACTCCAAACGGCGCCTCTTCCCGGCCCCGCTGCGCCGCCTCATCCAAATCCGCGACGACACCTGCCGCACCCCCTACTGCGACGCCCCCATCCGCCACCACGACCACATCATCCCCTGGCACAACGACGGCCCCACCACCCTGGCCAACGGCGCCGGACTCTGCGAAGCCTGCAACCACACCAAAGACCTCCCCGGCTGGGTTGTAAAACCCCGACCGGGACCGAGGCACACCATCGAAATCACCACGCCCACCGGACACACCTACCGGTCCACCGCGCCGCCGCTGCCCGGAACTAGGCTGGCCGAAAATAAACTGCAGGGCCTGGCCAGCCCCGGACTGGGCTGAGTGAAACCGGTCCTCCGGGAGCAGTAAGCGCCGGCAGCAAAATACGGCAGCAATAGGTGCGCCTCGGGCGGGACAGTAATACTGCCCCGCCCGAGATGATGGCCAACGCCGGTCTGGGCAGTCAGCCCACCCAGCGATACCTAACTACGCTGCCGACACTACGCGTGCTCGACCAGCAGCCCCTTGGCCTTCAGGACCTCGGTGAGGTTGCACAGCTCGATGGTGGTGCCACCGGCCTTGTAGAGGCCGATGAGGTCGCGTTCGGCGTCATCACGTTCCTGCGACAGGCGGATGACTTCCTCGATCTCGTCCTTGCGGACAACCACAACGCCGTCGGCATCGCCGCGGAGGACGTCGCCCGGGTAGATGATCTCGTCGCCGAAAACCACAGGGTGGTTGATCGGGCCGATGGTCTCCTTGACGGTGCCCTTGATGGAAACGCTGCCGGAGAAAACGGGCAGGCCCAGCTCGATCAGGTCCTGGGTGTCGCGGACGCCCGAGTCCGTCACCAGGCCAGCGAGTCCCTTGGCCTTCATGGCGTTGCCGAGGACGTCGCCGAACGTGCCGGCTTCCTCGTACTCGCCCGCCGCGGCCAGGACAACATCGCCGGCCTCGGCGTAGTGGATCGCCACCTGCAGCATGAGGTTGTCGCGCGGGGCACAGCGTACTGTGGTGGCCGGCCCGCAGAAGGACATGCTGCGGTCGATCGGCTTGATCCTGGAGCTGAGCGCGCCCTTGCGGCCCTGTGCCTCGTGGATCGTGGCCGAGGAGAACTGCGCGAGCCGGCGGACGGCGTCGGCGTCTGGTCGTTCGATGTTGGTCTTTACGTGGATCACGGAATTTTCCTTCATTTTGGTGGCGGTTGGCTGTGGTCCGGGGGTCGGTCAGCTGAGGGCCCGGACGGCCTTGTCGATGGCTGCGATGGACTCTTCGATGATGTCGAGGCTGGTGGCGTAGGAGATGCGGAAGTACGGGCCCAGGCCGTAGGCCGATCCCTGGATGACGGCGACGGAGGCGGCCTCAAGAAGGTAGAGCGTGAAATCCTCGTCGTTGGCGATGACCTTCCCCTCCGGGGTGGTCTTGCCGATGGCACCGCCGCAGTTCACGTACGCGTAAAAGGCGCCTTCCGGCGTCGCGCACGAAAGGCCGTCGACGGCGTTCAGCGCGGCTACCGCTGCATCGCGGCGGCTGCGGTAAACCTCGACGCTCTCCCGCACGAAGCTCTGGTCGCCGGAGAGGGCGGCGGCGCTGGCGGCCTGGCTCACGGAGGACGGGCAGGAGGAGATCTGCGACTGCAGCTTGTTGATCGCCGCGATCAGCGGGGCGGGTCCGGCGGCGTAGCCCAGCCGCCAGCCGGTCATGGCGTAGGCCTTGGACACGCCGTTGACGGCGAGGACTCGGTCCTTCAGCTCCGGGGCAACCTCCACCAGGCTCGAGATCTTGCCGGAACCGAAGTAGATCTGGTCGTAGATTTCATCCGTCAGGACGTAGACCTGCGGGAAGTTCGCGAGGACATCCGCCAGGGCCCGCAGGTCGGACCGGGAGTACACGGCGCCCGTGGGGTTGGACGGGGTGTTGAGGATGACCCACTTGGTCCGCTCGTTGAGCGCCCCGGCAAGTGCTTCAGGGGTCAGCTTGAAGCCCGACTCCTCACCGCAGGTGACAACCACCGGCGTGCCCTCGTTCGCGAGCACCATGTCCGGGTAGGAAACCCAGTACGGCGCGGGAACAACTACCTCGTCGCCGGCATCCAGCGAAGCCATGAACGCCGTGAAGATGACCTGCTTGGCGCCGCCGCCGATGGTGATCTCTGCCGGGGTGTAGTGGGTGCCGCTGCGCAGCTCGATGGTCTGGAGGATCGCCTTCTGCAGTGCAGGCGTGCCGGTGACCGAGGTGTACTTCGTCTCGCCCTTGCTGATCGCCTCAACCGCTGCGGCCTTGATGTGCTCCGGGGTATCGAAGTCCGGCTCGCCGACCGTCAGGTCCAGGATCCGGCGCCCTTCAGCCTTCAGTTCGCGAACGCGGGCAGCTGCGGCCACGCTGGCGGAAGACTTGATGCGGGACACTCGCGATGCAGGTACAAATTCAGACATGGTCTCTTCCTAGGGAGTCAGGAGGGAGCGATACTCGTTCCTTCGACACTAGGGAATCCCGGCCGGTATGGATAAGACCTAATCTGCGTGGACGGATAAGCGTCTCTTATGGACCGCCGTCGGACGTTTTGCAAAAGAACACAAGCCAAACTTTTCGGTTATGGCTCCACGCACTATAGGTATTTCCCCGGGTCCGTCCGCTCTGCCTAGCCTTCTAGGTAAATCCTGAACCCGAACCGAGGAGTGCTCTTGGCTGTTCTGCACCATGACGACGACCGCCGGGAGGGCTTCTACCGCTACCGGGGGACGGCCAAACCCGACAAGACAGCCGTGCAGGCCGAAAAGACACGCAAGCTGCTCCGGGACAGCCGGCAGCGGATTTCCTTCAATGCCACCAGCATGCGCGCCCTCTCCGTCCGGCTGAACCAGCAGATCGCGCAGGCGCTTTGCGACGGGATGAAGGTCACCCGCCTCGCCGAGGCCGCGGAGCTCTCCCGCTGGGCAGTCCGCACCGTGGGCCTGTCGGCCGATGACCTCATCCCGTCCGGGCTGCCGGCTGAGCAGCACCTTGCCGCGATCCGCCAGCTCAAGGCCGAGCTGGCTGAACTTGAGGAGTCCAAGACTGCGCTGGAAGACCGCCGCCTGGACCTCCTTGCAGCAGCACGACGACGGGGAGTTCTGGATGACTATGAGCTCGCCGCCCTCAGCGGCTTGCAGCGCGAAACGATCCGGAAGATGACGTGGGGCGTCCAGCCGGAATCCGGTGCTATCCCGGCGTAACTCTCCACCCGCCGTCGTCCGGTCCAGCCCTACCGTCCAGCCCTAGCTTGGCCGACTGAGCAAGCGTAGCGTCGAACTGCACGCTGTTGCTGGTTGCTCGGAGGTGGTCCCGATGGCTGGATGGAACGCTGATACGGCGGCGGGTCCGCTGGGGGCCGGGACGGTCACGCTGGTCGAGGGATCGTCCTTCTGCATCTCACTGCCGAACGGGGATATCAGCACAGAGCATCCGCATGGCCTCTTTGTGCAGGACGCCCGCATCCTCTCGGGCTGGAGCCTGACGGTCGACGGCCTGGCGCTGGAGCCGCTGGCGGCCGAGACGAAGGAGCCGTACCGGGCATTGTTTGTGGGACGGGTTCCGCGCTCGGACGGGTACGCCGACAGCCCGCTGATCGTGGAACGGCTGCGGGAGGTCGGGGCCGGCCTCCAGGAGCAGGTCACCGTCCGGAACTTCTCCCTCGAGCCGGTCGACTGCGTCATAGCCGTAAAGGTGGGAGCCGACTTCGCTGACCTCTTCGAGGTGAAGGAGGCACGGATCCTGCGGCGCTGGGACGAAAAACGGCAGGCCGACGGCGGTTCGCTCACCATTCGCGCGGCGTGGCAGGACGTCCGGAAGGGCGTGGTGGTCCAGGCCCCGGGTGCTGACGTTTCAGCGGACGCCGTGGCGTACCGGGCTACGGTTCCGGCACACGGACACTGGAGCACGGTCCTGACCGTACTGCCCAGCACCGAGGGATCCGATTCGGCGGTCGCTTTCGTCCATCCCGGGGGTGATGGCCTGTCGCCTCGGGACCTGCGACGGCGTGAGTGGGTGGCGAAGATTCCGGTCCTGCAGATGGGCAACCGGTCGGTGGAACGGACCCTGCGCCGCAGCTACGACGATCTTGGCGCGCTGCGGATCGAGGACCCCGACCACCCTGAGCGCGTTGTGGTGGCCGCCGGGGCGCCCTGGTTCATGACCCTCTTCGGCAGGGACTCGCTGTGGGCTTCCGTGATGGCGATGCCGGTGGACCCGTCGCTGGCGCTGGGCACGCTGCAGACCCTGGCCGACCGGCAGGGGAAAGTGGTGGACCTCATGACCGAGGAGGAACCGGGCAAGATCCTCCACGAGGTCCGGCTCGACGTGTCCAGCGGACTGTCGCTGGGCGGCAAGTCGGCCTACTACGGCAGCGTGGATGCGACACCCCTGTTCCTGATGGTGCTCGGGGCGGTCAGCCGCTGGGGCTTCGCCGAGGACACCATCTCCGCCCTGCTCCCCCACGCGGACCGTGCCCTTGAGTGGATCATGAAATACGGGGACAAGGACGGCGACGGCTTCGTCGAGTACGAGCGCCTCAACCCTCAGGGCCTCATCAATCAGGGCTGGAAGGACTCCTGGGATGGAATCAACTTTGCCAACGGCAAACTGGCCGAGCCGCCGATCGCACTTTGCGAGGTCCAGGCCTACGTCTACGTCGCTTACCTTTCCCGCGCCTGGCTGGCGTACGACGCCGGAGACACGGCTTTTGGGAATGAGCTCGCCGACCGCGCGGCCCGGCTGAAGAAACAGTTCAACGAGCAGTTCTGGATCCCGGAACGCGGGTACTACGCCATTGCCCTGGACGGCAAGAAACGGCAGGTGGACGCGTGCGCGTCGAACATGGGCCACTGCATGCTGCAGGGCCTCATTGACGAAGACAAAGCACCCCAAGTGGCCGAACGGCTGATGTCCCCCGAGATGTTCAGCGGCTGGGGCGTGCGCACCCTGGCCAGCGACATGGGTGCCTACAACCCCGCCAGCTACCACAACGGGTCGGTGTGGCCGCACGACAACGCCATCGTCGCGGCCGGGCTCCTCCGCTATGGCTTCGTCGAGGAGGCGCAGCGGATCGCCAGCGGCATGATGGATGCGGCCGAGTACTCCGAGGGCCGGCTCCCGGAGCTGTTCTGCGGTTTCAGCCGGGAGCAGCTCGCCGCCCCGGTGCCGTATCCGACGGCGTGCTCCCCGCAGGCCTGGGCAGCCACGGCACCGATCCAGCTGGTCACGAGCCTGATGCGGTATGACCCCGTCGTGTCCGCCGGCGGCGTGTGGATGGACCCGGTTCTTCCTCCGTCCTTCGGCGACCTGCACATCACCAACGCGCCCCTCGGCGGCGGCCGCATCACCATCGACATCGCCGATTCCGTTCCCTCGGTGCGCGGACTGCCTAAGGGGATGACGTTCCACCAGGGGCACCGTCCCTGGATGATTGAACTCGTTGAGCAGGCCGGTCACCGCCGCAGGGAGCGGCTGGAGAACTGGGGCCGGTAGGCGGCCAGCCCTCAGACCGCCAGCACCTGCCGCCCGGGGATGGCGCTGATCAGCTGGCGTGTGTACTCGTGCGCGGGGTTCCCCAGGATCTCTGCAGTGGCTCCGAGCTCCACCAGCTTGCCTGCCCGCATCACCGCCACCCGGTCGGAGATCTGCTGGACCACGGCCAGGTCGTGCGAGATGAACAGGTAGCTCAGGCCGTCCCGTTCCTGGAGTCCGGCGAGGAGGTCAAGGATCTGTGCCTGCACCGAAGCGTCCAGCGCAGACACCGCCTCGTCCAGGACGACCAGGTCCGGCCGCAGGGCCAGGGCCCGGGCGATGGCCACCCGCTGGCGCTGGCCGCCGGACAGCTCCGCCGGGCGCCGCTGGGCGAAATGATCGGGCAGCTGCACGGCGTCCAGGAGCTCGGCGACCCGGCCCCGCCGTTCCGCCGGGCTCCCCTCCGCGAAAGCCCGGAGCGGTTCACCGATGCTGTCCGCCACGCTGAAGCGCGGGTCGAGCGACGCGAAGGGGCTTTGAAAAACCACCTGGAACCGGCGGCGCAGCAGCCTGAGATTCTCGCCTTTGGCCGTCGCGAGGTCCGTACCGTCAAAGAGCACGGAACCGGCGCTGGGTTTCTCGAGACGCAGCAGCAGCCGGGCCACTGTGCTCTTGCCGGACCCCGATTCCCCCACCAGAGCGAGGGTCTCGCCTTTGCTGATGTCAAAGGAAACATCGTCGACGGCGGTGATGGCCCGGGCGCTGCCCGCAGCGCGCGGCAGGCTGAACACCTTGCGCAGGCCGGAGGCCTCCACCAAGGGTCGGGCTTCCACGGCACCGCCTGCCGCTCGGGCAGCGCCGGCGGCCGGAACAACAGCCCGCCGCAGCCGCCGCGGACTCAATCCCGGCGCGGCCGCGATCAGCGAGCGCGTGTATTCATCCTGCGGCCTGGTCAGCACGGAATCCGTGGGGCCCTGTTCCACAATGACGCCCTGCCGCATGACGATGATCCGGTCCGCCCGGTCCGCGGCCACGCCGAGGTCATGCGTAATGAGCAGTACGGCGGTTCCACGCTCCGCGGCCAGGGCCGCGATGTTGTCCAGGATCTGCCGCTGGACCGTCACATCGAGGGCGCTGGTTGGCTCATCGGCGATGACCAGCCGCGGCCTGGCGGCGAGCGCGGCGGCGATGAGGACCCGCTGCCGCATTCCGCCCGAGAACTGGTGCGGGTACTGCCGGGCGCGCGCCGCGGCGTCGCGGATCCCGCTCTCCTCGAGCAGCCGGACGGCTGCCTCGCGGGCAGCCTTTTTGGGCTGGATCCGGTGGATGGTCAGCGACTCGGCCACCTGCTCCCCCACCCGCTGCAGCGGATCCAGCGACGCCGTCGGATCCTGCGGGATCAGGCCGATCTCCTTCCCGCGCACGCTATGCCATTCCTTGCGGGTCAGGCAGGTGAGGTCGACGCCGTCGAACTGCACCGTCCCGGAGTCCCGGCGGGCGTTGCCGGGCAGGAGGTTGATGACGGAGTGCGCGGTGGTGGTCTTGCCCGAACCGGATTCACCCACGATGGCCACCACCTCGCCCGCGTTGACCTCAAAGCTGACCCCGCGGACGGCAGGCTGCAGTTCGCCGCCCACCAGGTAGGAGACGTTCAGTCCGTCGACCTTCAGCAGGGGCGGTCCGGCGGGGGCTGCGGTGCTGGCGGTCATCGGCTGGTCCTTGTCTGGAAGGCGTGGGAGATGCGGTTGGTGGAAAGCACGACGGCGGCAATCACCGCGCCGGGCAGGGTCACCAGCCACCACGCGGCCACGAGGTAGTCGCGGCCTCCGGCCACGAGGGAACCCCATTCCGAGGCAGGCGGCGGTGCGCCGAAGCCCAGGAAGCTGAGGGACGAGATCGACAGCACGGCCGCGCCGAACTCCAGCGCGGACAGTGCCAGCACCGGGCCGGCCGCGTTGGGCAGCACATGCCGGAGCAGGATGGAATGCCAGCGCACGCCGGAGGACCGCGCCGCCTCGACGTACACGGCCGTTCCCACCCGGAGCGCTTCGGACCTCATGATGCGGGCGAAGTTGGCCACGCTGGCCACGCCCACGGCGACGGCGATGTTGACCGTTCCGAAGCCGAGCACCGTGATCAGGGCGAGGGACAGCAGGAGGCTGGGAATGGCGAGCAGCACATCCATGACGCGCATGATTGCGTCGTCCACCCAGCCGCGCACGAACCCGGCCAGCAGCCCGAGGGCCGAGCCGGCCACGAGCCCAACGGCCACGGCAACCGCGGTGGCGGCCAGCGATGTCGCCGAGCCGTGTACTACGCGGGAGAAGAGGTCGCGGCCCAGGCTGTCCGTGCCGAACCAGTGCGTGGCCGACGGCGGCAGCAGCCGGTCCGCGGGCACCCCGGTGTCCGGCGGCCAGGAGGTGAAGGCTCCCGGGAAGGCGGCCCAGAAAAGCGTGGTGCCCAGGACCAGCACCGCCAGGAGCAGGTCGGGGTGCCGGAGGGGATGCCCCCCGGCCCGCCGCAACTGGCGGAGAATGCGCCCGTTGGCTCCTTCGGGCGGCGGACTCCCGGCGTCAGCCGGCACAGGGCCGCTGGCCGGTGCCCTGTCCAATAGCTGCTGCGACATCGTTTCCTCCTAGGCCTTGGCCGTCGTGCCGACGTTGATGCGGGGGTCCACCAGCGGGTAGATCAGGTCCACCACCAGGCTGGTGACCACGAAGATGGCGGCCGCGAGGACAACGAGGGTCTGCACCACGGGAATGTCCCGGCTGTTCACTGCCGTGACCGTTAGCCGGCCGATGCCGGCCCGCGAGAACACCGTTTCGCTGACCACGGCGCCGGCCAGCAGGTTGCCGACGAGGATGCCAAGCATCGTCAGGGTGGGGATGGCCGCGTTGCGGAGTGCATGCCCGAAGTTGATGAGCGCTTCGCTCGCACCCTTGGCGCGGACCTGCTCGATGTAGGGCTCGCCGAGGGTCTGCCGCAGGCTGCGGGACAGCAGCTGGGCGATGACGGCCGCCGTCGGGATCGCCAGGGTGAGTGCCGGCAGGACGATGCTGGCGGCGCCGTCGTTGCCGATCGCTGGAAACATCCGGAGCCGGAAGGAGAACAGCTGCAGGAGCAGCAGCCCGATCCAGAACGTCGGCACCGCGATCCCCAGGGGCGGCAGCGAGGCGAGGGCCTGCCGCACCCACCGGTTGCGGCTGAAGGTTGCCGCAGTAGCGAGGGCACTGCCGAGCAGCACAGCCAGCGCGAATCCTGCCGCCGCGAGCTTGATGGTTTCCGGCAGCACCTCGGCCACGGACTGGGTGGCCGCCACGCCGTTCTTGATGGAGATGCCGAAATCGAGCTGCAGGGCCTTGCCCAGCGCGATGAGGTACTGCTCATGGAGCGGCCGGTCCAGCCCGTATTCGCTCCGGAGCTTCGCCACCAGCGCCGGGTCCACGGCATTCTGTTCGTCCCCGCTGGCCATGATGCTCACGGCGTCGCCCGGGAGCAGGTACAGGATGAAGAAGGACACGGTGTAGGCCGCCCAGAGCACAAAGGTGCCCTGGAGCAGGCGTTGCCCGATGTAGCGGATCACTACTTGCTCAGCCAGGCGTCGTAGAAGTCCAGGCGGCTGGAGGCCTCGAACTTCAGGTCGTGCACCTTGTCGCTGGCGGAGATCGTGGTGGAGAGCTCGTACAGCGGGATGGAGTGTGCGTCCTTGATGAGTGCTTCCTGGGCCTGGTCCACGAGCTTCTGCCGCGCATCCTTGTCCAGTGCGGCGGCCTGGTCGCCGAGGGTGGTGTCCACCGGTAGAGCAGAACGGAGGTTGTTGCCGCCGCGGGCCGTGTCGCCGCCGAAGACGGTCCGCAGGACGTCCGGGTCGCTGCGGGTCAGGTTACCGTAGGAGAAGTCGTAGTCCTTTTTCGCCTGGGCCGCCGTGACGTCAGCGATGGTGGTGAACTTCAGCTGGAGGTCAATGCCCACAGCCTTGAGCTGCTGCTGCACGAGTTCCAGGACTTCCTTCGGGGACTGCCAGTAGGTAACCGAGAAGGAAAGCTTCTGGCCGTTCTTGGCGCGGATGCCGTCCGCCCCGGGCTTCCAGCCGGCGTCGTCCAGGAGCTTCTTGGCGCCGTCGGGATCAAACTTCAGCAGATCACTGAAGTCCTTGAAGAACGGGGTGGTGTGGGACAGCACACCCTTGGCCGGCCGGTCTGCCTCGGTCAGCAGCGTCTTGGTGATCTCCTCACGGTTGATGGCCTTCGAGATCGCCTGGCGCACGGCCGTCTCCTTGAGCTTCGGCGTGGATTCATTGGAATACAGGTTGTAGACCACGCCCGGGTTTGCCCTCGTCTCCTTCCAGAAGCCGTTGCCGTCAAAGAGCTTGATGTCCGCAGCCGAGATGGCCGCCGTCGCATCGATCTGCCCGGACTGCAGACTGCCCGTGCGGTTGCCGGCCTCCGGGATGATCTTGAAGGTGACGGTGTCCAGGTAGGCCTCACCCTTGTTGCTGTTCGTGGACGCCGGCCAGGAGTACCCGGCCCGGCGCTGCAGGACCGCTTCCTTGTCCACCGTGTAGCTCTTCACCGTGAACGGGCCCGAGCCTTCGAATTTTCCGGCGCAGCGGTCCGCCTCGCTGAGTTTCGCCGACGCCGGGGACAGCAGCCCCAGCGTGAAGGTGGAGGTGGCCTGCAGGAACTGGGCGTTGGGCTTGGCGAAGTCCACCACCACGGTCTTCGGGTCCTTGACCGTGATGCCGCTGACGTCGCTGAGGTATGTGGAGCCCAGGGTGGCCTTGGCGCCGAGGGCCCTGATCGCCTCGAAGTTGGTCTTGACCGACTGCGCGTCAATGGGCGTCCCGTCGGCGAAGGTGGCCCCGCTCCGGAGGGTGAAGGTGAAGCTCGTGGCGTCCTTGTTCGCCTCGAACTTCTCGGCCAGCCAGGGGACGATTTGGCCGGTTTCCGGGTCCTGGGAGGTCAGTGACGCCACTGTCTGGCGGGCGACGGCGATCGCATCGTTGTTGCCCACCTGCTGCGGATCGATGCAGCCGCGGTCCACGGAAACGGCGAAGTTGAGGTTGCCGCCCCGGATGGGGGTGCTGCTGGCACCCGGCTGGGATCCGGCGTCGGATGTGCCGCCGCACGCGGCGAGCAGCAGCGTAACGGTTCCCAGCAGCGCACCTGCGGCCGCTGTCCTGCCCACCCGCCGGCCCCTGGCCGTTCCAGCACGGTTGGAAGCAGTGTTGATGTTTCGGGCGGTCATGCTACTTCCTCGTTCTCGGTGGTGGTCACCGAAGCGAGCGAGCCGCTGCGGTGTGACAGCGGGGCGCGGAGCCCCAGGTTTTCGCGAAGCGTGGTGCCTTCGTATTCGGTCCGGTAGACGCCGCGGTCCTGGAGCCTGGGGACGAGCTCGTTGACGATGTCGTCGAGGCCGGAGGGGACGATCCACGGTGTGATGTTGAAACCGTCAACGGCACCGGCGTGGGCGTATTCGGCGAGCAGGTCGGCGACGTCGTCGAAGGAGCCCACGAGCCCCCGTCCGTTGAGCTGGGCGCGGCCGGAGACGAACTGCCTGATGGACTGCCCCTTCTCCCTGGCCTCAGCCCGCCACTCCGCGGCAAGCTGCCGGGCGTTCTTTCCGTGGAACGCGTTGCCGCGGGTGGGGTCGGTGACGTCCACGACGGGGTCAACGTCGGGAAGAGGGCCGTCGGGGTCGTATTCGCTGAGGGTGCGCCCCCAGAACTGCTCAAGGAACGCGATGGCGGTCTGCGGCCCCACCTGCCGTTCGCGGACCCACTGGTGCTTTTCCTCCGCTTCCTTGGCGGTGGGTGCCAGGATGAACTCCTGCCCCGGAAAGATCTTCACGTCATCCGCCGGCCGGCCCGCCTTCAGTGTGCGGGCCACAATGTCCTCGCGGAACTTCTTGGCCTCCTCCAGCCCGGCATGCCGGGAGAAGATGACGTCCGCGTTGCGGACCGCGAAGTCGCGCCCGTCCGGGGAGTCGCCCGCTTGGAACAGGACCGGATGGTGCTGGTTGGAGCGCGGGAGGCGGCCCGTGATTTCGACGTCGAAGCTCGTGTCTTTGCGGCGGACGGGGGTGATGCCGTCCTCGGCCAGCCACCGGCGGGAGCCCCGGGACCCGGCGATTGCGCCGTCAGCCCAGGAATCCCAGATCGCTTTGGCGGTCTGGACGAATGCTTCTGCCCGGATGTAGCGGTCCTCGTGAGCCAGGAAGCCGCCGCGCCGGAAGTTGGCGCCGGTCCAGGCGTTGTCCGTGGTCACGATGTTCCATGCGGCCCGGCCGCCGGAGAGGAGGTCCAGGCTGGACAGCCGGTGAGCCAGGTCCGCGGGATCGTTGTACGTGGTGTTCTGGGTGGCCACCAGTCCGATGTTGGTGGTCACGGCAGCCAGGGCGGCGAGCGCCGTCTGTGCGTCCGGCCGGCCGGCGACGTCGAGCTCGTGGATCCGGCCCAGGTGTTCGCGGAGCCGCAGCCCTTCGCCGAGGAAGAAGGCGGTGAACAGCCCCCGTTCTGCGGTCTGTGCCACCCGGCGGAAGGATTCGAAGTCAGTCTGGGATCCGCTCTCTGGATCACGCCAGACTGTGGTGTGGTTGACGCCCTGGAAGAAGACGCCGAACTGGATCTGGCCGTTGCCGGCCGTGCGCGGGGATGAGCTCACGGGTCTGGCCTCTCTAGAGGGCCGCGGCAGCGGCGTAGCGGTTGGCGGGGCGGGGCAGGCCGAACGATTCACGCAACGTGCCGCCCGGGGCGGGGCTGGACAGCAGACCGGTCCGGCGCAGTTCCGGCAGCACCAGGGCAGCCAGCTCCGGCAGGTCGGTGTCCAGCACACCGGGGCGAATCCGGACACCGTCGCCCTGCTGGAACAGCCCGGCCAGGAGCTCCACCAGTCCGGCAGCGTTTCCCACGTAGCGGGCACCGCCGTCCCACTTCCCGTGCGCGTCCAGCTCGGCCAGCCGGTCGGCTGCCCGCTGGCCGCGGGCGTCGAGGACCACGTCCAGTTCCAGGAGCGTGCGCGGGGCACCGGCATTCCGTGCAGCCTCCGCTGCTTGCGCAAGTTCCTCGGGCGTGGCCGCGCTGACCAGTGCGACGTCGGCCTCGACGGCGGGCAGGAGCGCCGCCGGGGCGAACACGGGCAGCTGCCCCTGGAAGGGGCGCGGAATGATGGACGGGCCCTTCACGGAAAAGCGGCTGCCCTCGAAGTCCGCGTAGTGCAGCTTGCCGGCGTCGAGGTAGCGGCCGGTGGCGGCGTCCCTGATCACCGCGTCGTCTTCCCACGAGTCCCACAGCCGCCGCGCGCTCTCGACAACGTCCGCCGCCTCCGTGCCGGCCTCTTCGGCAGCAAGCAGGTCACGGCCCACCGATCGTGCTTCCTGCAGCGTGTTCTCCGCGCTGACGAGCCACCCTGCCCGGCCGCGGGAGGAGTAGTCCAGGCTCGCCAGCTGGGTGGCCACGTGGAAGGGCTCCGTGTAGACCACGCCTGCCTCGGGCACCAGGCCGATCGACCGCGTCACCGGGGAGGCGAAGGCCGCCCGCTGCACCGCGTCGATCCGCCCCGCGATTCCGGTGGCCCCGGTGTCGGTGGTCCGTGAGTCGTGGAAGGTGGCGAGGTGGAAGCCGGCGATGTCCGCTGCCTGGACGGTTTCCCGGATGCGGGCGCCGGTCAGCAATGCGCCGGGCTCGTGCGCGGCAAACCGCCAGGCTGCCGGGTGGGCGCCGTCGCCGTCGAGCTCGATGCCGAGCACAGCGGGCCGGTTTTTGGGTGTGGGTAGTGAAGGCATGGTTCCCTCTTTTAGGGGCCGCGGACGGCCGTCTCGACATTCACTTGCCGCAAGTGCGGCCAGGTCTGTTTCCGGAGCACCCCGCCATCAAATGCCTGAGGGTTGCCGCAGCACGAGCCGGTCCTTGGCGTGCTGACTCTGGACCTAGATGTTGAATCTAGGAGGGCCGCCCGGACATTTCCAAACCGCCTGTCGCAGGGTGTTAATTCCGGAAATGGGGCGTCAAGCGGCGGCGCATTCCGTCATGCGCGGCCGTCGTATGTGACGGATTTTGGGCTCCGGTTGCCCCCGGTTTCCGGACGTTGAGGACGGTGACGGAGGAGTTTGGCGGGCGACGGCGTCTCCGTAGTGTGCTGCCATGCCCAAGCCTTCAGCCGTTCCCCTCTCGGTCCTCGATCTCAGCCCCGTCTCCGCCGGCCAGACGGCGACGGACGCACTGCGGAACAGCATTGCGCTGGCTGTCTCGGCGGAGGCGCTGGGGTACAGCCGCTACTGGCTGGCCGAACACCACCTGAGTCCCGGCGTGGCCGGCTCCGCCCCGCACGTCCTGTCCGCGCTCATCGCCGCGGCCACCAGCACCATCCGGGTGGGAACGGCGGCAACCATCCTGGGGAACTACCGGCCGGTTCAGATCGCGGAAAACATCGGGACGCTGTCCGCCCTCTATCCGGGACGCGTTGACCTCGGTTTCGGCCGGTCGGGCGTGCCCAAGGCCCCGGCGGAAGGAGAGGCCCCAGGGGCTGGTGTGCCGGCAGACGCTTCGCCGGGTGCCTCCGGCAGACTTTCCGGCAGCCCCGCCGGCAACCGTGTGGTGGACGGTCTGGTGGTCCCGGCCCCGCGGCCGCTCTTCGGCAGGAAGTTCCCCGAGCGCTTCCAGGTCCAGGCCGATCTGCTGGGGCGGGTACCCGGCGATGCGGACAACTTCGAAAGCGACGTCCAGGACGTCATCGCGTTCTTCGCCGGCGAATACCGCGCTGCCCACGGCACGGAGGTCACCGTACACCCCGCACAGGGCCACGCCCCCGGGTTCTGGATCCACGGGTCGAGCGCCGGCCCCAGTGCCCGGCTCGCCGGAAAGCTCGGCCTGCCGTTCGGAGCCAACTATCACGTGGCGCCCGCGGCGGTCCTGGAGTCGGTTGGCGAATACCGCTCGCACTTCAAGCCGTCCACCACCCTGGCTGAGCCGTACGTGGCTGTTTCTGCCGACGTCGTGGTGGCCGAGACCGAATCCCGGGCCGGAACCATCGCCGCCGGGTACGCGGACTGGGTCCACAGCATCAGGACCGGCCACGGCGCCATTCCCTACCCCGCGCCGGAGGACGCCGCCCGCTGGCCGGAACTGGAACCGGACGACGCGGACCTCATCCAGGACAGGCTGGACACCCGGTTCGTGGGCGACCCCCGTCAGGTGGCGGAGGGGCTCCGCACCCTGCAGCGCGTCACCGGAGCCAATGAGCTGCTGGTCACCACCATCACCCACCGCCAGGCCGACCGGATCCGCTCCCAGGAGCTGCTCGCGCAGGCCTGGGGACTCACCTGACATCCCACTGCAAGATCAAACAACACCCGAAGGAGCACCACATGAGCACCGAACAAACCACGGACGATCCGCAGCTGGTCAGCGCCGAGGAAGCCGCCCGGCTTATCGGCGAAGGGGCCCTCCTGATCGACGTCCGCAGCCGCAAGGGCCGGGCCAGCACCGGCGCTGTTCCGGGCGCCGTAGTGGTGGACCGCGAGAACGTGGCCCAGGGCTTTGGGCCCGAGTCCCCCGCCCGCCTCGACGGCGTGACCGGAACGGACCAGCAGATTGTGGTCTTCTGCGGCTCGGTCAACGGCTCGCGTCCCGTGGCGGAGAAGCTCAGGCTGCTGGGCTACTCCCGTGCAGTGCATGTCGACGGCGGGTTCCCGGCACTGCGCGACGCCGGGGTTTCCCAGCACGGGGCTGACGGCGGACGTTGAGGAACCGGCTCAGGTTCAGCAAGCGGCCGTCTAACGGGAGTTCGCCAGCGCCTGGTCCGCCGCGTGTCCAGCCAGCTCCGGCTCCTCCGACGCCATTGCGGTTGCGGCGGCGCACCACCGCTGTGCGGATCCAGTCGAGGCTGCCGGCGGCGATGGCAGCGGCCGTCAGGGCCGAACACAGAAGAATGCCGTGGTGGAACGCGGCACGGTAGCCGCCGTCCGCCGCTACAGATCTGGTGACGCCGGCAAACCCGGACCCTGCGTGCAGGAACAGCCCGGCCACGGCCGCCGAACACAGCGCCGCCGAGAAGCGCTGGCTCAGCTGGTAGAAGCCGGCCGCCACCCCGGCCGTTCCCGCCGGAGCATGCCCCAGTGTCAGGGCCTGGTTGGGCGCCACCACGAGGCCGGTCGCGACTCCCTGCAGCAGGCCTATTGCGGCAACCGCCAAGGCGCCCGCGGAGTGGTCCAGATGCTGCACGGCAACGTCCTTGGCGATCAGGGTGCCGAGGCTGGCGGCCAGGGCAAAGACGATGCCGGCCCGGCCAAACCTGGCGACGAACCGCCAGCTGGACCCGGAGGCCAGCAGCATGCCGGCGGCCTGCGGTGCCAGGATGCCCGCCGCGGCCAGCGGAGGGAGGCCGCTTCCGGACAGGAAATAGAAGGCGGTGACCGCGGACATCGCCGCACCCACGCCGAACTGGCAGAGCGCCACGACGGTCCCCAGCACGTAGCCCGTCGATCGGGCCAGTCCGGCGCTGAGCAGGGGCGTCCGCCCCCGCCGGTGGTACAGCAGCTCCCAGCCCGCAAAGCACAGGAGAACCGCTGCTCCCCCGGCCAGCCAGGCCGGGGTCGAGTCAGGCGTGCCGTAAACCGTAGGGACAAGGAAGGCCACCACCACCGCGCCGAGCAGCAGGGCACCTACCCCGTCGACGGAGGCAGACCGGGCACTGTGGTCCCGGCCGGGACGTGCCGGGAGGAACCGGAACGCCAGCGGCACCAGGAGCACCACCAGCGGGACGTTCATGAGGAAGAGCACCCGCCAGCCGGCAGAGTCCCCGGCGGCGGAGAGAATCAGGCCGCCGGCGAGGGGACCGCACACGGCGGCGAAGCCCCCTGCCGCAGCGTAATAGCCCAGCGCCTTGGCCCGCCGGGTCCCGGAAAACAGGTCCTGCAGAAGCCCGAGGACCTGCGGGTTCAATGTCCCGGCGCCAAGCCCCTGCAGCAACCGGGCGACGATCACCAGAGCCGGATCGGAGGCCAGCCCGCCCACCAGGCTAAAGGCACCAAACACCATGATTCCTGCGATGAACAGCGCCCGGCGGCCCAGGACGTCCCCGAGCCGTCCCGCCGGGACCAGTGCAACCCCGAACGCCAGTGAGTAGCTGGCCAGGATCCACTGCACCTGGGCAGGGTCAGCGCCCAGCCCGGCAGTCATCGCCGGAACCGCCAGGACGAAGACCGACTGGTCAAGGAGGGTGATGAAGCCGGCGCCGAGGCACAGCCACAGGCCGGCGCGTGCTGATGATTCCTTCTGTGTCGCTCCCCGCCCCATGTCCGGACTCTAAGGCGTCCCCGCGGGCCCAGCCGCATTGCGGGTCGGAGGATGAACCCCGGTGAACGCCGGTGACGGAACCCGGCCTGCCGCCGTCGTAATCCGGTGTCAACGGCGGGAAAACCGGACATCAAAGCTCATGCGAAGACACACGTGGCAACCTGGCTTAGGGCCCTTTTGCGGCGGGCTGCGGGGCGGCCTAGCGTTCCAGCCATGACAGTTCATGAGTCCGTGCTGGACGCGATCGGCAACACGCCACTGGTCAGGCTCACCCGGTTGGGAGCAGGGCTGCGGCCGCGCATCTACGCCAAACTCGAGTTCCAGAACATCGGCGGCAGCGTCAAGGACCGCGCGGCGCTGTCCATGATCCGTGCGGCCGAGCGGGACGGCCTGCTGGCGCCCGGCGGCACCGTGGTGGAAGGAACCAGCGGCAACACGGGGATCGGCCTGAGCCTCGTGGCCGCGCACCTCGGCTACCGCGCGGTGGTGTTCGCGCCGGCGGCAACTGCGGCGGAGAAGATCCGGCTGCTGCGTGCCTACGGTGCCGAGGTGTCCCTCGTGGCCGACTTCGTCCCCCGCAGCCACCCCGACCACTTGGCCAACCGCGCGGCCCGGTTCGCCGAGTCCACCCCGGGCGCCTGGCTGGCGCAGCAGTACGACAACCCGGCCAACCCCGGAGCCCATGTGGAATCAACAGGCCCGGAGATCTGGGACGACACGAACGGTGCGGTGACCCATCTGGTGGCCAGCGTGGGTACCGGCGGGACCATCACCGGGACGGGCCGGTTTCTCAAACAGGCAAGCGGCGGATCAGTCCAGGTGGTGGCCGCCGACCCCAACCACTCCGCGTACGGCGGCGGCGACGGGGCCGCCAAGTACGTCGAAGGGGCCGGCCATGCCGTCCACCCTGACTCAGTCGTGGACATCTGGCCCCAGGCGTTCGATACTTCGCTCGTGGACCGTTTCGTGCGTGTCAGCGACAGGGAATCCATCCTCACCGCACGCAAGGCAGCACGCGAAGAGGGGCTGCTCGTGGGCGGAACCGCCGGCACCGCGCTGGCTGCGGCCCTCCGGCTGGCTGAAGAACTCGACGAGAGCCACACGGTGGTGGTGATCGTCCCGGATTCCGGGCGCAACTACCTCTCCACGTATTTCGACGACGGCTGGTTGACCTCCGCGGGCTTCCTTCAGCCGGCAGCGGAGGACGGAACAGCCGGGAGCCTGCTGTCAGCTCCCGCCGCGGGCGTGCATATTCTGCCCGTCTCGTGCACCGTGGCCGAGGCGCACACCGAGCTGCAGCGGCGTGGCCTGGAGGACGGCGAACCTGCCTTCGTTGCCCTGGACCGCGGGGCCTCGTTCGGTAGCGTCCACCCGCGGGAAGTCGCTGCGGCGGTGACGCTGGAATCGCTGCAGGCAGCCTTGTCGTCAGGGCCGTCGCGGGCGCACGAGCCGGCCGCAAGTCACGGCATCGCATTTACCGCCCTCGGCACTGGCGAACTGCTGGCGGACGTTCTGCCGGCCGGCACCCTGCGGGATGGCGGTGTGCTGGCGCTGCTAGTTGACGGACGCATCGCCGGCGCGGTGACGGGAGGATAGGTTGACGGCCGGGCTAACCGGCGGCTAAAGAGCGGAAAACCCCTACGGCTTCCAGCCGTAGGGGTAGACGTTGAATGCGGCGTCCGAGTATTGGGGTTTCAGGTCCGGGGAATCCCTGCCCGGTTCACGGGTGCCGGCCAGCAGCGGCAACGCCGCCCAGATACCGCCCGCCGTGAGGAGCGCCAGGAAGGCCGCGGACAGCAGGAGGACGCTCATGCCCGCCTGCCAGCTGCGGGGCGGAGGCGGACGCCGTCGCGGTTGCCGTACATCTGGCGGCCCTGGCCGGCGGCACTGATGATCCACACCAAGGCTGAGTCCGGCGTCTTGGAGTCGACGCGGCCGGTGTAGGAGTGTCCGGCGGGCAGCGTGACTTCAACCGTTGCGCCAACCTTGATGGCGTTCCAGTTCTCCGCGGGCTGCCACACGTCGTCGTTCATTTCCGGCTGTGCGTGCCGGCGGCCGCGCCGCCGGGACGTGGCCTTGACCCTGGCCACGCCGCCCCGTGTCATGCGACGCCCTCCAGGATCTTGGCGTTTTCCTGCACGGCGACGTAATCACCCTTGAAGAAGAGGAGGGGATCGACGTCGGAACGGGCGCTGAGGGCGCGGACCGCGGCCACCACAATGGTGTGGTCGCCGCCGTCGTACTCCTGGTGGAGCTCGCAGTCCACCCAGGCAAGGGTGCCGTCAAGGACCGGGTTGCCGAGGGGCGACGGCGAGTGGTCGACGCCGGCGAACTTGTCGGCCCCGGACCGCGCGAACTGCGCCGCAAGGTGCTGGTGTTCGGCGGGAAGGATGTTGACGGTGAAGCTGCCCGCAGCACGCAGCAGCGGCCAGGTGCTGGAGGTCCGTGCCGGGCTGAAGGTCACCAGCGCCGGTTCCAGCGAGAGGGAGGCGAAGGACTGGCAGGTGAACCCGGCGGGGCCGCTCTCGGTGGCTGCAGTGATCACGGTCAGGCCCGTTGCGAAGTGGCCCAGGACATTACGGATCCGGCGCGGGCTGAGGTCTGAGAGTTCCGTCATGGCGAGTCCTTTCGAAGCGTGTAGACCAAATCAAGCACCTTGCTGGCCGCTTCCCAACCCCGGCTGCAACGAACTGACGCGTATGGAAACGCAGCTTCACGGCCCGAAGCGGGGCGTAACAAAACAGGCCCTAATGCGGGCCATGGGTGACGAAGAACGTCGGGGCATGTCGCCGGTGTGGGAGCCCCACCGCTGCGCGTTTAGCCTGTGATGCAGGCCAGCGGCCAGCCCAACAACATCAAAGGAGTCCACGCGTGACACTGCCAGGCACAGCAACGCAGTACAGGATCCGCGAGGCCAGGGAGTCAGAGCTCGACGCGGTCGGACGGCTGACCTACGAGGGCTTCGGGCACCACCTTCCGGGCTCCCCCGTTCCTGCGCCCGACCGCTTGGAACTGCTGCTCGATGCGGCGTCGCGGGCCAGGGAGGGTGTGCTTCTGGTCGCCGAGGACGAGGCCGACGGCGGCCTGGTGGGTACCGCGAGCCTGTTGCCTTTTGGTTCATCCCTGGCCCGCCAGGCTCTCGACGGCGAGATGGAGCTGCGGCTGCTGGCGGTGCTGCCGCAGGCCCGCCGCTCGGGCATCGGCAGGAGGCTCCTCGCCGAATCCGCGAACCTCGCACGGGCCACAGGTGCCAGCGGCCTGGTGCTCGACACCGGGGCGGACAATGAGCGGTCGCAACAGCTCTACCGGCGCTTTGGCTTTGTCCGGCGGCCGGAACGGGAGCGACCGCGGCCGGCACCGAAAGTCCAGCTGGTGGTCTACACGCTGGACCTCGCGGGCTACCAGGCTGCGTAGTCCTCTAGCCTCCACGGCGTAGTCAGCCGCAATGTGGCGACCGACTTCTACACAGGCAGGACACCGCGGTCGGGGCTTGCCTAGGCTGACCGTACGTGGTGTGCCCGAGAGGCCAGGGAGCGGTCTGCAAAACCGTTTACGCGGGTTCGAATCCCGCCATCACGTCTGATGCGGGAGGACTGTTCAGGCGTTGGAGGACGACGGCGCCGGGCGGAGATAGTCGGTAAGGAAACCGGCGAGGGTGCCTCCCATGAGTACGGCGAGCGCCGGCATGAGGGTTATGGGCCCCACGCTGTCCCGGAGATCGATGCCGAGGAAAGGCGTGACCACGACGGCCAGCACGTAGACCAGGGCCACTACCGTTGAAACGGTGGTGACGGCGCTTCCCCGTGACCGGCGTTTTCCTTTCGGGAACTGCTTCGCATACTCCTGCGCAGTCCCGAATTCGTCCTTCGCGGGCGTTCCGGTGGCTGCCTCGTGGGCACGCACCTCCGCCAGCGTTTCGGCGATCTGCGGCTCGGAGATGCCACGTATCCGCAGGTTGAAGGCCAGGTCGCGCTCGTACTTCATGGGGTTTCCTGTCTGTTGGTCCGAATCCTGCTGAGTGCTTCATCCATCTGCTGCCAGGCGTCCGCTGCGCGTGCGAGTTCCGCACGGCCCTCACCAGTGATTGCGAACTGCTTGCGGCCCGGCCCCGCAGTGTCGTGCTGCCATTCATGGCTGACCAACCCCTGCTCCTCGAGCCGCCGCAGCAGCGGATACAGCGTCCCGCCCTGTGTCTTTGGAAACCCGCCGGACCGGAGAACCTCGATCATGGCGTAGCCGTGCATCTGTCCCTGCCCCAGGAGCCCGAGGACCGCATGCGGAAGGGCAGCCCGGGTCAACTCCTGCTGCCAGTCGATTCCGCTCACATTGTAGATAGTGTCACTACTTAGTTTGGCTGGCAACCGCCCTTGGCCGCTACCGGCAAGATTCGACTGTCACATTCGGATATGCGGTAAAAAGGAGCAGTAATTACCGTAAATAGGGGATTATGGTGCGATGCCAAGAATCCGCATCTCCGAAGCTGCGCGCTTCCTGGGCGTCAGCGACGACACCGTCCGGCGCTGGACCGAGAACGGGACGCTCACGCCCGTCAAGGACTCCTCCGGCCGGCTGGCCGTCGAGGGGCTGGAGCTCGCCCACCTCGCCCGCGACCAGGCGCAGCTGCCCGGGGACCCCACCCGTGTGGGCAGCTCGGCGCGCAACCGGTTCGTCGGCCTGGTCACCGGCATCACCGCGGACAAGGTCATGGCCCAGGTGGAGCTGCAGTGCGGCCCGTTCCGCGTCGTCTCCCTCATGAGCAGCGAAGCTGTGAGGGAGCTCGGCCTGGAGCTCGGGTCGGTGGCCACCGCCGTGGTCAAAGCCACCACTGTCATCATCGAAACGCCCCAAGGAAAGAGCATCATATGAGCATCACCCGCGTGCGCATCAGCGCAGTGCTGGCCGCCGGCGCGCTTGCCGCCGGACTGGCGGGCTGCGCTGCCTCCACTACCGGCACAGCCCCGAGCGGCTCCGCGAGCGCAGGCACCGGCGCCGAGAAGCTGTCCGGCACCCTGACCGTTTACGCCGCCGCGTCGCTCAAGTCGACCTTCACCAAGATCGCCTCCGAGTTCGAGGACGCAAACCCCGGCGCTAAAGTCACCCTGAACTTCGCCGGGTCTTCGGACCTGGTCACGCAGATCACCCAGGGCGTCCCGGCCGACGTTTTCGCCTCCGCCGACACCAAGAACATGGCCAAGCTCTCCGACGCCAAGCTCATCGACGGAACGGCAACCAACTTTGCCACCAACGTCCTGGAGATCGCAGTTCCGCCGGCCAACCCGGCGTCGATCACGTCTTTCGCAGACCTGGCGAAGCCGGGCGCCAAGGTGGTTGTCTGCGCACCCCAGGTGCCGTGCGGCTCCGCCACCGAGAAGGTGGAAAAGGCCACCGGAACCACCCTGAAGCCCGTCAGTGAGGAATCCTCCGTCACGGACGTCCTGGGCAAGGTCACCTCCGGGGAGGCCGACGCCGGCCTGGTCTACGTGACTGACGTCAAAACCGCGGGCGACAAGGTCAAGGGCATTCCGTTCAGCGAGTCGGACCAGGCCGTAAACACCTACCCGATCGCCACCATGGGCAGCAGCAAGAACAAGGAGCTGGCCAAGGCCTTCCTCGCCATGGTCACCGGCAACGAAGGCAGGAAGGTCCTCAGTGACGCCGGTTTCGGCACCCCGTAGCAAGGCCCGGGCAGCCAGCAAGACAAACCGGCGGGACAGCGGCTACACCGGTGTCCCGCCGTGGGTGTTCATCCTCGCGGCGGCAGGGGGCCTGTTTGTCCTGCTGCCGCTGGCCGCCATGGTGGCCAGGGTCAACTGGGGGCATTTCGTCCCGCTCATCACGTCGGAATCGTCCCTCACGGCGCTGGGCCTGAGCCTGCGCACCTCGGCCGCCAGCACGGTGCTCTGCATCGTCTTCGGGGTACCGCTGGCCCTCGTCCTGGCCCGGGCCAGCTTCCCCGGCCAGCGGCTGCTGCGGGCCTTCGTGCTGCTTCCGCTCGTGTTGCCGCCGGTCGTCGGCGGCATCGCGCTGCTGTACACGTTCGGCCGGCAGGGCCTGCTCGGGCGGAGCCTGGAGCTTGCGGGGATCCAGATCGCCTTCTCCACCACCGCCGTCGTCCTTGCCCAGACGTTCGTGGCGCTGCCGTTCCTGGTGGTCAGCCTCGAAGGCGCGCTGCGCACCGCCGGCACCAAGTACGAGGCGGTCGCGGCAACCCTCGGCGCCCGCCCCACCACTGTGCTGCGCCGGGTCAGCATTCCACTGGTCCTGCCCGGTCTTGCCTCCGGTGCCGTGCTGTCCTTCGCGCGCTGCCTCGGCGAGTTCGGCGCCACCCTGACGTTCGCCGGCAGCCTGCAGGGCGTCACGCGAACCCTGCCGCTGGAGATCTACCTGCAGCGCGAAACCGACGCCGATGCCGCCGTCGCGCTGTCCCTGGTACTGGTCGCGGTGGCCGTCGCCGTCGTCGGGCTTTCCTTCCGGCGCCCCCGGGCGCTGACGGCAGAGGCGGGACCAGAATGACCTTCGAACTCAATGCCGCGCTGCACGCACGCAACTTCGACGTTTCCCTCGCTCTCGGGGCCGCGGAAACCGTCGCCGTGCTGGGCCCCAACGGCGCGGGCAAGTCCACGCTGCTGGGGGTCATCGCCGGGCTCCTCCGCCCCGACAGCGGGCACGCCGTGCTCGGACAGAAAACGCTGTTCAAGCTCGACGCCGGGACGAACCACTTCCTGCCGCCGCACACCCGTGGAACAGCGCTGCTTGCACAGGAACCGCTGCTGTTTCCGCACATGAGCGTGGTGGAGAACGTCGCCTTCGGGCCGCGGGCGGCCGGAGCGAACCGGGCCAGTGCGCTGGAGACCGCGCGGCACTGGCTGGCTGAGGTGGAAGCCTCGGAGTTCGCGGACCGGCGGCCAGGCCAGCTCTCGGGCGGGCAGGCGCAGCGCGTCGCGATCGCCCGTGCGCTGGCCGCGGACCCGGAGCTGCTGCTCCTCGATGAACCCATGGCCGCCCTCGACATCCATGCCGCCCCCATGCTGCGCAGGCTCCTCAGGCGGGTCCTCGCCAACCGACGCGCGATCATCATCACGCACGATGTCCTGGATGCGCTCATGCTCGCGGACCGGGCCATCGTCCTCGAGGGCGGGCGGATCACCGAGGAAGGGCCCACCCGCGGGGTACTTGAAAGACCGCGCAGCAGGTTCGCCGCCGGGTTGGCGGGCATGAACCTGCTCCCCGGCACCATCACGGACCGCGGGCTGACGTCCGGCGGCGGGCTGGAGATCACCGCGCACCCAGAGGACGGTGCCGTGCCCGGCCAGGAAGGTGTCGCCGTCTTTTCGCCGACGGCGGTCTCGGTCTTCCCGGGCGCCGAGCACGGCAGCCCGCGGAACTCGTTTGCCGTCACCATCACAGATCTGGAACCCCACGGCGACCAGATCCGCGTCCACGCCGGCGGCCTGTCCGCGGACATCACCCCGGCGTCCTCAGCGGACCTCGGGCTCGCTCCCGGGATGACCGTCTACTTCGTCATCAAGGCCACCGCCATCGCGGTTTATCCGGCGTAGTTGGCCCGACAAGTGTGCTCCGGCCAGCCCGCCCATGCCCTGGAACCCGAATGCTTTTTTGCAACCCCTGTAACCGCCGGCCCTCACCCGGAAACTAAGCCAGTGTTCGTGTCACTCACTCTGGGGGAAGGGCTCTGCAGCCAAATGAAGAAGACCATCGGCATCAAGGCAGGACTGGCAGCCATCGTTGCCGGCGTCCTGCACTACTACCAGGCGAACAAGGCCACGTGGGCAGCCCGGAAAACCTTCACCGGCGGCTGGGGACCGTACACCATCGCCGGCAACTGACCACAGGTTAGACGGGACGGACGACGGCGGGACCTCCCGCCGTCGTCGTCTTCCGTTCAGGTGACGGCGGCCGTTCGGTTGGCCAGCACCGCGGACAGCGCCAGGACAAGGACGCCAGCCAGCGGCACCACGAAGAGGCCGGCCCGCAGGCTGGCGGCATCGGCGATGGCGCCCACGACCGGCGGCGAGACGAGGAAGCCGACTCGCATCAGCCAGCTGACCATCGTGAGTCCGGTTCCGGGCCGCAGTCCGGGGAGCTCGTCCGCAGCGTGCATGGCGGCGGGAACGAGGGTGGCCACGCCGAGGCCGGCGGCGGCGAAGCCGAGTATCGTTCCGGGGATGCTGGGGAAAACCAGGGCCGTGCCCATGCCGACGGCGGCAATGATCCCGCCGGCGCGCGCCACCGTCCGCTGGCCGAAGCGGTCCACGAGCCGGTCGCCCAGCAGGCGGCCGATGAACTGCGCGCCGGTCAGCGCCACGAAGCCCAGGCCGGCGACGGTGGTCGCTGCTCCGAGGGTGTCGCTGAGGTAGATCGCGGACCACGAACTGCCGGCGTCCTCCACCAGGGCGCCGGCCGTGGCGATGAGCACCAGGGCGGCCAGGACTCCGTACTTCGCGGCTGCACCCCGGGAGGCTGCTCCCCGGGCGGCCGCGGAGGAACCCGTGTCCGGCGCCGCCGTTCCGTCCGCCGCACCGGCGGCAGCACCGTCGTCGTCCGGTTCCGGCCCGGGCAGGAGGAAGCGGTAGCAGCACAGCGTCAGCGTGGCGAAGAGGGCGGCGGAGATCGAAAGGTGGATTCCGGGCGCAAGATTCAGGCCTGCCGCCGCGGCGCCCATCAGGCCGCCCAGCACAGCGCCGATGCTCCATACCGCGTGCAGCGAGTTGATGATGGAGCGCTGGTACAGCCGCTGGACGCGCAGCCCGTGGGCATTCTGCGCCACGTCGGTCACCGCGTCCATCGCTCCGGCGAAGAAGAGCGCGGCCGCGAGCAACGCCCAGGACGGCGCCATGCCGGCGCACAGGATGCCCAGGCTGGTCAGGATGGTGCCCGCAACCGCGACCCGCGACGACCGGAAGCGCCGGATCAGCACGCCGGCGGCGAGCCCCGCGAGCAGGGCGCCAAGCGGGAAGGCCGCCACAGCCAGGCCGAACTGCGCATTGCTCAGGCCCAGGTCCGCCATGATGGCCGGGTAGCGGGGCAGCAGGTTGGCGAAGAGCGCACCGTTGGTGAGGAAGAGGATGGCCACGGCGGCGCGGGCCTTGCCGTTCCGGCCGGGCGGGGCGGCGACTGCTGCGGACGGCGCTGTTGTCGACGGGATGTTCACTGCGGGGTCACTATTCTGTTCACGGCGTCGCGAACGGTCTCGGCGGACATGGGATTCAGGGCCAGCGCCCGGTGGATGGAGAGGCCCTCGATCAGGGCGTCGAGCATCACCGTTGTGGCGGGGTCAAAGTGCCGCTCGAGGGCGGCGCGGCTCCTGGCCATCCAGGTGTCGGTCACGCGGCGCAGGTCCGGCCGGCGCGCCGCCAGGGCGTAAAGCTCGTAGGTCAGCAGGATGTTCCGGCGTTCCCCGAGCAGCTCCCCCGTGATGAGCCCAACCACCGCTTCCCGCGCCTCGTCGGGACTTTCAGCGCCGGCGAGCGCTGCCTCGAACCCGTCGGCGGTGTCGTCGGCGAGCTTCGTGAAGGCGGCGGCGAGGAGGTCGTCGAGGCCCTTGAAGTGGTACGTCATCGAACCGAGCGGGACGTCCGCGGCCTGGGCCACCTTCCGGTGGGTGGTGGCGGCAACGCCGTGCTCGGCAATGACGTCCAGGGCCACCTCGATGAGCCGCTGCCGGCGGTTGGGATCGTGCCGCCGCGCGCTGCCGCCCCTGGGCGGGGCACTCATATGCTGCGGGGAGCTCATATGCTGCGGATGACGCGGGCAGGATTGCCGACGGCGACGACGTTCGCCGGCACGTCCTTCGTCACCACGGCACCGGCGCCGATCACCGAGTTCTCCCCCACGGTCACGCCGGGCAGGATGATGGCGCCGCCGCCGATCCAGACATTGTCGCCGATGGTGATGGGCTGCGCAGCCTCGAGCTTGTCCCGGCGCGGACCGGGCTCCACCGGGTGGGTGGGCGTGAGCAACTGGACATTCGGGCCGATCTGCACGTCGTCGCCGATGGTGATGGGAGCAACGTCCAGCGCCGTGAAGTTGAAGTTGATGAAGGTCCGGGCGCCGATCCGGATGTACTTGCCGTAGTCGACAAACAGCGGCGGCCGGATGTCCGTGTCCTCGCCGATGGAGCCGAGGAGGTCCGCCAGGATCCGCGTGGCCCCATCCCGATCCCCGGCCCACGTCCTGCCGTAGCGGTCGGCGAGCTCCATAGCGCGCGCGTTGTCGGCGGCGAGGTTCGGATCGTCGGCGATGTACAGGTCTCCCGCGAGCATCCGCTCCCGCATCGTCCTGCTGTCGCCGGCAAAGTACTGCTCCACAATAAATCCCTTCGGAAGGCGTTACGTACAAACGTACACTGCTTGCGTACGGATGTACATAACGCCTCCGGAGGCCCGCGAAGGGATCAGTTCTTGATCACGTCCAGCTCGACGACGGCCCAGGACAGTGCAGGCAGGCTCAGCCGGAGCTCGGAGCCGCTTGCCTTCGCCCCGTCGAGCGGCTTCAGGCCGACGCGGTCCGGACTGCCCTGGCTGTTGATGGTGAAGCGGTCCCCGCCCTCCGGGATTTCCAGGACCTCGGCGCGCAGCACCTGGCGGGCATCGAAGCCGCGCAGGGCCACCTCGACGTCGGCCGCCTCCTCCAGGCCGCGGTTCGCGAAGAACAGCGCCACCCGGCCGGTTTCCTCGTTCCATGTGGCGCTGACGTCCACGAGGTCGGTGTCGCCGAACCGGGCGTTGCCGTACTTGTCCGAGTCGACGGACAGGCGCAGGATCTGGCCCTTCGCCAGCTCGGCCATCCGGGCGAACGGGTGGAAGATGGTCTGCCGCCAGGCCGGGCCGTTCTCCTCGCTGAAGATCGGCGCGATCACGTTGACCAGCTGCGCCTGGTTGGCGATCTTGACCCGGTCGCCGTGCCGGAGCAGCGAGTTGAGCAGCGTACCGACGACGACAGCGTCCGTCACGTTGTACTTGTCCTCGATGACCCGGGGGTGCTCACGCCAGCCGGCCTTGGCGACGTTGTGCGGCTGGTCCTCCGAATCGAGGCCGCGCTGGTACCAGACGTTCCACTCGTCGAAGGACAGGTTGATGTGCTTCTTGTGCTTGCCCGTGGCTCGGACGGCGTCGGCGGTGGCGATCACCGATTCGATGAAGTAGTCCGTGTCGACCGCGCTCGCCAGGAAGCTGCCGACGTCGCCTTCGTGCTCCTGGTAGTAGGCGTGCAGCGAGACGTAGTCCACTTCCTCGTAGGCATGGGCCAGGACCGTCTGCTCCCAGGCGCCGAAGGTCGGCATGCCCGAGTTGGAGCTGCCGCAGGCCACCAGTTCGATGTCCGGGTCCACGAACCGCATGGCCTTGGCGGCCTCCTGGGCCAGCCGGCCGTACTCCTCGGCGGTCTTGTGGCCGATCTGCCACGGCCCGTCCATCTCGTTGCCGAGGCACCAGAGCTTGATGTTGAACGGGTCCTTGTGCCCGTTCCTGGCCCGCAGGTCGGACAGGTAGGTGCCGCCCGGGTGGTTGGCATACTCCACGATCTCGCGGGCCGCATCCACTCCCCTGGTGCCCAGGTTGATGGCCTCCATGATTTCGGTGCCCGCCTGCCGGGACCAGTCCACGAACTCGTGCAGGCCGAAGGCGTTGGTCTCCAGGGTGTGCCAGGCGCCGTCGAGCCGGCGCGGGCGGTTTTCCCGCGGGCCGATGCCGTCCTCCCAGTTGTAGCCGGAGACGAAGTTGCCACCGGGGTAACGGATGACGGTGGCGCCAAGCTCCTTGACTAGCTTGAGCACGTCCTGCCGGAAGCCGTTCTCGTCGGCCTCCGGGTGTCCGGGCTCGTAGATGCCGGTGTAGACGCAGCGGCCCATGTGCTCAACGAAGGAGCCGAACAGGCGGCGGGGTACTTCCCCGATTGTGAAGTCGCGGTCGAGGGTGATCCTTGCGCGGGACATGTGGGTATCTCCTTGGTTGTGGTTCAGAACTGTTTGTTGAAGCAAAGGCGCCGCGTCAGGTGCCGGCGAGTCCCGTCGTCGCCACGCCCTTGATGATCTGGCGCTGGAAGAACAGGAAGACGAGGATGAGCGGCAGCGCGGCGAGCAGCGCGGACGCCATGTTCTGCGCGTACTGGATGCCGTAGGCGCTCTTGATGGTCTGCAGGCCCACCGGCAGTGTCAGGATGGAGCCGTCATTGGTGGAGATGAAGGGCCAGAGGAAGTTGTTCCAGGCGCCGATGAACACGAAGATCGCGACGGCGGCCAGGATGGGCCGTGAAAGCGGCAGGATGATCTGGGTGAAGATCCGCATCCGGCTGGCGCCGTCCATCACCGCGGCCTCCTCGAGCTCGCGCGGGATCTGGTCGAAGAACTTTTTCAGCACGAACACCATGGCGGGGTGGATGACCTGCGGCAGGATGATGGCCCAGGACGTGTCGATCATGTGCAGCGCCACCATCTGGTAGAACAGCGGGATGATCAGCACCGGCGGCGGGATGATGATGGCGGCGATGATCACCGTCATCAGCACCTTCCTGCCGCGGAAGTCGATGCGGGACAGGGCGTAGGCCACCAGCGCGGAGATGGCCAGCGTTATCACGGTGATGGCCGCGGAGGTGTAGAGCGAGTTCCAGGTCCACAGCGGGATGTTGCCGTCCTGGAACACCTTGATGAACGCGTCGGCGGTAAAGCCCGACGGCGGAACCCAGCTTACTTTCGGCGCTGCGGCGTCCGTTTCGCTCTTGAAAGCTGTGACGGTTGCCCAGGCGAAGGGAATCAGCCAGAGGACGCCCAGGACCGCGGCAACCGCCAGGACGGCGGCCCTGCCGGCCGTCATTTTCTTCCTGGGCTGGCGGAGTCTGGTGGCTGACGCGGTTGGCCGCGCGGGTCGGGCGAGGGTCTGGGTTGCCATGATTATGCACTCCTGCGGCGAGTGATGAAGAACTGCATGGCCGAGACGGCCACGATCAGCCCGAAGAAGATGTAGGAGATGGCTGCGGAGTAGCCCAGCCGGTAGCCGGTGAACCCGGTTTCGAAGATGTACTGCACCACCGGCCGGGTGGATCCTGCCGGGCCGCCGGCCGTCATCTGGTACACCTGATCGAAGATTTTCAGCGAGGCCAGGATCTGCAGGAGCACAATCATCACGGTGGTCGGGGTGAGCTGCGGCAGGGTGATGGAGAAGAACTGCCGCCAGGCGCCGGCGCCGTCCAGCGACGCCGCCTCGTAGTGCTGGGCGGGGATGTTCTGCATGGCGGCCAGGTACAGCAGGAAGTTGAAGCCGACCGTCCACCAGAGGGTGGCAATGACGATGGCCCACATGGCCACGTTCGGGTCGTTCAGCCAGGCCACCTTGGGCAGTCCGATCTTCGCCAGGGAGTCATTGATGAGGCCCAGCTGCGGGTTGTACATCCAGGAGAAAAAGAGGGACACGACGGTGGAGGCCAGCAGGTACGGGGCGAAGTAGGACAACCGCCACAGCCATTGGGCCGGCAGCCCGACGTTGACCAGTGTGGCCATGACGAGGGCCACGAGCACCAACGGGACCGTGCTGATCACCGTGAAGTAGAGGGTGTTGCCGAGGGAATGCCACATGTCGGCGTCGGCCAGCGCCTCGGCGTAGTTGGCCAGCCCGATCAGGCTGTCGTTGGCGCCGGTGAGGGACTTGCCGGTGAGGCTCATGTACAGGCCGTACAGGAGCGGCCACACGAGGAACACCAGGAAGAACGCCAGGAACGGGGCGGCGAAGCCCCAGCCGTTGAGGTTGTCCCGGGTCCGGCGGGGACTGGGCTGGGCTGCGTTTCTGAGGGCCGGGTTGCGGCGGGGCTGGTTTCGACGGAACTGGCCGGGCAGGGACGGCGCCGTCTGCTCGGCGCCTTGGGATGTTGCTAAGGAACTCAATGGGGACTCCTTTGTCGCTCAGTGCTCTCGGATACTCAGACCGGGTTGGGCCGGGAAAGAAGGGTGTTGGTGCGCCGCACGAAGGCGTCCCAGCCGTCGGCTGCCTTGTCGCGGCCAAGGAGCACGTTCTGCACGTTTTCCGCGAAGTACGTCTGCCAGTCCGAGCCCGAGCCGCTGAACCAGGCCTCGGGGTCGTAGGCGATGATGTCCGCGGCGTTGGCGTAGTGGATTTGCGGCGTGAGTTCCCGGTATGCCTGCGACCGCACGATCGGCTGGTAGGCCGGGATGTGGCCGGCCTCGGCCCAGGACAGCGATCCCTTGAGGATGTCGCTGACGAACTTGTACACGTCGCGCCGCTTTTCGTCGTCGACGTTCAGCTGCCGCGGCAGGACGAACGAATGCGAGTCCGCGTACGACGCCGGGGTGCCGTAGAGCGTGGGGATGGTGGCGGCGTCGACGGGCAGCTCCGCCTTCTTGAAGGTGGGGAGTTCCCACACACCGCTGAACAGCATGCCCGAACCTCCCCCGGCGAATTCAGCGATGCCTGTGCCGATGTCCCCGCTCTTCGCGGCGACAGTGTCGTCGAACAGTGAGGCCATGAATTCCAGGGATTCGACGGCGGCATCCCGGTCGGCCTTCATCGGCTGGCCCGGCGTGAGCTCCATGTCCGCCCCGTGCTGCTTGTAGAGCGTGTAGAACAGCCGCCACATCTGGGATCCGCTGCCGAGATAGCCGAAAGACAGTCCGTGCGCCTGCGTCACCTTCTGCATCTCCCGGGCCATGGCGAGGAAGTCCTGAGGCGAGCTCACTTCCTGCAGCTGGCCGTTGGCGCCGAGGACCCCTGCCTTGCCGGCGATGTCCGTGTTGTAGAACATGACGAACGGGTGGGAATCCAGCGCGATGGAGAACACCTTGCCGTCGTGCTGGCTCTTGTCCCAGATCCTCGGGGCGAAGCTCTCCGCCGTCACGCCGTGTTCCGCCAGCAGGGACATGTCCCACGGGTCGATCAGCCCGCCCGGCGCGTAGCCGGGGACGCGGCTGGCGTGCATGATGGCCAGTTCCGGCGGCCGGCCGCCGGCCGAGGCCATGGCCAGTTTCGTGTAGTACGGCGGGCCCCAGGCCAGGACAGTCGGATGGACCGTGAAGCCGGGGTTGGCCTGGTTCGCCGCGGCGATCATGGCCTGCATCTTGATGCCGTCGCCGCCGGACAGCAGATGCCAGAACGCAATGTCCTGAACGGCTGCCGCCGAGGCGGTTCCGCCGCAGCCCGTGAGGCCGGCCGCCGCAAACACGCTGCCAAGTGCTGCCATTCCTGCCAGCAGCTGCCGGCGGGACACCTGCCTGTCGGGCACCTGTTTTCCGGTTAGCTGTTTTCCGGGCAACTGCCTCTCGGCGAAAAATTCAAACTGCTTCACCCGTCACTCCTTTGGATGGGTCCGCTGAAAGTAATCCTTGTGGCGCTGGGCCAACCCTCTTCCGGTTGCTTCATCCCGGGTGCGGTGATGGCTGGCATGTGATGCAGACCTCACATTACATCGTTGTAAAACGTGGCACAAGGAAAAATTGTTAGCGCCAACAATCTGATGTGACGGTCTCGCTTAGGGCAGTTTCGCTAAGACGCGGTGCTGTCCCGCTCGATGATCGCGTAGTCCACCGTGACCACCCGCTGCTCGCCGGCACGGTCGGCCATCCGCTCGGTGAGGAGGCGCAGCGCCTCGGTTGCCACCCGGCGCTTGTCGAAGGAAACGGTGGTAAGCGACGGCACGGCATATTGCCCGTCGGCGATGTCGTCGAAACCGGCCACGGCAACGTCGTCCGGAACCCTGATTCCGCGCTTCCACAGCACGCTGAGCGCGCCGATGGCCATGGAATCGGTGAAGCAGAACAGCGCCTCCGGGAGCGGGTGCGCGTCCAGATAGGAGGCCAGCGCATCCGCCGCACTCTGCGGCGTCCATTTTTCGCAGGGGATCAGCAGCGAGTCGTCGCGCCCGATGCCGAGTTCCTCAAGCGCAGCCCGGTAGCCGCGGGTGCGCAAAACTGCCGCTGCCGAGTGCCGGCCTTCGGCAGTTCCCAGCACGGCGATCCGGCGGCGGCCCGTCCGGGCCAGCGCGAGCGTCATATCGCGGGCGGCGGCAACGCTGTCCACCCATACCCGGTCTGCCAGCTGCTGGGACACCTCCCCCAGCAGGACCACCGGCGGCAGCGAGACGCCCACCTTGACGGCGGTCTCGTCCAGCACCACGGGGTTGAGGATCAGCCCGTCGATGAGGTTGGACCGCGCCCGGGACATCAGTTCGTATTCCCGCCGGGGATCGGAACCGGTTTCCTCGATCTGGACGCTCCAGCCCTGCTCGTGGGCCACTTCCACCACGTGGTGCGCGATCTCGGCGGAGTAGGGCGTTGCCAGGTCCGGCAGCGCCAGGGCGATGACACCGGACCTGCCGTTGCGCAGGCCGCGGGCGGAGAGGTTGGGAACGTAGTCGAGCTCAAGGATGGCCTGTTCCACCTTGAGCCGGGTGGTTTCGCTGACCTGCACCACACCGTTCATCACGTTCGAGACGGTCTTCGGTGAAACCCCGGCATGGCGCGCGACGTCCTTGACCGTTGCGCGCACTGCTCCCCTTTCATCCACGGATGTGAACGATGTTACAGCCCGCTACCCGCCTGGCTGGCGCCGGCCGCCAGCCAGGCCTTCCGGCGTCGGCCGTTCACCAGGATCCAGGCAGCGCCGCCGACCACGAGCGCAGCCACCCCGCCGGCAACGGCGGGGAGTGAGTTCCAGGAGCCGGACGATGGTTGGGCCGCGGCTTCACCCGCCGGGGCGGCAGCCGGTGCTGCGGACGACGCGGCCGGCGTTGCCGCCGTCGAGCCTTGCGATGCCGCAGCCAGGGCTGCCGCGCTGAACCGGGAGACCGAGCCGCCGGTGGCGCCGCTTCCCGGGCTGAGCACGATGACCGAACCGTCCGGGGCCACCGCGAGGTGGCCGGGGCCGCCGTCGGTGGTCATGGAGCCGGCCACCTCCGTGGCGTGCGGACGGATGACGGACAGCTTCTGGGTCAGCAGGCTTGTCACGTACAGCGAGCCGTCCTCTGCGATGGCCACGTCCTGCGGTCCGCCCTCGACGAAGATCCGCTCAGAAACGGTGTCGGCGTCGGGTTCGATGACGGCGATGTCGCCGGACTTGATGTTGGCTACGTACACGGTTCCGTCGGGTCCGGCAGCGATGCCGTGCGGTTCCTCCGAGGTTCCGGTGTCCGAGAGCAGTTCGATGGTCTTCGAGACGGCGGCCGCCCCGGCAGGAACCACGGAGACCGTGCCGGCCGTCTGGCTGGTCACGTACGCGGTTCCGTCCTTCGTGACCGCTACTTCCGCCGGGCCCGCCCCGACCTTGATGGTCCGGTCCACTGCTGTCCCGTTCGGCGCAATGACGGAGACGGTGTTCCCCGCGGGGTTGGCCACGTATACCGTGCCATCCGGTCCGGCGGCGAGCGGGTGAAGCCCGGCGGACACCGGAATGGTCCGTTCCGTTGTTGTTCCTCCGGCCGGGACAACGCCGACGATGTTATGGCCGGCGTCGTCCGCCGTGGCCACGTAGAGCGTGCCGTCCGGGCCGAGCGCGAGCCCGGTGGTGGGGTGGCCTCCCGTGCTGATGGTGCGCGCGGCCCCGGTGGCTCCGGCGGGAACCACGAAGACACCGCCGCCCTGGTCGTAGTTGCCGAGGTAGGCCGTGCCGTCCGCGGCAATCGCCACCCGCACCGGGGTGCCCACGACGTAGATTGCCTCGTCAGGCGCTGCCACGACCGGCGCCGCGGCCAGGCCCAGGATTACGCCAAAAACGGCCGTGAACGTGGCCAGGCGGTACTTCATGAAATTTTCCCCCAACAGATTCCCAATGATTCGTCGGCGCGAAGCCAACCGAAAGAAGCCTACTGGTTACCCGGGAGCGGCCCATTGACCGCCGGCTCCGGAGTCCGAATAGTGAGGGCATGGCCACCGCGATTTCCGAGCGACCGCGACGTCTCGGTTCCGCATGTCCAGGCGTTAGGTCAGCGCTGTCCTGAATCTGCCGCGGCATCACTGCTGGCGGGTTCAGTGGAAGTGGCCTGACCCGTACCTGTCCAGTTGGCGAGAAGTTGCATCGCCTCGGCACTGGGTGAGTGCGGCTCCGCCACGTAAACCACCATGAGCAGGTCCGGTTCGCCGCTGACCTCGAAGGATTCGAAGTCGAAATCCAGGTCGCCGACGATCGGGTGGTGGTACTTCTTCACACCGTGCCGGAACCGAAGCACGTTATGGGCTGCCCACAGGCTGCGGAACCGATCGCTCTTCATCGAGAGTTCGCCCACCAGCTTCATGCTCTCCTCATCGTCCGGGTCATGGGCCACTGCCGCACGCAGCAGGGCGACGGAGTTGTTTGTCCCCGTATTCCAGTCCCTGTAGAAGTCGCGGGACCTGGGGTCGAGGAACTGGAAGCGCAGATGGTTGAACTGCCCCGGACCGGCCTCCTGGGCGTGCGGAAACAGGGCCCAGCCAATGGAGTTCGCGGCGACGAGATCGAGCCGGCCGTTCTGGATGTAGGCCGGTGACGGGAAGTTATCGAGCACCCGTTGGAGCTGGGGCCGAATGCGCGGTTTCGGCTTTCTGGGCTGCCGAGCCGATGGCGACGGACGGACCGCACGTGCCAGGGACAAGAGGTGCTCGCGCTCCACGTCACCGAGCTGGAGGGCCCGTGCAATCCCCTCAAGCACCTCGTCCGAGACTCCGGTGATTTTCCCGCGCTCAAGGCGCGTGTAGTAGTCCGTGCTGATTGCTGCGAGCTGGGCGACTTCCTCGCGGCGCAGCCCTGGTACCCGGCGGATCCCCGTGTATCTGGGCAGCCCGGCCTGCTCCGGGGTTATCCGGTGGCGGCGTGACGTGAGGAATCCTTGAAGCTCCGCCTGATAATCCATGGCAACCACGCTACTCGTGGGGAGTAACCGGTGGGAGGGTCTGCCGTGCCTAGGCACGCCGGACCGATGACAGCCCGGCACTGCCACAGACGCCGCCCGGGGGTTGAAATGGAATGCGTGTCTACTACTCCTGTCATCAATCCTGTCGCCGGCATGAACCGGACCCGAACCATCGTCTTCGCCGTCGCCGGCGGTCTCGCTGTCGGAAATCTCTATTGGGCACAGCCGCTGATCGAAGAGATTGCCGGTAGGTTCGGCGTGACCCCCTCAAGCGCGGCTGCGTTGGTCACCGTCACCCAGATCGGTTATGCGCTCGGCATCTTCCTCGTGGTTCCCCTCGGTGACGTAGTGAACCGGCGCCGGCTGATTCCGGCCGTGCTCGGGATGTCAGCGCTCATGCTCCTCGGAGCGGCAGCGGCGCCGGGCTTCGGCCTCCTTCTCCCCGCTCTGGGAGGAGTGGGACTAACCACTGTGTCGGCGCAGCTCCTCTCGCCCTTGGCCAGCGAGCTTGCGGCACCCGAGCAGCGTGGCCGGGTTGTCGGAACGATCGCCTCAGGCGCCTTGATCGGCGTACTGCTCTCCCGCACCGTGAGCGGTCTCGTTGCGGAGGCGCTCGGCTGGCGTGCCATTTACGTCATCGCCGCCGTCCTCGCCGTGACCCTGGCGTTGGTGCTGTACGCATTCATCCCTCCGCTGGAACCCCGGGAGTCCATCCGCTATCCGCGGCTGCTGGCCTCCGTGTTCACTACGGTGGCGCAGTACCGGGCCGCACCGCCGACGCTTCTGATCAGCGCGCTCGGCTTCACGGTGTTCTCCTTGTTCTGGACCTCGCTGACGTTCCTGCTGGCCTCGCCGCCGTATTCGTACTCGGTTGGGCAGATCGGGTTGGTCGGGCTGGCAGGGCTGGCCGGCGCCCTCGGCGCCCGGAGGGCCGGCGCCATCCACGACCGCGGGTGGTCCGTCCCTGCCACTGGCGCCGCACTCGTCCTGCTCAGTCTTAGCCTGGCCGGCGCATGGCTCGCCAGCGGCTCCATCATCGGCCTGATCGTCATCGTGATCCTGCTGGACGTCGCGGCACAGGCCAACCTGGTCCTGAGTCAGACACGCCTCCTGACCCTCCCGGGGTCGGCGCGCAGCAGACTCAACACCGCCCTGGTGGTGGGCAACTTCATCGGCGGCGCGGCCGGATCCGCCTTGTCCGGGCCGCTGTGGAGCACGGGCGGCTGGACCGCCGTCATGATCGCGGCCCTCGCCCTTACTCTTGTGGCCCTGGCCGTCTGGTCAGTCTGCCGCACCCGTCTCGCTGCTGTGGCCTGACCGAACCATCTCAACAAACGGAACGGACGCCGGGTAGTGACGGGCGGGTAGGGGTTCCCATCCGCTCCTCCCCCTGGTCCGAATGCTTTTCAGAGCCACAGGAGCAGCAGATGACCATCAGCATTCAGCAGGACGCCGTGATTCAGCAGGAAACCGCCCGCACCGGAGCGCCCGCGCTGGAGCGGTACGTTGTGTCCACCGGCTTGGGTCCCGTCACCGTGCATGTGCAACAGGGCACGCAACCGGCGTCCACCGCGGCGACGGTCTACCTGCACGGCGCCGCGGGATCTTGGACCACGTTCGAGCCGCTGCTGGCCAAGGCTCCGGACATCGACCGGGTGCTCGTTGACCTGCCCGGCTGGGGTGAATCCACGGCGGGCGTCCGGCCGGAGGAGCTCAGCGTCGAAACGATGGGGCGCGCCGTCGTCGGAATACTGGACTCGCTCGGCTACCGGCGCTGGAGCCTGGTGGGCCATTCCATGGGCGGCTTCCTGGCACTTCACCTGGCCGCGAGGTGGCCGGAACGGGTTGCCCGCGTTGCCGCCATTTCGGCCACCACGTTCGCCGTAGCCGAGGCGGCGCAGGGGCCGCTGCGCCGCCTGCCCGGTTTCCCGGCTTTCGTAGGCATGCTTTTGGCCATGCGCTCCATGGCAGCCTTGGGCACGTCGGGGTCGGCACTGATCCGGGCAGTCGGCGCCACCCCGCTGATGGGGCTGGTGCTGTCACCGCTGTTCGCCGACCCGTCAGCCGTCCCCCGCCACGTGATCCGCCGGCTTGCGGCCGATGCCCGGCCCGCCAGCTTCGATGCAGCCGTCCGGGCGTCCGTTGACTACGACTTTGACCAGTGGCGCGCCATCCGCTGTCCGGTGCTGGCGACGCGCGGGGACAGCGACGTGTTCACGCCGCCGTCCGATCTGTTCCGCCTGGCCGGCGTCGTCCCGCACGCCCGGCTGGAGACGATCCCCCGCTGCGGCCACTTCGCCAACATCGAGCAGCCGGCGTTTCTGCAGCGGCTGCTCGACCAACCCAGTGTTCAACTTCCGGACATTCAAGGTACGGCAGTCTCGTAATTCCGATTCAGATACCGGTGGTTTCGTAATTCCGTCACCCCCAACACCTGACGGAAGGCCCTTCCATGCACGCTCGTGCAGGCATCATCGCCGCTTCACTGATTGGTCTGCTCGCCCTCACCGGATGCTCCGGCGGGGCCAGCGCCTCCTCCGACTCCCCCTCCAAGGAACTCACCTTCGCCACTCCCCCGGGCACCGACGATCCCGAGGAGCAGCAGATCATGGCCGACCTCGCCAACATGGTGGGCGAGGCATCCGGCCGCACGGTCAAGAACCTCCAGCCGGCCGACTACCTCGGCGTGGTGGAGGCCGTGCGCAACGGCTCCGTGGACGTCGCCGTCCTCAGCCAGTTCTCCGCGGCACTCGCCTACAAGACGGACAGCGTGGACCCGCTCCTCGTCTGGGGCGCCAGCAAGGAACCTGCCAGCTTCTGCCTCACCCGCACGGACAGCGGCATCAACTCCCTGGCCGACGTCAAGGGCCGCCAGGTGGCCTTCGTGGACCCCGGATCCACCACGGGGTACTTCATGCCGAAGTCCCTCCTGGCCAAGTCCGGCCTGACCGACGGCACCGACTACAAGAGCACCTTCGCCGGCTCCCACGACTCCGCCGTCATGGCCATGGTGAACGGCAGCGTGGACGTCGCCTGCAACGCCCGCCAGCTGTACCCGACGTTCCTCGAGAAGAAGGTCTTCACCGAGGACAAGGTCGAGATCATCGCCAAGTCCGACCCCATCCCCGTCGGCATCTCCATCGTGGTCCGCAAGGATCTGGACGAAGACGCCCGCGCCGCACTCAAGGAAAAGCTGCCCGCGCTCATGGCCGGCAACGCGAAGGTCGCCAAGACGCTCGGCCTCGCCGGCGAGCCCACCGCCGACCCCGAGTTCAGCACCTATGCACCGCTCGTGGACGTGGCCCAGTCCATCGGCGTGGACCTCGAGGACCTGCGGTGACCAGCCCCGCACTCGCCCGCCCGGCCGCCACCCCGCCGTCGGCACTGCCCATGGCACGCCCGACGGCGGCACCCCCTACCGTCGTCGGCCGCCGGCTCCGCGTTGAATACGGCAGCCAGGTTGCCCTGAACGACGTCGACCTCACTGTATTTCCCGGCGAAGTGCTTGCCCTGCTGGGCCACTCGGGCTCCGGGAAATCCACGCTCATGAAAACGCTCACCGGTACCACTGCCTTCACCGCCGACGCCCTGGACGTCGCCGGGCGGGACGTCACCCGCCAGTCGCTGGCCGGGCTGCGGGAGCTGCGCTCCGACGTCGGCCATGTCTTCCAGCACTTCAACCTGGTCCCCCGGCTCAGCGCCCTCACCAACGTGCTCACCGGCGGACTCCACGCCGCCGGGCCCATCAACCTGCTGGGAACGTTCAGCTCCGCCCAGCGGACCCAGGCGCTGGAACTGCTGGACCGGGTGGGCCTGTCCCACAAGGCGAAGCAGCCCTGCCGCAGCCTCAGCGGCGGCGAGCAGCAGCGCGTCGCCATCGCCCGCGCCCTCATGCAGCGGCCCCGGCTCATCCTCGCAGACGAGCCCGTCGCCTCCCTGGACCCCCGGCTGGCCGGGAACATCCTGGGCCTGCTGCGCGACATCGCCCGGGAGGAACAGATCCCCGTCATCGTCAGCCTGCACGTCGTGGGCCTCGCCCGCCGGTACGCCGACCGCGTCCTCGGCCTGCACTCCGGTGAGGTCGTCTTCTCCGGCTCCGCCGCCCACATCACCGAAAAGGAGGTGCAGCAGATCTATGGCACCGACACTGAGCTCCTCGAAAACTGAAACGCAGCACACTGAACCGCCGGCTCCCGCGCCCGCCGCGGGCAACGCGCTTCCGGAAGCCGACCGGCTTCGGCTGTCCCGCCCGTTCAGCCTCCCCACCGCCCGGGGCGCCGCGCTCTGGGCGGTCCTCGCCGTCGTTCTTGTCTGGGCGGGCGCGGGAGCCGGCCTCAACCCGGACAAGCTGGTCAGCGGCCTGCCCAACATGGGCGACTTCCTCGCCCGGCTGTTCCCGCCCACGTTCGACAAGTTCGGCATCATCGCCAGGCTCCTCATCGAAACCCTGCAGATGGCGGTGGTGGGCACGGTCCTCGGTGCGCTGGTGTCACTGCTGCTGAGCTTCGGCGCGGCCAGCAACATCGCCCCGCGCTGGGTGTACGCCGGCTGCCGCTGGATCCTCAACGTGCTGCGGTCCATTCCGGAGCTCATCTACGCCCTCATGTTCGTCTCCGCCGTGGGCCTGGGGCCGTTCGCCGGCATCCTCGCCATCGTGCTCGGTTCCGTGGGATCCATCGGCAAGATCTACGCCGAGGCCATGGAGTCCGTGCAGCCCGGTCCCGTGGAGGCGCTGGCGGCCGTCGGCGCGGACAAGCGCCAGATCATCACCTACGCCATCCTGCCGCAGGCCGCTCCCCTGCTGGTCAGCTACACGTTGCTGCTGTTCGAGGGCAACGTTCGCGGCGCCACCATCCTGGGCCTCGTCGGCGCCGGTGGCATCGGCCTGGAGCTGACCACCGCCATGCGCATGTACGACTACGGCCACCTCTGCGCCATCATCCTCAGCATCATCGTCCTGGTCAGCATCATCGACCGCCTCAGCGCCCTGATCCGCGCCAAGCTCAGTTAGGAACACCCATGCAGGAAACCGTGACCCTCAGCGCCGACTCCGGGGTGGATGTCCCCGCCGCCCGGAACCTGGCACCCGACCTCACGCCGGTCAACCTCCGTGACCTCGGCGGCCTTCCCGTGGACGGCGGCACCACCCGCCATGGCGTGCTGCTGCGCAGCGACGACGTCTCCGTGATGCCCGCCGCCTTCGCGCGGCAGATGATCGACGACGGCGTCCGCGCCGTTATCGATCTCCGCTCACCGGAGGAGGCACTGCTGACCGGCCGCGGGCCGCTGACGCTGCCCGGCGTCAACTACCACCACCTCGCCCTGACCGCCTCCGTGTCCATGCCGGAGGACATCAGCCGGGAGCTCATGTCCGCCTCGGCAACGCCCGAACTCGTGGGCGCCTGGTACGCGAACCTGGTGGAATCCCAGGCCCGCCAGCTGGCCCTCGGCGTGACGCTCGTGGCCATGGGTGACGGCGCCACGGTCTTTCACTGCGCGGCAGGCAAGGACCGTACGGGAGTGTTCGCCGCCGTCGTGCTTTCCCTGCTGGGAGCCTCCCCGGACACCATCTCCGCGGATTATGCGGTGACCGCCGCGCGGCTGCCGCGGCTGTACCCGCGGCTCCGGGCCATCCTGGGGCAGCTCATTCCGGAGTCGCAGCTTGCCGCCGGCCATGGACAGGGCGCCATGATGGGTGCGCACGGAGCCTCGATGGATGCCATGCAGCGGATCCTGGTGGAACGGCACGGCAGCGTGGCGGAGCCGGTTCGCCGGGCAGGGCTCAGCGACGCCGTCATCGGTCAGCTCCGTGCCCGGCTGGTGGAAGCCCATGACTGAGACGCTGCCCCGGCCCGACCTGTTCGCCGACCGGGCAGAGACGCAGTCCGACCGGCGGCCGGGCCGGCCACGCGACACCGCGCTGGAGTCGACCGTCCTCTCAGCCACGGCGGACCTGCTGCTGGAACGGGACATGAAGGACGTGACCATCGCCGCCATCACGGAACGGTCCGGCGTCAGCCGCGCCGCCGTCTACCGGCGCTGGGCCAGCCGGGAGGAGCTGCTTGCCGCCGCACTGGACAGTGTGCGGTCCTCTGTCGAACTGGTGCCCGGCGCCACCACTCTGGAGACGATCCTCAACAGCTACGAGCAGTCCTCGGTCGCCGTCGAGGGGCGCGTGGGCACGCTCGTGAAGAAGCGTGTGGCCATGGGCCTGGAGAACGAGGCGTTGCGGGCATTGTCCTGGGACCGCCATGTGTCCCGCCGGCGAGCGCCGATCGCGGACGAGATCCGGCGAGGCATGGCCGCCGGCGAAATTGATGAATCCGTGGACGTGGAGGCCATGATCGACCTCATCAACGGCCTCTACTACTACCAGTTCGTGGTGCGCGCCCCCTCGGATCCGGAGGAAGCCAGGGCACGGATTCGGGCGGCCGTCCGGCTGGTGTTCCGCGGAGCTTCGCCAGGTGTTCTTCGCCCTGATCCCGTACTTACCGGCCAGTAACGTTCGGGCCGCGTTCACCGCGGATTCATGATCCGATCAACTGTCCTTGCCTGAATGGACGGGACCATCCCCCATTGCTTCAGGAGACATTGTGTCCCGTTCATTCACTCCGTCCCGGCGCGGTTTCCTCGCCGCAACCGGCGGCGCCGTCGCGGCTGCCGCCGTCTACGGCTTCTCCGCAGCGCCCGCGTGGGCAGATCCGCGTTTCCCGCAAAACCCCTTCACGCTCGGCGTTGCGTCCGGTGACCCCACCGCGGACGGCATCGTGCTGTGGACCCGTCTGGCACCCGAACCGCAGGCGGCAGACGGGATGGGCGGCATGCCACCGTACCAGGTCCAGGTGATCTGGCAGGTGGCCACCGACCCCGGCTTCCGCAACGTGGTCAGGGCCGGCAGCGAGCGGGCGACGCCCGAGCTTGCCCACTCGGTGCACGCCGAGGTCAGCGGACTGCTGCCGTCGGCGGACTACTGGTACCGCTTCCGGGTGGGCAGCGAGGAGAGCCCGGTAGGCCACACCCGCACCGCACCGGCCGCCGGCGCCGAGCCCGGCCGCGTCACCTTCGGCCTGGCGTCCTGCCAGTCCTGGGCCGGCGGCCGCTATGCCGCTTACCGCACCATGGCGCAGGAGGATCTTGACCTCGTGGTGCACGTGGGCGACTACACCTACGAGGGCCGGAACCACGAGTCCCTGGCTGACTTCCGCAACAACCACGCCAAGTACAAGAGCTCCGTGGACCTGCAGGCCGCGCACGCGAAGTTCCCGTTCGTCGTCACGTTCGACGACCACGAGGTGGAGAACAACTGGGCCGGCGGCGTGTCGCAGCCGGACAACGAGGCCTCCAACGATCCCGAGCGTTTCCTCCAGCTGCGGGCCAACGCCTTCCAGGCCTACTATGAGCACCTCCCGCTGCGCCGGCCGCAGCGGCCCACGGGCCCGGACATGGTCCTGTACCGCCGGCTGGACTACGGCAACCTCGCACGGTTCCACGTCCTGGACACCCGGCAGTACCGTTCGGACCAGCTGACCGAGAACTTCCCCGGCGGCCCGCAGCACCCCGACGTGTACGACCCGTCCCGCACCCTGATGGGCGACGAGCAGGAGCAGTGGCTGTTCCAGGGGCTGGGTTCCTCGCCCGCCCGCTGGAACGTGATCGCCCAGCAGACCATGATGGCCCAGTACGACTACGACCCCGGCGAAACCCTGTCCGTCAACCACGACCAGTGGGACGGCTACGTGGTCTCCCGCAACCGGCTCACCAACTTCATCGCCCAGCAGGGTCCGGCCAACCCCGTGGTCCTCAGCGGCGACTGGCATGCCGCGTTCGCCAACGACCTCCTGCGCGACTACGCCGACCCGGCTTCAAAGGTGGTGGCCACCGAGTTCGTCGGCACGTCCATCAGCTCGGGCTGCGGCTGGGCGCAGGCCATCAGGAACGGCCTGCCGGCGAACCCGTATACGCGCTACATCAACCCGGACAAGCGCGGCTGGACCCGTTGCACCGTGACGCCCGAGGAGTTCCGCAGCGACTACCTCGTGGTGGCCTCGGCGGCAGATACTGCCTCACCCGCCGTCGTCGATGCCTCGTTCGCGGTCCGGAACGGCCACGCCGGCGCGGAGCGGATCTGAGCATGGGTACCTTCAACCGCCGCCTCAGCCGGACCGCCGTCGCTGCACTGGCTTTGGGACTTCCCGTTGCCTGCCTCGTAGCCCCCGCCGGTCCTTCCACCGCCGCGCCAACGGCCCCGGCTCAGGTAACCGCTGCTCCTGTGGCTTCCGGCAGCCTGGACCTTGGCGCCGCGGATCTGCCCGAGCACCGGACCGTGACCACCCTGGCGCCGGGCCTGACCCGGACCTCCATCACCCGCGGAACCCCCAACCCGGACCTGCAGTGGACCGCCGAGGTGGCCATCCCGTCGTCATCCCCCGACCCCGACGCGCCCGCGTCAGCACTCTCCACCGAGGCGCAGGCCCGTTCGGTGGCCGGCAAGCTCCAGGCAGCAGGCATTCCCGCCCGCGTCGAGCACGTCCAGTCCCCGCGGCTGGCCGATGCCGGCGGAGACCTCGGCTACCGCGTGCGCGCCGGGCAGTTCCCGGCCAAAGCCGACGGGTCCGCCACCGTCGCGCAGATCAAGGCCGCCGGCTACGCGTCCTCCGTGATCTACACCGGCTGGGACGGCGACGAAGGCACCAGCGAAAACACCCGCGGACAGTGGAAGCTGGAGGTCCTCACCATTGATCCGAAAGTGTTCCGCGGAGACCTCACCTCCTCCTTCGGCCCGAACCTCCAGGACCGGGAAACCACCAGCCAGCTGGGATCCGCCGCGGGAGCCCTCGCGGCGGTGAACGGTGGCTACTTCGTGCTGGACCCGAAAGCCGGAGCCCCCGGCGACCCCGCCGGCACTTCAGTCGTGGACGGCAAGGTACTCAGCGAACCGGTCGGCGACCGGCCCTCCCTGGTCATCGGCGCCAAGAACGGGAGCTCCATCCAGCGCCTGCACTGGGACGGCTCGGTTAGTGCTCCGGGGAACGCCTCAAAACTGGCCCTGGACGGCATCAACCGCGTGCCGGGCCTGATCCGGAACTGCGGCGGCACCGACGATACCCCCACGTCCCTGCCGCTGCACGACTTCACGTGCACGGACGCGGACGAAGTTGTGGCCTTCACGCCCGAGTTCGGGTCCTCAACTCCGTCCGGGCCCGGGCTGGAGGTTGTCCTGGACGCCCACGGAACGGTCACCGCCGTCAACAACGTCCGTGGCACAGCTGTCCCTGCCGGCGGGCACACCCTGCAGGCCATCGGGACGGACGCGGACAGGCTCGCGGGTCTGGCCAAGGTGGGCTCCCGGCTGAAGGTGGCAACGGACCTCATCAGCGGCGACGGCAAGACCCTGAAGCCCGGCGCCACCACCGACGTCGTCAACGGCGGTCCCGTGCTTGTCGAGAACGGCAGGGAACACGTGTCGGCCGCCCGGGACGGCATGGTCCGCTCCGGCGACAGCAACAGTTTCTACTACGGCTGGGTGCACAAGCGGAACCCGCGCACCATCGCCGGTGTCGACGCCGCGGGCCGCACGCTGCTGGTGACCGCCGACGGACGCCAAACAACGTCCCTTGGCCTGAGCATCAAGGAAGCGGCGGACGTTGCCGGCTCGCTCGGCATGGTCAGCGCCATCAACCTCGACGGCGGCGGGTCCACCACCATGGTCCAGGACGGCAACGTTGTGAACTCGCCCTCCGATGCCACCGGCGAACGCCCGGTGGGCGACGCGCTGCTCCTTCTGCCCGGCCGCAAGTCCTGAAGTTTTTCCATCCCCATCACATCGACTGGAGAACAACCATGGACGCCGGGGTGGACGGCCTGCTCACCGACTACCCGGACCGGCTCCGGGAGGTCATGTCGGAGCGCTCCCTGAAGCTGCCCAAGCAGTACACACCGTAGCCTCCGTGACTGGGCCCTGTTCCGGTTCGCCGGGGCAGGGCCTTTCCGCATTTGTCCTTTGGGGTGAACGTGAATGTTGGATGAAAGGTGGGGGAAACCCGGTCTGGCGCAGGTTCCCGTGGCTATCCTTGGCCAATGGTTCTCCATGCATCCGAGGTGCTGATCAACGCACGGGGCTCCACGGTGTGGGACGTCCTCACGGATGCGGGCAACATCACGGTCTGGAACTCAGGGATCACAGACCTCAACGGGGACCCGCGCGACGGCGAAACGGTCCGCTTCACCACACCGCGCCGGGACCGCCCGGTCAGGGCGCGGGTCCGGCAGCAGTCAGGCGAGCTCATGACCTTGACCTCCGCATTGCCGCTGCGGCTGCTACGGGTGGTCCGGTCATTCGCCCTCATCCCCGGCTCGGGGCGGACACTGCTGAAAGTAACAGTCGAATCCTCCGGTCCGCTCCGGCGCTGGTCCTCCCCAACTACCCAGCAGGATCTGGACGATTTCGTGGCCGCCGCCCGGCACCGCGCCGAACTGCTGGACAGGACGTCGTGACCGTGCCGGACCAGAATGGCGCCGGGCCCTTGAAGAGCCCCGGGGATGCGCATCCGGAGTGGACCCTGCTGTACCGCAGGGGCCTGTCCCGGAAGAAAATCGCCGAGCTGGCCCGGGTCAAGGTTTCCGCCGTCACGGCCCACCTCACGGCGGCCAGGGCCGCGGACCCCGGCCTGAAAACCGAGCACCGGGCAGCGACTTCAAGCGCAACCAGCCACGGAGCGCCCGGCATCAAACGCCTGTACCAGCTGCTCGCCATGGTCGAGGCAACAGGCCGCTACCCCTCCCGCAACGCCGATGACAAGGCGGAACGGGAACTGGCCCAATGGCTGCGGCGCCGCCGCCGCGATGCGGACGCGGGCATCCTGAACCCGGTCATCGGCGCAGGCCTGTCCGTGCTGCCCGACTGGCGGCGCAAGCCCCGCGAGGCCAGGGCGGACGAGAAGTGGCAGGACCACCTGGAACGGCTGGCCGCTTACCTGGCCGCGGGGAATCCGTGGCCGCGCACCGCCCCCGGCGTGACCGGGCCGGAAAAGGAGCTGGGCGGATGGCTGCGCACCCAGCGGTACAAGTTCCGCCACGGCGGCCTCTCCCCCGAACGCTCAGGCGCGCTGGACGCCGCCCTGCCCGGATGGCCCACCGGCCGTAAGGCCGCTGCCGAACCGTCCGACGGCGCAGCCGACTGACCGCTGTGCAGCCGCGGGTCAGTCAACCCGCAAGGTGGAACGCGTCATGGGTTTCTGCACTGTCCACGAGCACATCTTCGGGCCGGCCTTGAGCGTTCCCGATGCGCATGTGACGTGACCTGCGAGGTCAGAATCGGGACTCCCGGGGAAGCCCCGGGACAACAATCACCGGGCGGCGCTGGATGCGCACGAGCCGGGCAGACACGGACCGCTCCAGCAGCCTGCTGAAGCTTGCCCGGGCGCCGTAGCGGGGACCTCCGACGACGATGGCCGCGGCGCCGGTGCTGTCGGCCAGCCGTGCCAGTGCTTCCGGGACTGACCCGTTCAGCACGCGGAGGGACCAGGTTTCTCCCGGCGTGCCCAGGACGGCCTGCAGCGCCGACCGCACCTCGGCTGCCGGAAACAGCGACTCCCTGTTGGGCTGCGGGTCGATTGAGCCAGCCGTCCTCGTGCGCGCAGCGTCGAATTCGGCCAGATAGCCGGACGGGTCCACGAAGGCACACACGAGATGCACGTCCAGCCCGTCCGCGAGTTCGGCTGCGCGCGCAACCAGCCGCCGTGGCGGCTCCCAGGGGACGCCGACGATCAGGGGTCCGTGTGTCCACGCGGACCCCTGGTAACGGTCGGAGGGAAGATCACTCATGGCGCAAGCAGGTTAATCTGTCTGTAAGCTTCCGTCCAGCGGCCGGGCACCTTCTGGCCACCGCCGCATCGCGTGCCCTCCCTAATGTCTGAGCGGTGCCATTCGCACCCATCACTCGCATCCGGGAGAACCTCCACATGAAACGCACATTTTCCGTGTCCGCATCGGCGACGCTCATCGCGGTTTCCGCCCTTGCCGGACTGGCCGCCGTTGGCTCCCCCGCCAGCGCAGCCAACAACGCCGGGGACAACGGCCGCGTGAAGAACGTCATCTACATGGTGGGAGACGGCATGGGCCGCACCCACGTCACCGCCGGCCGCGAGCGCTTCTACGGCGCCGATGGCCGACTGAACATGGAAAAGCTGCCCGCCCACGGCTACGTCAGCACCTACTCCGTGGAGAAGAACTCCGGCCAGCCCGGACAGGAAGACTTCCACCCGAACTACGTCACCGACTCCGCCTCCTCGGCCACCGCGTGGGCATCCGGTGTCAAGACGTACAACGCCGCGCTGGGCGTGGACGCCAAGGGAACCTCCGTGCCCACCCTCATGGAAAAGGCGAAGCAGGCCGGATACCGCACCGGCAACGTCTCCACCGCCGAAATCACCGATGCCACCCCCGCCGGGCAGATGAGCCATGCCCTCGCACGCGGCTGCCAGGGACCCGTCTATTCCGCAGCCGCCTGCCAGGACACCGCCATCACCGGTTCCCCGCTGGCCACCAGCGACCTGCGCGTCACCCCGATCGCCGACCAGATCGCCCGCAACGGCACCGCCGACGTCATCCTCGGCGGCGGTCTGAGCCGGTTCGACACCGCTGATGAGAAGGCACTGCGCGACCAGGGCTACACTGTCCTGGGCTCCCCCGCGTCCCAGACCGTAGCAACCAAGAAGGATCTCGCCTCCGCAGACGGCCAGAAGGTGTTTGGCCTGTTCAACAAGGGCAACCTGACCGTGGAGAAGTCCAAACAGGACAACCCCTCGGCGCCCCAGGCCCAGGAACCGACCCTGGCCGAGATGACCAAAAAGTCCATCGACCTGCTCGGCTCGGGCAGCCAGGGCAACGGCTTCTACCTCCAGGTCGAGGGCGCACTCATCGACAAGCGCTCCCACGCCAATGACGCGTCCCAGACCCTGGAAGAGATCAAGGCCTTCGACGACGCCGTCGCCGCGGCCATGAACTTCGCCCAGAACGACGGCAACACCCTCGTGATCGTGACCGCGGACCACGAGTGCGCCGGCTTCAACATCATCGAGAAGGGCTCCTTCACGAACGCCGAAGCCGCGAACCCGCCGGTAAATGTCGACGGCGGCAACACGGCCAACAACTCCACGCCCACCCGCACCGGCGGCAACACCAAGGACGCCACCCGCTCCACGGGCATCGTCAACGGTGCCGGCTCGGGCGATCCGCACAACTTCGCCCCCGCCACCTTCCGTACCCCTGATGACGCCGCCGGCGTGCAGGACGGATCCAAGGACGCCAGCCTCTGGCTGACCTACCTTTCCGGCAACCATACCGGAGCCGACGTCCCCGTGTTCTCCTTCGGCTCGGGCTCGGAAAAGCTCCAGGGCAGCGTAGACAACACCGATCTCTTCACCATCGTCGGCGACGCCCTTCGGGTGAGCTGACCCCCTTGCAGTACCGGTGGCCGGGGAGACAATCCCCGGCCACCGGAACCACCTCTCCATCACTGCCAGCACAGGAAACCTCCACATGCACCACAAAATGAAGGCCGCCCTCGTCGGCGGCGCAGCGCTTCTGGCTACGGCCGCTGTCCTCGCGGGGACGCTGAACCAGCCGGAAGGTCCGGCCGCCGCGGAAACGCCCCGTCCGGCAGCAACCGTCCAAACGACCCTGCCGGGCCTGGTCCCCGCATCAGGGGAACCAGAACTGCCGGGGCTGCAGGGCGCCAAACCCGCCATGGGCCGGGCCGTCCAGGTCAAGGGACCCTTCGATGACCGGTTCGTCCTGGAGCAGCTGGCATTTGCTCATGCGGCCGCAAGCGGCTCCGTCCGCATCACCAGTGACGTCAGCGACCTGCTCGAGCTGGAGGTTCTCGCCGGCTTCTACGACAAACAGGGCAAGCTGCTCGGCACCGGCCGGTACTTACACCACGCCGAGGAAGACGGGCACAGCCACTCCGGCCCGCCCTCGGAGACCGAAAAGTTCAGCATCCCGGTCCCGGCAAACCTCCGGGGCAAGGCGGTCTCCGCCGCCGTGGGCGTTCCCGTCCTCGTCAACGAGTAAGTCGGTCAACGAGTAACGGGACAGCGAGTGCCTCGCGGCTAGGAAGCGAACGGGTCCAGGTGCTCGCTCTTGACCTCCGGGGGCGTGGCGCCCTGGATGACCCAGCGGTTGCCGTCCGGGTCGCTGAGGAAGGCGAACTGAACTCCGCCCATGTCCTGGATCTCGCTGATGCCGGCGCCGCGCTCCAGCAGTTCGGCACGCACCTCGGCAATGTCGGGCACAACGAGCTGCAGCCCCTCCAGGCTCCCCGGTGCCATGCTGGTCATGCCTGTGCCGATGACGATCGAGGCAGCGGAACCGGGCGGCGTCAGCTGCACCACCCTCATGCCGGGAATGTGCTCCACGTCGTGGTCCAGGACGAAACCCAGCTTTTCCACGTAGAACGACTTTGCCGCGTCCACGTCGGCGACCGGCACTTGCACTACTTCGAGGCGCATCTCCATGCGCCCCACCCTACCGCCGCCCGCCGGTGGATGCGCATGACTCAGGCTCAGCTGGAGGACGGGAGCGCCGGCGGTTTCGACCCGGAACGGCGCCTGGCAGCTTTGAGCCCACGCTTCCGGGCCAGAACTGCCCGCCTTGGGACGTGGTTCTTGTGACTCTGGCGCTCCTTCATGCGGAGCGCTTTCCGTTCCTGCCTCACGGCCCGCCGCACATCCCGATTGATCCTCGAGAGCAACAGCACCGGAACAACGAGCCACAGCAGCGCCACCGCGAACACCAACATGATCGACACCAGCGGATCCATGCCACAAGCTTAGGATCGATTCCGAGAAATAATAAGTAGCCTTATCAAGTTGTTATAAGGCTGCCTGTCAAAGCACGTCAGCCCGCCAGGACCTGCCGGACCCCAAACTCCCCCACCGAGAACATCCGCGAGTTGTCATCGGAGTTGCTAAGCATGGCGGTAGACAGGACGAGCGCCCAGCCGCGGGCGCGCGTCCAGGTGTCCCGGTCCACGGAGGAGCCAGCCGGAGAGCCAAAGGCGCCGATGAAGCGCTGCCGGGCGCCGGCGTCGAACATTAACCAGCCGGCGGCGAGATCGACGGCGGGGTCCCCTGCCCCGACGTCGCCGAAGTCGATCACGCCGGCCAGCGACCCGTCGGCCGCCAGCAGGATGTTGGCCGGATGCAGGTCGCCGTGGAGCATCATCGCCGGACCGTCCCACGCCGGCGTGGCGCAGGCGTGCGCCCACAGCGCTTCAAGCTCCGCTGCCTGCGGGTAGCGCTCCCGGTCCCCGAGCCGTTCCAGCACCACCGCACTCCGGTTGAGCAGCCGCACCCCGCGGACAGGGTTCACCGGAACCCTTGCGTCGGCGGGCACGTGGAGCGATTTGAGAAAGCCGGCCAGGCCGTCAGCGGCCGCCGCACGGTCCGCCGGTCCGGCATCCACGGCGGCGGTGCCGGGAACCCACCGGACGATACTCCACGGCCAGGGAAAGTCCGACGTCGGCCGGCCGGCATGGACGGGCACAGGAACCGGAACCGGGGACCGGCTGGCGATCCCCGGAAGGTACCGCTGCTCGTGCAGGATCAGCGGCACGGCCTCGCCCCGGCGGGGCAGCCGGACCGCCAGGTCGTCACCGAGCCGGAATGTCGCGTTGTCCCAGCCGTTGGCCACCCGCACCAGCGGGAGGCCGGCAAGGTCGGGCCGCTGGTCCCGGAGGAGGGCATGGACGACGGCGGCACTCACCTCCACCGTGGCCGGCGGCATTTCCGCCATTTAGACTCCTCGCAACTTCAGTAGACGGTACCCTCCAGCAGCTCGGCAAGCCGGGCGAAGACGTCGTAGGTGAGGTCGAGGTCGCCGACCTCGGGGTGGCCGTACACCTTCCGGCCGGTGCGGTGCTCATGGCCGTCGTGGTCAGCCCAGTCCTTCCGGAACTGGGGGCTGCGGGTGGCGAGTTCGCCGATGAGTTCGGTGACCTCAGCGTTGAGCGGATCCCGTCCGGCCTCGTAGCGGAGCATCGCGGCGGTCAGGCTGCAGGCGAGCGGCCAGTCCACGTAGTAGTCCTTCGCGCGGGAGTCGAGGAAGATGAAGCGGGCCATGTTGGGCCGGTCCGAGTCGAAGTGCGGCGAGAAGAGCGCCCGTCCCAGCAGGTTCGCGGCGACGAGGTCCTGGCGGGCGTTATAGACGACGGCGGGCACCGCCAAACTGTCCAGCACCCGCTGGACCGACGGGCGGACGGTGACGGCCGCCGTCGTTCTTCCCGGAGCCTTTGCTGCCGCAGAGGCGGGACGCGCGAGGTCCAGCAGGTGTTCGCGTTCGACGTCGGTCAGGTGCAGTGCCCGGGCGATCGCGTTCAGCACGCTCTCGGAAGCACCGTGGATGTTGCCGCGTTCCAGCCGGGTGTAGTAATCAACGCTGACGCCGGCGAGTTGGGCGACCTCCTCGCGCCGGAGCCCCGGGACGCGCCGTTCGTCGCCGAAGTCGGGCAGCCCGGCCTGCGCGAGCGTGACGTTCGCGCGCCGGGAGACGAGGAACTTCCGGATGTCGTCTTTCTTGTTCATGCTGCCATTAGACCCGCCCGCCCGCCCGGCTGGGAGGCCCGGACAGGACCTCCCAGCCCTCGGACTTGTTACCCACGTCACATTCGTCTATCGTTGTCGGGGGCCACAGCGTGGTGGCCCTTTCTAAATTGGGGAGACAACTTAGTGAATGAGAAGCTGCGGGTGCTGGTCAGCGTTGACCTCGACGGCGCCAAGGCCCAGGTAAAGACCCAGGGCCACGTAACTGTTCAAAGCATTCAGGGCCTGTACGACGTCATGAAGCGCGCCGACTCGCTGGTCCCGGGACTGGCACTGGAACTCGACATGACCCTGGCCGAGGTGGAACCGCAGGCCATGGAGGAACTCCGCGGCTGCGCCCGTTCCCACCACCTTCCGCTGCAGGTGGATCCGCTCCAGCGCAACTACCGGTTCAGCATCGTTGCACCGAGAAGCACAGCACCGAAGCTCACGGCACTGCCGGCTGTCCCTACCGAGTTGGCCGCTGCCTGACCCTAAATTCCGGCGGCCCAGTCGTCGTCGTACAGCCCGTCCCGGAAGTGTGTGCGGAGATACGCACCCACGACGGCGGCCCCCAGGTCCCCGGTCTCAGGTGCCACCACCTTGCCGTCGATCCGTTGGGCCAGCCGCCGCACGAAACGTTCCAGCCCCGGGTCGTCGCCGAGCCGGAAGAACGTGGCCTGCGTGCCGGCACGCGCCAGCCGGTCCAGCTCAGCGACCGTGACCCTGATCGTCTCCGCATCCGGTGGCCAGTTGAACCACGACTCGCCGTCGGCCAGCAGATGGGCGGTGGGCTCGCCGTCGGTCACCACCAGCAGGACGGGCTGCATCGAGGGGTGCTGGCGGAAGAACCGGCCGGCCAGCAGCAGCCCGTGATGCAGGTTGGTCCCCTGCTCCCGCAGCGCCGGCAGGGCAGTGAGCTCGCCAATGTCCATGGACTGCGCGTAGCGGCCGAACGTAATCAGCTGCAGCCGGTCACCGCGGAAGCGGGTTGAAACGAGGTGATGCAGGGCGAGCGCCGTCCGTTTCATCGGCACCCACCGCCCCTCGGCAGCCATCGAGAAGGACACGTCGGCAAGCAGGACGACGGCGGCCTGGGTGCGCGCCTCCGTCTCCGTCACCTCAATGTCGCCCACGGCGAGGCGCAGTCCCTGGCCGGGATCGCCGCCGTCGGCCATGGTGCGCCGGATGGCGTTGGTCATGGTGCGCGTGACGTCCCACGGTTCGGCGTCGCCGAACTCCCACTGGCGGCTGGAGCCGGTCTGCTCGCCGGCGGCCCCGGCGACACGCGTGTCCCGGCCGCCCTGCCGGCCGGACAGCTGCCTGGCCGTGTCCCGCAGCAGCGACTTCCCGAGCCGCCGCATGGCCTGCGGCGACAGCCTCAGGTCACCGTCGGCCCCGCGCCGCAGGTAGCCGCCGTCCTGCATCGCCCGCTCGATCTCGGCCAGGGTGCGGGCCGTCACGGCCGCGTTCTGCCCGAGTTGCCGGGCCAAAGCATCGAGGTCCAGGTCGTCGAGGGTCGATCCGTTGTAGGACTGGGACAGCTGTTCGGACAGTTCGTCGAGCTCGGCGATGTCTTGCAGCACGCCGGTGCCGTCACCCAGTCCAAGCCCCTCCTGGCCCTGGAAACGTTCTGAGCCGCTCCAGTCCTCGCCGGGACGCAGTGCGCGCAGGCTGTCGTCGAGCTGGTTGAGCTGTGTCATAAGTTCCGCCGAGCCGAATGCCTGGGCAGACAGCCGCATCAGCTCCTCGCGCTGCTCGGGCGACATGGACTGCAGCATCCGCTGGGCCGCGGCGGCCCGCTTGGCGAGGGCGTCCACCAGCTCCTCGACGGACTGTGGATTCTCCGGAAAGTAGTCACCGTGCTTGGCCATGAACTCCCGGAAATCCGCGTCGGTGTCCTCGCCGCGGCGGTGCTTGCCGAGGAGGTCATTGAGGTCGCGCAGCATCTCGCTGACTGCTTCGCGGTCCTCGTCCGTGGCGTTCTCGAGCGCCTGCTTCATGCCCGCAAACCGCTGGTCCAGGACTTCGCGGCCCAGCAGGTCCTTGATCCGCTCGTAGGCTTCCCGGGCGGTGCCCGACTGCCAGTCATAGGACGCGAGCTCGTTGACGGCCGCCGCCGTGGACGGCGGCAGGTTCTGCAGCTGCATCTCACGGAAAGCACGGTCGTTGTTGTCCATCATGGCGTCGCGGGCCAGCTGCTTGCGTTCCTCCAGCACCGCGGTATCCAGCAGCTTCCTGACCTCGTTGAGCGTGCCGTCCAGCCGGTGCCGGCCCAGCAGTTCGCTCCGCCGCTGCTGGACGCGCCGGGCCAGGCTGTCCAGCCCGTCGCGGTTCTGGCCGCCGCGCCGCAGGAACTCCTGCAGGGCGTGCCGGGGCGAGTATCCGGCCATGACGTCCTCGGCGATGGCGTCCAACGCCTCCGCCAGGTCCACCGGCGGGGCAAGCGGATCCGGACCTCCGGCGTACCGGCCGTACCTGGACCGGTTGTGAAGGGTCATGATGCCTCCTGTACTGCCTTATGTACCCGGCGGAAACTGGGCTTAGCCGTAGACCGTTTCCTCGTCGTCGGACTCCTTGGAGATCCGCCGGGCGAGGTAGAGGCCCTCCAGTGCAAGTTCGACGGCGGCCGCCCGCTGACCGTCGTTTGTCGCGCCAAGGCGCTCACCGATTTTGTCGTAGAGACTCGATCCGTTGAGGGACGGGAGGTTCTCCAGGAACTCCCGTGCCGTGACCTGGTCCCCGGTGGTCACCGTGGTGTGGCCGTCGAGCGCGGCCACGAGCGGGCCCATGTCGATGCCTTGGAAGTGCGCCCGGACGGCTTCGGCGGTGGCGGTGCGCAGCAGGTGGTCGAGGACGCCCTGTTCACGGCCCTCCTCGCCGGACTCGAACTCGATCTTCCCGGTCAGGACCTCGACGGCGGTCTCGAGGTCGATGATCCGTGCCACGGCCGGATCCTCGCCGCGCACGCTGGCCCGTCTCAGGGCAGCGGCGGCGACGGTTTCGGCACCCGCGATGGCGAACCGCGCGGAAACGCCGGAGGTCTGGTTGATGGCTGGTGACTGCCGCAGCGCCCGGGTGTAGCGGGCAAGGATCTCGAGGATGACGGGCGGCACGTCGGCCACCAGCCTCCCCTCCTGCCGGATGACGGAGACCTCGTCGTCGAGCTCAATCGGATAGTGGGTCCGGATTTCGGCGCCGAAGCGGTCCTTCAGCGGCGTGATGATCCTGCCGCGGTTGGTGTAGTCCTCCGGGTTGGCGGACGCGACGACTAGCACGTCCAGCGGCAGCCGCAGCACGTAGCCGCGGATCTGGATGTCGCGCTCCTCCATCACGTTCAACATCGACACCTGGATGCGCTCGGCAAGGTCAGGCAACTCGTTGATGGCAATGATCCCGCGGTTGGAGCGCGGGACAAGGCCGTAGTGGATGGTCTCCGGGTCCCCGAGGCGGCGGCCCTCCGCGACCCGCATGGGGTCGACGTCGCCGATGAGGTCGGCAACGGAGGTGTCCGGCGTTGCCAGCTTTTCCACGTACCGTTCCGAGCGGTGGCGCCAGGCCACCCGCATCCGGTCCCCTTCGGTGAGAGCGCGTGCGCGGGACTGCTCAGTGATCGGTTCGTACGGGTGCTCGTTGAGCTCCGACTCCTCGATCACCGGCGACCACTCGTCCAGCAGCCCGGCCAGGGTTCGGAGCAGCCGGGTCTTGCCCTGCCCGCGTTCGCCGAGCAGGACCACGTCGTGCCCGGCGATCAGGGCACGCTCGAGCTGCGGCAGGACGGTCCGGCCGAACCCGAACAACCCGGGCCACGGATCGCGCCCGGCGGCGAGCGCCGCGATCAGGTTGTCGCGGATCTCGTGGCGCAGGTCCTTGTGGACGTGGCCGGATGCACGCAGTTCGCCAACGGTGAAGATATCGGGACGATCACTCACCCCTCTACCGTAGTCCTCGACTGTACGGAGAATCGAGGGATTCCCTCCGATTCCTGGAGCCCCTGCAGTTACGCTTGATGCTGATGACTGCAGAATCACCGTCGGCACCATCACCGCCGTCGAAACCGGAGAGCACGCTCCTCCTTCTGGTGCGCCATGGGGAAACGCCCACCACGGGCATGGTTCTGCCGGGGCGGGCACCGGGACTGCACCTGTCCGACCGCGGCCGGGCCCAGGCCGAAGGGGTCGCGGAACGGCTCACTGGCCTTCCGGTGGAGGCCGTCTACTCCTCGCCGCTGGAACGCACCCGCGAGACGGCGGAGCCCGCGGCGGCCAGTTTTGGACTGGACGTGCGGGAGGAAGCCGGCCTGGTCGAATGCGACTTCGGCGAGTGGACCGGCGTCGCCCTGTCCGAGCTGGCCGGCCTGCCGGAATGGCAGACGGTGCAGCACAGCCCCTCGGCCTTCCGGTTCCCGGACGGCGAGAGCTTCACCGAGATGCAGGAGCGGATAGTCGGGGCACTCGGGGTGCTGGGTACAGCGCACGCCGGGGGCGTCGTCGTCTGCTTTTCCCACGCCGATCCCATCAAGGCGGCCGTCGCCCACGCCCTGGGCACGCCCCTGGACCTTTTCCAGCGGATCGTCATCAGCCCGGGGTCGGTCTCGGCGATCTCCTTTTCTGACGGCCAGGAGCCCGCCGTGCTCATGGTGAATTCGACGTCGGAGCCGCTGAGCGGGCTGAGGACACCTTGACATGGCTGAGTGTGAACGGGAACTGACACTCCTCGCCGGGGGCCAGATCGAGTTGCTCGGACGCATCCCGCGGAGCAGCAACGAGACGTTCCTGGCGGAGATCTCCGATGGGGACGACACCGCCTATGCCGTGTACAAGCCGGAGGCCGGAGAGCGGCCCCTGTCCGATTTTGAGCCCGGACTGTACCGGCGGGAGCGTGCGGCGTACCTGCTCAGCGAGTCCCTGGGCTGGGGATTCGTGCCGGCGACGGTGATCCGCGAGGAGGCGCCCCTGGGGGTCGGGTCGCTGCAGTGGTTCATCGACTGCGACTTCAGCGAGCACTACTTCACCCTCTACGCCGACGTCCCGGAGACGCACCGCGACCTGGCCCGGATTGCCCTGTTCGACTACGTCGCCAACAACACGGACCGCAAAAGCGGGCACGTGCTGCGCGGCGACGACGGGCGGGTGTGGGGCATCGACCACGGGCTGTGCTTCTCGGCGGTCTTCAAACTGCGCACGGTGATCTGGGACTTCGCCGGCGACCCCATCCCCGAGGCCCTGCTCGAGGACATCGCCCCGTTGGCCGACTCCGTTCCCGACCACCTGGCGGAGCTCCTCGACGGCTCGGAGGTCACCGCCCTGCAGCGCCGGGTCCGCCGTCTGCTGCACGAACCGGTGCTCCCCGTGGACCGGACCGGCATGAGGTATCCCTGGCCGCTGGTATAGGCAGGCCCTGCGGAAATCACTAAGCGCGAACGTACACTTGTGGCCCCTGGGAAACGCTTCCCTGGGGCCGCAAGTGTACGTTCGCGCTGTGCAGTAGATTCGCGCTGTGCAGTAGATTCGCGCTGTGCAATAGATTCGCGCTGTGCAGTGGGTCTACGCGTACGGGTCCGCGATGCCGATGTACTGCGTGGTGGTGTACTCGGCAATGCCCTCCGAGCCGCCTTCTCGCCCGAGGCCTGACTGCTTCACCCCGCCGAATGGTGCCGCGGCGTTCGAGATGACGCCGGCGTTGAAGCCGACCATGCCGAACTCGATCTGCTCGGAGACGCGCAGGAGCCGGTTGAAGTTGCGGCTGTAGAGGTACGCGGCAAGGCCGTACTCGGTGGAGTTGGCCATGGCGATGGCCTGTTCCTCGGTGCTGAACGTGGTGATGGGGGCGACCGGGCCGAAGATCTCGGTGCGCAGGATCTCCGCATTGTTGGCGACGCCCGCCAGCACCGTGGGCTGGTAGAAGTACCCCCGGCCATCCACGGGTGCGCCGCCGGTGACCACCGTCGCGCCGGCAGTGACAGCGTCCTCCACCAGGGCGTGCACGTCCTTGCGTGCACCGCCGTCGATCAGCGGGCCCACCGTGACTCCGGCTTCGGTGCCGCGGCCCGGGCGGAGGGCCTTCATCGCCTCGGCGAACCTGGCCGTGAACTCCTGCGCCACGGACTCGTGCACCAGGAACCGGTTGGCGGCGGTGCACGCCTCCCCCATGTTCCGCATCTTCGCCGCCATCGCGCCCTGCACTGCCTTGTCCAGGTCGGCGTCCTCGAACACGATGAACGGCGCGTTGCCGCCGAGCTCCATGGATGTGCGCAGCACGTTCTGGGACGCCTCCGCCATCAGCTGCTTGCCCACCGGCGTCGAGCCCGTGAAGGATACCTTCCGGAGCCGGGCGTCCTTGAGGAGCGGTCCCGAGATGGAGGAGGCCGACGACGACGAAACGACGTTCAGCACCCCGGCCGGCAGGCCCGCCTCGATCATCACCTGCGCGAAAAGCTGCGAGGTCAGCGGCGTGAGCTTTGCCGGCTTGAGCACCATGGTGCAGCCGGCCGCCACGGCAGGCGCCACCTTGCGCGTGGCCATCGCCAGTGGGAAGTTCCACGGCGTGATCAGCAGGCACGGCCCCACCGGCTTGTGCTGCACCAGGATCTTGTTCTTGCCCTCGGGCGTCGTCAGGTACCGGCCGTAATCGCGCACCGCCTCTTCGGAGAACCAGCGCAGGAATTCGGCAGCGTAGGCCACCTCGCCTCGAGCCTCGGCCAGCGGCTTGCCCATTTCGAGGGTCATCAGCAGGGCAAAGTCCTCGGCCCGCCCGGTCACCAGCTCGAAGGCCCGGCGCAGGATCTCGGCCCGTTCCCGGGGTGCCGTCCGCGCCCAGGAGGCCTGGACGGTGTCCGCTGCGTCGAGCGCGGCGAGGGCGTCCGCGCTGGTGGCCGAGGCCAGCGTGGCCAGGACCTCCCCGGTTGCCGGGTCCTCGACGTCGAACGTGCCGCCGCCGGAGGCGTCCCGCCATTCGCCGTTGATCAGCAGCCCGGTGGGCACTGATGCCAGCAGCGCGGCCTCGCGTTCGGTGGTCACAGTCTTTCCTTCAGCCACATCGGCTCCTTACTATGCGTAGCTCATTCGAGAAACGAGCGTTTGGTGCTGGCCGGCGGCCCATCCGCGGGTCCGCTTGGACCGGCATGCTCATCGGGCGAGGAGTTCCTCGCTGGTGACCACCTCGCACATCGGCGAAAGCAGTTCCAGGAGGGCCAGGGTCTGCTGCTGGGCTTCGTCGCTGACCGCAGCGCAGGCGTCGGAAACGACGGTGACCAAGCGTCCGGCGTCGACGGCGCCAAGGGCTGTCGACAGGACACAGCAGTCCGTGGCTACTCCGGTGAGGACCATTTCCGCGCCTTCGGGCACCAGGGCGGCGAGCTCCGGTCCCCATTTGGAGAACGTCGGGGCGTCGATCACGGTTGCCTCGCCCGGCACATCCATGGTGATGTCCCAGGCCTCGGAGCCGGACGGGAACCGCATTTCGTCCCAGCGCCGGTAGTAGGCGGCCCAGGCGCCGGTCTCGGCTTCGTCCCGGATGAACCGGGTGAAGACGGGACCGGAGCCGAAGGACTGCTGCAGCTTGCTGATCACCGGCACGATCTCCCGGTACCGGGGGACCTGCCACTGGCCCTCGTCGCGGAACGCCTGCTGCATGTCGATCACCACGAGCGTGGCTCCGTCCCGCAGGGAACGGCGGACGCTCACAGGGTCTGGGCCGCGGCGCTGCGGTCGAGCATTTCCCGTCCGGAGAGGCGCTGGCGCCGGTGGGTGGCGAAGTAGACTCCCGCAGCGACGGCGGCACCGACGTAGTAGGACAGGTCACCGATCTGCGGGAAGGCCGCCGCGATGGGGCCGGTGTAGATCGAGGACATCCAGAACGGCGAGGAGAGCACGACGCCGGCGGCCCAGGCCACGAAGCCCCATTCAAACTTCCGGGTCTTGTCAAAGAGCTCGCGCAGGCCACGCTCGGTGCGCCGGCCGCCGAACAGGTAGTCGCACACCAGGACGGCGACGTACGGGGCGATGCAGTAGGCGGTCAGGTTCAGGAAGGCGGTGAAGCCGCTGTTGAAGCCGGTCTGGCCCCACAGCGCCACGAGGTAGGAGGCGACGCAGATGAAGACGACGGCGGTGTGGCGCTTCACGGGGACACCCATGGTCTGGATGGAGATGGCGCCGCCGTAGACGTTGAGGAAGTTCTGGGTGAAGGAGGACAGGGCGACGACGCCGAGGCCGACGGCGGCCCAGGGGCCCATGAGCTCCTTGAGCGCGCCGATGCTGTCGGACGCGGTGGTGGTCGATCCGAGCAGGGTGCCCAGGATGCCCATCCAGACGAGGGTGACGAAGTTGCCGGACATGGTGGCCCAGCCGGCGCCGCGCCGGTTGCCGGGAGTGTTGGGCAGGTAGCGGGAGTAGTCGGAGGCGAAGGGCATCCACGCAACGATGAAGGAGAAGAACCAGCCGAAGAAGATGATCCAGCCGCCGATGCCGTCAAAGCCGGGTGCGGATTCGTTGGCGGTGTTGATCACCTTGCCGTTGGCCGCTGCCACGATGGTGATGAAGACGAAGCCGATGACCAGGACGAACGACAGGATGCGCTGCAGGAAGTGGATCAGGTTGTAGCCGATGACGGCCACACCGAGCTGGATGCCCATGAGGATCAGGGAGGAGACCCAGAACGGAATATCGGTCAGCAGCGCGATGGCCTGGCCGCCGAGGATGACCGTCACTGCGGCCCAGCCGATGCCGGCAAACACGTTCACGTAAGCCACCGGGAACAGGTTGCCGATGAAGCCGAGCGGTCCGCGGCCCTGCATCTGTTGGGGAACGCCCAGCCGGACTCCCATGGCCGACAGGTAGCCCATGCCTGCCGAGGAGGTCACGCCGGCGAGGACGATCGCCAGGACTGCGGCCCAGAACGGAAGGCCGAAGTAGGTGGCGCTGAAGCCGAGGACGACGATGGGGAAGTTCATTCCCGCGGCAAACCACAGGAAGAACTGGGAACGGGGCTTGCCGTGGCGTTCGACGTCGGGGATGTGCTCGATGCCGTAGGGCTCGATTTTGGTGAGGCTGTCGCGGTAACCGCGGTCTTCGGCGACGCTGTTTTCGGCGGCGCTCATGGTTTCTGGGCTCATTGTTGTCCTATTGTGGGATGCGCACCTAGGTGCGCTGCTTGAGAGCAGATTGGGTCGGTGCGGCTGGTTTCCTGTGCGAGGGCGGTCAGCCGCGCCGGAACTTTAGAGTTGGGCGAGTTCAGCGCCGTCGAAGAACCGTCCGGCCTTGTAGACCATGGGTGCAGTGCTGCTGGTTTCCGCGTGGCGGACCCGGCAGATGAAGACCGTGTGGGTCTTGGCTTGGAACCGTTCCTGGATTTCGGCTTCCAGGGAAGCTGCCGATCCGTCCAGGAGGGGGCTTCCCTTGGGCCCTTCATGCCAGTCGAGCTCGGCGAACTTGTCCGCGGCCTTCGAGGCGAAGACCTTCACCGTGTCCAGCTGTTCAGTCCCCAGGATATTGATGCCGAGGTGGCTCGAGGAGAAGAGCGCGGGGTAGGTGCTGGACGTCTTCTGGACGCATACAAGCACCAGCGGCGGTTCGAGTGAGACAGAGCAGTAGGAGTTGGCCGCCAGCCCCTTGGGGGTTTCGCCTTCCTTGGTGGTGACGACGGTAACGCCGGTGATGAACTGCCGGTTGAAGGCCTTCATCAGGTCCGGGTCGAGTTCCGGGAAGTCCTCGCCCTCGGCATCAGCGGGTGCCGCGATGCCGCGCAGGGGCCGGATGCCGAGGCCGGCGAGCAGTTCGCTGCCGTCCCAGGTCACCGATTCCCGGACGATCCTGCCATCCTCGAGGACCAGGATGTTCGAGCCGCGGGTCTGGACGGTGAGTCCCGTTGCCGGAACTCCGAGATATTCATTGGTGTGCGTGCCGGTGGAGGTCCAGAAGACTGCGACGGTGCCGTCCCCTTCGACGACGTCATCGACCGTGGTGCGCAGGTCGGGGAAAGCTTCCCGGACCGCAGCGATCTCTGACTTGAGGCCTGCGAGGTCGACAGTTGCACCCGTCGCCTTGCTGGTGCGCGTGTAGCCGGCGGCCACGAGGCCATCGAGGGCATCAAGGTCTCCCTTGTCCCAGGCCGCGAGCCAAGCCGATGTGATGAGCGGTTCCAAGGTCTGTTGCATACCAATGACGGTAATCCAGCTCACAACCCCAGGTCAAGAGGAACGTGAAATTCCGCGGATTCCTTGGAAAACCATGAGTTTTCGGAAAGTGCGGCCAAAACTGTTGACGCTGCTGATGCATGCAACATAGGCTTTCATGTATGCAAGATGATCTCGAAGTAGTCAGGGAAGCCGCTGACCGGGACGGACTCCTGGACCGGATCCGCCGTCTCGTCCTGGGCGGAGATTTCCCCCCGGGCGCAGTCCTCCCCGAAGCCTTCCTCGCGCAGGAGTTCGACGTGAGCCGGACACCGATCCGGGAAGCGCTCAAGCAGCTGCAGCACGAGGGCCTGGTGGAAATCCGCCCGAAGGTCGGCACCTTCGTGCGGGAACCCACCCGCAGGGAGATCATCGAGCTTTTCCAGCTCAAGGAGTCCCTCGAGGGATTGGCGGCATCCCTGCTCGCCCGCCGCGGCGAGGTCCAGGAGCTGACCGTCCTGCGGCGGAACCTTGAGGAGTCAGAAATGGCTTCGCTCACCCATGACACGGATGCCTATGCCCGGCTGGTGCACGAGTTCCACTGGACGATTGTGCGCGGCTCGGACAACCGCAAGCTTGTTGAGCACTACGAGCGGCTCATGAACCAGCTCGCCTACCAGCGGCTGGTCCTGCGCACGGTTGAACATCCGGGCCGGCTTGAAGCCTCCACCCGCGAACACCGCGCCGTCCTGGACATGATCGAACACAAAGACCCCTTCGGGGCCGAATCCGCCATGAGGAACCACGTTCACGCCTCATCCCGGGAGGCCCTGACCGACCCGGCGCAAGACCGCCGGCACTGAACCAACGACCCACGAAAGGGAGCCATGCGCTTCTCCATGATTGACGTGATCCAATGACGAACGAGCACGGGTTCGGCATCCGCAAGATCGTGTACTACAGCGAGGAAATCCTGCTCGAAAACGGCGCCTCCCCCGCCGTTCCCGCAGTCCGCGCAACGGCGGCAGCCGTGGTCAGCAACCCCTGGCTGGGCGGCAACCCGGCCGACGACCTCAGCGACGAGGTGGTGCAGCTGGCCCCGGTGCTGGCGCGCAAACTCACCGAGGTGCTGGCTGCCAACCTCGGCGGCGTTGACGCCATCGAGGCCTTCGGCAAGGCCGCGATCGTGGGCACGGACGGTGAAATCGAGCACGGCGCTGCGCTCATCCACACACCGTTCTTCGGCAACCTCGTCCGTGAGTTCTTTGAAGGCGAATCCATCATCTGCTTCGCCGATGACCGCGGCGACGCCGGCTCCTCGCTCGTCGTACCCCTGTGGCACAAGAACGCTGCAGCAACCCGCACCCACTACCAGACCATCAGCACACGCATTGGTGACGCACCCCGCCCGGGTGAGATCGTCGTCGTCCTCGGTGCATCAACCGGGCCCCGCCCCCACTCCCGCATCGGTGACCGCCGCACCGACCCCATCGTCAAAGCAGACACACTAGGAGAACTTGTTTCATGAGCATCCGTAAGATCGTCACCCTGACCGAAGACGTCCTCATCGAAGGCGGCCGCGAGGTCAGCCCGGCCGCGCGGGTCGCCGTTGTGGCAGCCATCGTCAAGAACCCCTGGGCAGGCCAGGGCTTCGTGGAGGACCTCTCCGCCGGCATCAACGGGAACGCCTCCGACATCGGCGCGCTGCTGGCGCCCCGCGTCCTCGAAGCCCTCGGCTCCCCGGCCGAGGCGTACGGCAAGGCCGCCATCGTGGGCCTGAACGGCGAAATCGAGCACGGCTCCGGGCTCATCCACACGCTGGCCTTCGGAAACCACTTCCGCGACGCCGCCAACGCCACCACGCTCCTGCCCGCCGTGGAGAAGCGCGGACCGGCCGGTGTTGTCTTCGACATCCCGCTCAAGCACATCACCGACGCCACCATCCGCTCGCACCACCAGAGCATCGAGGTGCGGATCAACGACGCACCGCACGCCGACGAGATCGTGATCGCCCTCGCCGCCGCTGCCCAGGGACGGCCCCAGCAGCGACTGGCAGCGTTCGCCACCGAAACGAAGTAGGTGCCAGCCGCCGTGAGCCGCGACCGCATAGCCCTCCTCCACGGCGTCGGCCTCGACGGGTCGATGTGGGGCCCCCTCCGCGAATTCCTTGAACCGGAATACGAGGTCCAGGTCCTGGAACTCCTGGGCCATGGGAGCCGGCCAAAGGCTCCCGAAGGGGTAACGCTGGCCGAGCTCGCGGCGGATGTCGCCGAACGGGTCGAGCCGGACACGCACCTGGTGGGCTTCTCGCTGGGGGCCCTCGTGGCCCAGCACGTGGCCAGGTTCAGGCCGGACCTGGTCGCCAGCCTGGTGTCGGTGGCCTCGGTGTGCAAGCGCACTTCCGAGGAGCACGCCGCAGTCATGGTGCGGCTCGCCTCGGCGGGATCCGATTTTCCGGCAACGGTGGAGGCATCCATCGGCCGCTGGTATCCGGAAGGGTCCTCCGTCCCGGCGGACGTGGTCGAAGCGACGCGGGAAGTCCTGCTGAAGAACGATCCGAAGTCCTTCCTGGCCTGCTACCGCGTGTTCGCCACGGCAGACGCGGAAATCGCCGCCGAGCTGCCCCTGATCACCGTTCCTTCCCACGCCGTGACCGGCGAGCTGGACCCGGGGTCAACGCCCGGGATGAGTGCAAGGCTGGCCGCGGCCATCCCCGGCTGCACCTACTCCGTCATCGGCGGCGCCCGCCACATGATGCCGGTGGAACGTCCCCAAGAGCTCGCCAACACGCTTACCGCTTTCATCAAGGAGCATTCTCATGTCCGTTGAACGCCAGTACAACCACTTCATCAACGGGGAATTTGTCCCGCCGTCATCCGGCGAATACTTCGACAGCACCAACCCGGCGACCCTCGACGTGCTGTACGAGGCCGCACGGGGCAACGCGGCCGACGTCGAAAAGGCTGTCTCCGCGGCGTCCGCGGCCTTCGAGAACCCGAGCTGGCGGAACCTCAGCCAGACCAGGCGCGGGCACCTGCTGCGCCGCCTTGGTGACCTCGTCGGTGAGCACGCGGACGAGCTCGCGCGGATGGAGAGCCAGGACAACGGGAAACTCCTGCGGGAGATGCGGGCGCAGCTGGCGTCCATGCCGGAGTATTACTATTACTACGCCGGGCTCGCGGACAAGATCCAGGGCGACACTATCCCCGCTTCCACCCCGGCCATCCTCAACTACACGCTCCGCGAACCGCTGGGCGTGGTGGGCGCCATCACGCCGTGGAACTCACCGCTGACGCTGACCACCAGCAAGCTCGCGCCCGCCCTCGCGGCCGGCAACACCATCGTCATCAAGCCGTCCGAATACACCTCGGCCACCGTTCTCCGGCTGGCCGCCCTGGCCGATGAGGCGGGGTTCCCGGCGGGCGTGATCAACGTGGTCACCGGCTTCGGTGCAGAAGCCGGCGCGGCCCTGGTGGACGACGCGCGGCTGGCCAAGATCTCGTTTACCGGCAGCACCAGCACCGGCGCGCGGATCGCCTCGTCCACGGCTTCCCGCTTCATCGGCTCCACCCTGGAGCTGGGCGGCAAGTCACCGAACATCGTCTTCGAGGACGCCGACATCACCAACGCGTCCATGGGTGTTGTGGCAGGCATCTTCGCAGCGGCGGGCCAGACCTGCATCGCGGGCAGCCGCGTCTTCGCCCACAAATCCGTCTACGACGAGCTGCTGGAACGCGTGGCCAACCGTGCCCGCAGCATCGTGATCGGCGACCCGCTGCTCGACGCCACCGAGCTCGGCCCGCTGGCCTTCCAGGACCAGCGGGACAAGGTGGCCAGCTACGTTGACCTGGGCGTCTCGGAGGGCGCCACCGTCCTGACCGGCGGCGGCCGTCCCAACATCCCGCTCGGCGGCTACTTCTTCGAGCCCACCGTGCTGACCGACGTCGACAATTCCATGCGCGTGGTGCGGGAAGAGATCTTCGGCCCGGTCGCGGCAATCATGCCCTTCGAAACCGAGGAAGAGGTCCTCCGGCTCGCCAACGACACAACATACGGCCTCGCCGCCGGCGTCTGGACCACCAACCTGGCCCGGGCGCACCGGATGGCCAGCCGGCTGGAGGCGGGAACGGTATGGGTCAACACGTACCGCGCCATGTCCCCGGCATCCCCGCGCGAAGGGTTCAAGACCAGTGGCGTGGGCGTCGAGCACGGCATCGAGAGTATCCGTGAATACACCAGGCTCAAGAGCATCTGGATCAACACGGACGAGTCCCCCATCGCCGACCCCTTCATCATGCGGAGCTGACATGCCTCTTATCGAAGTTTCCATCGCCCGGGGGCGGACCCCCGAACAGCTCCGCGCGCTCATCGCCGAGCTGCACCGCGCCGCCGAGAAGGCCGTGGGCGCGGTACCGGAAAACACCACCGTCATCATCCGCGAGATTGAGCACGAGCACTGGTCCCGCGGCAACCAGACCATTGCCGAACGCAATGCGGCAGCGGCAGAAAGCAGGAGTTCCTAATGCGCTTTTCACTCTTCGTCCACATGGAGCGCTGGGACGAGTCCGTCTCCCACCGGGAGTGCTTCGAGAACCTGACGGAACTCGCCCTCATCGCCGAGGCCGGCGGCTTCAGCACCGTCTGGATCGGTGAGCACCACTCGATGGAGTACACCATCTCCCCCAGCCCGATGCCGCAGCTTGCCTACCTGGCGGCGCGCACCTCGCGCATCCGCCTGGGAGCCGGCACCATCATCGCGCCCTTCTGGAACCCGCTGCGCGTGGCCGGCGAGACGGCACTCCTGGACGTCATCAGCAACGGCCGGATGGAAGTGGGACTGGCACGCGGCGCGTACCAGTTCGAGTTCGACCGCCTCATGGGCGGGATGTCAGCGGTCGACGGCGGCAAGCACCTGCGCGAGATGGTGCCGGCCGTGCGCGCGCTTTGGGAAGGTGACTACGCGCACGACGGCGAGGTGTGGCAGTTCCCGACCTCCACCAGCGTGCCCAAGCCGCTGCAGAAGCCGACGCCGCCCATGTGGATCGCCGCCCGGGACATCTCCTCGCACGAGTTCGCCGTCGCCAACGGCTGCAACGTGATGGTGACGCCACTGATGAAGGGCGACGAGGAGGTGGAGGACCTCGCGCGCAAGTTCGACACTGCCGTGGAGAACAACCCCGGCGTCCCGCGTCCGGACCTCATGGTGCTCCGCCACACCCACGTCCACCCCGCGGATGAGCCTGAGGGCTGGCGCCGCCCGGCCGAGGGCATCCAGAAGTTCTACCGGACGTTCGACGCCTGGTTCGGCAACAAGACCACCCCGACGAACGGCTTCCTCGAGCCGAGCCCCGAGGAGAAGTTCGCCGACCGCCCGGAGTTCACGCCGGAGTCCCTGCACCAGACGGCGATGATCGGCACGCCCGAGGAGGTCATCGAGCGGCTCCGCCACTACGAGGCGCTCGGCGTCACGGAGTTCAGCCTCTGGTCCGACAACAGCCTGACCCACGAGGAGAAGAAGCGCTCGCTCGAGCTCTTCATCGAGCACGTGGTGCCGGCCTTTCAGGAACAGCCCGTAGCCGCGGCACGCTAGAGCCGGCTGCTTAGCGCGAACGTACACTTGTGGCCCTTGGGAAACGCTTCCCTGGGGCCACAAGTGTACGTTCGCGCCAGTGTCCGTGCCCGTCAGCGGTCAGTACACTGGGACGCATGACCGAGCAGGAACCGGCCCCGGTTGAGGACGCCGAGGCTCCGACTCTGACCGATCCCGACGCCGTCGATACCTCCTTGCGCACTCCGGCACAGCGGTCCCGCACCTTCACCGGAATCCTGGTGAACACGGCACTGGCCAACGTCACCACCAGCTACCTCTGGTTCGCGCTGACGTTCTGGGTGTACCTGGAGACGCGCAATGTGATCGCCACCGGCGTGGTGGGCGGCGTCTACATGCTGCTGATCGCCCTGTCGAGCATCAGCTTCGGCACCTTCGTGGACCGCTACCGCAAGCTCGCGGTGATGCGCTTCGCCGCCGGCTTCACGCTGGTGATGTTCGTGCTGTCCGGTGTCATGTTCGTGCTGGTACCCACCACCCTGATCCTGGACCTGTCCCGGCCCTGGTTCTGGCTCTTCACGCTGATCATCCTGGTGGGTGCTGTGGTGGAAAACATGCGGAACATCGCGCTGTCCACCACGGTCACCATCCTCATCGAGCCGGACCGGAGGGCCAACGCCAACGGGCTGGTGGGCATGGTGCAGGGGCTGATGTTCATCGTCACCTCGCTGCTCTCCGGACTGTCCGTCGGGCTGCTGGGCATGGGCTGGACGATCGTCGTCGCCCTGGTGCTCACCGCATTGGCGTTCGCGCACCTGCTCACCCTGCGCATGCCCGAGGAAGTGCGAGCGGCCGCCTCGGATGCGCAGGGTGGATTCGACCTGCGCGGTTCACTCGCAGCCGTGCTGGCCATCGCCGGACTGTTCGCGCTCATCCTGTTTTCCACGTTCAACAACTTCATCGGCGGCGTCTACATGGCGCTGATGGACCCGTACGGACTGGAGATGTTCTCTGTGGAGATGTGGGGCGCCGTCTTTGCGCTCGGGTCGACCGGGTTCATCGTGGGCGGCGCACTGATCGGCAAGTTCGGGCTTGGCAGGAACCCGCTGCGCACCCTGCTGATCGCCGTGGCCGTGATGGGGCTCCTCGGTGCGGTGTTCACCCTGCGGGAGTGGGCATGGCTGTACATCGCGGGCATCTGGCTGTACCTGGTGCTGATACCGTTCGTGGAGGCCGCCGAGCAGACCGTCATCCAGCAGGTGGTGCCGCTGCCGCGCCAGGGCCGGGTGTTCGGATTCGCCATGGCCTTCGAGTCGGCCGCGGCGCCGGTCACCGCATTCCTCATCGCGCCGATTGCCCAGTTCTGGATCATTCCGTACGCGCGGTCCGCCGAGGGCGCCGCACAGCTGGCCCCGCTCCTGGGCGAGGGCACCTCCCGCGGCATTGCCCTGGTGTTCCTGGTGGCCGGAATCATCATGATCGCGGCCGCGCTGGCAGCTTTTCTGACGCCGGTCTACCGCCGCGTCTCGGCCTCGTATGCGCAGGCGGCTGCGGACGGCGCAGTGAGCCCTGCTTGAGCCAGCTCTTTACGGCGTGCTGCCGTCTGCGTTCTGAACCGGGTCTGCTTTCTGATCCGTGGGGGCTGACCGGCTGATGGCGACAATCCGGACGGTCACGCCCGCCAGGACCAGGACGACGCCCAGCGCAATCATGATCCAGGTGGGAACGGCGGCGGCTCCGATGCTGTGGTAGCAGGCCGCCGCTGATCCGGCGCCCCGGTGGAGCGCGTCAAATGCTTCAGCGGCACGGCTGTCCGGCATCAGTGGGCTGCCGCAAAGCGGGCCTGTCTTTTGCAGGCCAAAGACGATCCCGGCAAGCAGCACGGCGAAGCCGGCTCCAATCAGCCAGAGCCAGGCCTGCCATACGGCGGAATTCCGCCGGACCGATGTAGCTCGCACGTCACTCCCTAGAAAACGGCGGTACCGAAATCATAAGGGGAATCATGTTAAAAGCGGACGACGGCGGGACGTCCCGCCGTCGTCGTCGTTTGCTTAGGCGCAGCGAGCCTGGGGCGCCTCAATGATGGCCAGCTGGCCGGTTTCCGGGACACCGGGGAACTGCACCGGCACAGGCTCAACAGCCGCCACCGGCGGCGCCTCCTGGGCGCGCATGCGGACCAGCGCCACCGCGGAAATGAGGAACCAGGCGACGTTGGTGACCACGGAGGGCCATGCTTCGTGGAAGGCGCCGTTGACAATAAAGGCGCACGAACCGAGGAGATTCGCGATCTGGAAGCCCTTGCCGGCCTTCAGCCACCCCATGGACACGGCCAGGTAGGCGCTGAGAATGGCGACCGCACCTGCCCAACCGGAGATTTCCCACAGCAGTTCCATGATGTCCTTTCAGGGTTGATGCCCGGCTGCCATTCACTGGACGGAGTGGAGATGAGGGCTGTATGTATGAGTTTTCGGAACTGGCTCCATTGCCAATGGGATCAGTGGCGGTTTGAACAGCATCTGCCCAATCGTCCGGCGGGCCCACTAATGAGCGGCCGGGCTGTATCCCTTACCTGTACTTTTAACAGCAATTATGAGGAAGAAGTAACTTTAGATCAATTGCATTCCGCTGAAGATATGGTTTAGAACTACTTAACATGGATATCGATCCGCGCAGGCTGCGAGTTCTTCTTGCTGTTGCCCGCACTGGCGGGGTGCTCGCCGCGGCTGACGAGCTCGGAATTACGCCCTCGGCTGTGTCCCAGCAACTCAACAAGTTAGAGGACGAGACGGGGCACGCCCTGGTGGTGCGCACGCCCAAAGGCTCGGTCCTGACCCCCGCCGGTCTGGCCATTGCAGAAGCCGGCGAGGAGATCGAGCGGGCGCTCAGCGTGGCCCGCGCCCGGATCGAAGGCGGGGCCAAGATCGCAGGCGTGGTGCGGGTGGGCGGATTCACGAGCTTCGTCCGCACGGTGGTGATTCCGCGGCTGCCGGAGTGGCGTACCCAGTACCCGCAGCTGCAGATCCGGATGATCGAGGACGACTTTCCGGCCCTGATGCGGCTGCTCCGGCAGCGCGCGCTCGACGCCGTGGTGGTGGAGCTCGATTCGACGACGGCCGGCAATCGTTCGCTTACCGCCGGAATGACCGAGGAACCCCTGCTGGACGAGCCCTGGAAACTGGTGGTTCCGGCGGGCGCCCTGCTCAGCACCGAGAACATCGACCTTGGCCGCCTGCCATTGCCGTGGCTCGGCGTCGACTCTTCAGCAGCCAACGCCTCGGTGCTCGGCCGGCTCCGCGAATCGACGGGCGCCCAACTGGAGACCGTCCACCAGTACCAGGACACGCTGACCGCTTTGGCGTTGGTCGCCGCGGGCGAGGGCGTTGCCATCGTGCCCACCCTGGCGTTGAGCGGAATCAATCAGGCCGGGGTGGACATCCTGGACGTTCCGGGGCTGGGCACGCGACGCATCGTCCTGCGGCGGTTCGACCGGCGACGGTCAGCCAGTACGCCGGTGGATACCGTCGCTCGCCTGCTGCGGGAATCGGCCGCGGCGTTCGACACGCGGTCCACGTCCTGAGCTTCTGCCCTGATTGTTCAGAGCTCTGGACAAATAGGCGGGGTATGGCTATTTTCGGCAACCTGATCCAGGCATAGTGTGGAAGCACCACCGATGGAGCGGCAGGGACGCCCAAACTGGCGTTTCCATCCGCGACAAACAAAGGAGACTGTCATGTTGCTTTGGATAGCCATCATTATTGCGGTTCTCTGGCTTCTCGGCCTGCTCGGCAACATCGGCGGCGGGTTGATTCACCTGCTTTTGGTTATCGCTGTGGTGGTCCTGATCTTCCACTTCCTCCGCGGCAGGTCCTCCCGCGTATAGCCTTGCGCCCGCGCCCAGCGGCTACCAGGTTTTCTTCTGCGCCTTGACGACGTAGTGTCCGTCGCGCTCGGTGAACGTGACGAGATACCCGCGCTTGGCGCCGTTGACCCTTGCCTGGCAGTCGGTATGGGTGCCGACCTTGAGATTCGGGAAGTTCTTGCACTCCACCCCGGTGATCTTTACTCCCGCGTCCTTGGGGTGGACGCGTGCCATGAGCCGGGCCGCCAGGAGCTTGCCGCTGGTGGCTGCCGTGAATTTCTGGGCTGCAGGCTTGGTTGCGGGCGTGGCGGCGGCCTTCGTTGCGGGCGTGGCGGCGGGTGCCTTGGTCGTGGCTGGCGCCGGGGTTGACGAGGCGCAGCCGGCCATCGCCAGGGCCCCAAACAGTGCCGCTGCCGACAGGGTAGTGCGCCTGATGTTCATTGCCGTCCTTTCGATCCGAAGTGAAAGCCGTTCCGCCGATATCAACTCTGGGACGCGTTCCTTGAGGAAAGGTTGGCGCGGGGGGACCCGCACCCGAATGACGGCACGTTCCATCAGAAACAGTCGGTAATGACCGCCACGGGCAACCGGGAAGCCGGGTGCAGTTCCCACCTGGCTTCCCGGTTTCCCGATCAATGCGTCGGGCAGGCCCGCGGCAGCATGGTCACCGGGTGCCGCCGCCAGGTTCGTCCTCAACGTCCTTGGGTGCCTCGAGATCCATCTCGTGCAGCGGCACCATTTTGGACTTGGTGATGTAGCGGTGACCCAGCCACAGGACAATGAAGACCGGCAAGCCGATGTACGAGGAAAGCACCTCCATCACCCGCCCGGCAAGCACAGCCTCGTAGTTCTGTCCTGCGATCACCAGGACCAGCAGGGCGAAGGCCAGGAGTGGGCCAATGGGGAACAGCGACGCCTTATACGGTAAGTCGCTGACCTTGTTCCCCTGGGCCAGGAAGCCTCGCCTGAAACGGTAGTGGGAGACCGCGATCCCCGCCCAGACGATGAAGCCGCACAGGCCTGACATGTTCAGCAGCCAGGAGTAGGCCGCGCCCTGACCGACGATAGCGGAGAGGAACCCGAAGAGCCCCACTGCCGTGGTCGCCAGCAACGCCGGGATCGGCACGCCGCGTGCGTTGGTTCGGCCGAAGACCTTTGGGGCCATGCCGTCGTGGGCCATGGCGTAAAGCATCCGGGTGGAGGCGTAGAGTCCGGAGTTTCCCGCGGACAGGATGGCGGTCAGGATGACCGCGTTCATCAGGGCTGCGGCGAAGGCGATGCCGGCGCGTGAGAAGACCAGGGTGAACGGCGACGCCGCAACATCGGCCTCGCCGGATGCCAGCAGGCTCGGATCGGTGAACGGGATCAGGCAACCGATGATGAAGATGGCGCCAATGTAGAAGAGCATGATGCGCCAGAAGACGGTGCGGATAGCCCTCGGCACTTCGCGGCGCGGGTTCTTGGCTTCGCCTGCGGCCACGCCCACCAGCTCGGTGCCCTGGAAGGAGAACCCGGCGATCATGAAGACCGAAATGATCGAGACCCAGCCCCCGTGAAACACTTCATCCCGGGTTTCCCAGTTGCTGAGCCCCGGGGAGTTGCCGCCGAGGATGCCGAAGATCATCAGCACTCCGGCGATCAGGAAGAGCACCACTGCGGTGACCTTGATGAGGGAGAGCCAGAACTCTGACTCACCGAAGGATTTCGCGGACAGGGCGTTGAGCCCGGCCAGCACTAGTAGAAATATCCCGGCCCACACCCAGCCCGGGACCCCCGGGAACCAGAAGTCCATGATGATTCCGGCCGCGACCAGTTCGGCGGCCACCGTGATGGCCCAGTTGAACCAATAGTTCCAGCCGATCGCGAACCCAAAGGACGGGGAGACAAAGCGGGTGGCAAAGGATTGGAAGGAACCGGCGACCGGAATCTTGGCCGACATCTCCCCGAGTGACTGCATCAGCAGGAAGACCATCAGCCCGACCAGCGCGTAGGCGACCAACGCACCGCCGGGGCCCGCCTGGGAAATAGTGCCGCCCGAGGCCACGAACAGCCCAGTACCGATCGCACCGCCTATGGCGATCATCTGCAGGTGGCGGCTGCTTAGCCCGCGCTTGAGTTCGTTGGCGGTTTCGTCGGACCTGCGAGCTGCCCCTGTGGCTGGGGCGTATCCGGGCTGTGCCACTTCATCGTCTTTGATGTCTGTGGAAGTTGTTTGCGTGAGGGAGCTGAGTCCCATGATGCCTCCGGGAAGGTAGCTGCGGTGGATTGAACTTTCCGGCGGGCCCGGCCGGAAAGGACGGTGATCAAGCTAACACACGGAGAGAAAGAGCCCTCTTGCGAAGCGAATGTTGCCCGGCGAACGCTCGAAGTCTTACGGATAGGTCCGGAAAGAACCGGCGTGAGCACAAGAATTCCTTACTCTTGTCGAAAAAACACATCATGCATGCTTACCCATTGCTACGTTCTTCGGGACCCCTCAACGGAAGGAACGAACATGTCTGTCCTCGCAAGACCCGAAGCGACAACCACCCGGGCAGAAGACCTCAAGGCGCTCCCGGCATGGCAGGCTCTAAAGACAGCCGTCATTGGACTGCAGCAGGTTCAAGCCCAGGACGGTTCCGTTCCGGAACCCGCTGAGCACGACCAGGCCCGCCGGAACGTCAGCACCATTACTGGCGCAATCGACGACCTGCGTCCCCACCTTCCCCATGACAGGGAATACCTTGAACTGCTCGGGCAGGACTTCCAGCGGTGGGCGTCCGAGGGCTTCGCCGTACCTGATTTCCTCGACTCGCTGGTATCCTTCCACCCCGAGCAGTGGCGCATCGATGGGCTGCCGCACCTGGTGGTGTTTCCCATGTACACGCAGAACGGCAGTACCAACCGCTACTTTGAGGCCGTCCTCATCGAGGTTATATGGCCTGCTTTCGTCGCTGAACTGGAGGCAGGAAACTACTCCAACAAGCTGTTCGTCCCCATCAGCTTCGTCGATTTCACGCCCGGCTATGACACGAACTCCGCAGTGCTCTTCCCCGAGAGCGTGGCGGTCCGGAGCACCCCTTCGTTCACATGGGGAGGCATTTTCGCGGACCGTGAAGCTGCCCGGTTCCGTCGCGTCCTCAAAGCTGCTGCCGGCATTACTGCACTGGACCTGCCGGCTGACGCCGCGGAATTGCTCGAGGACCAACACCTCGCGGAGAAGACCTTCGTCATGTGGGACCTAATCCATGACCGGACGCACATGCGAGGTGACCTGCCCTTTGACCCGTTCATGATCAAGCAGCGGATGCCGTACTTCCTCTACTCCCTTGAGGAGCTTCGCTGTGACCTGACCGCCTTCCGCGAGTCAGTCCTCATCGAGCGGGATGAAACGGCTTCCGACGACGCCCGCAAGCACGCCAGGCTGGTGCAGTACGCTGTGATCTTCGACCGCATCTTCCGCTTCGCGATCACCGGGAATCGGGTCCGCAACTACGACGCCGTGGGCGGCCAGTTGCTGTTCGCCTGGATGCACCAGCACCGGGTCCTGCACTGGACCGATGGAAAGCTGAGCATCGACTGGAACAACGTCGCCGCCGTGGTCGTCGAGCTGGGTGTCCGCATCGAGGAACTCTACTGGCGTTCGATCGACCGGCCGAAGACCGCACACTGGCTGGCTGCCTATCAGCTCGTCTCGGAAACCCTCACCCCCAGCCCGTCCTCCGCCTGGGCCAAGGGACCGGAGGCCCTTCCGCTCGACGGCCCTCCCCGGGGACTGACGGACCAGGTTCTTGATGACGAATTTCCCCTGTCAATGTTCTACGAAGCCCTGGAGAAGAAGATGCGCCCGGTCATTGAATCAACTGCCGGGATCACCGGTAAGAGCCCTGTGAAGACTGAGGGCGAGGCAGGCGCATGAGCCAGAACCTCTCGGGGCGCACGGTCGTCGTCGCCGGTTCGACAAGCGCTGCCGGCGTTGCAGTGGTCCGCACCCTCTCGCAGGCAGGGGCATACGTAGCCGCCGTGGACATTCTTGAAGACCGGGTGCAGGAGCTCTCGGGCACGTACGACAACGTCACAGGCTATGTCTGCAACCTCGCGGACCTGCAAGCCGTTGAAGACCTGGCGAAGTCAGTCCGACAGGATCTCGGTCCTGTGGACGGCCTCATCCATCTTGTAGGAGGGTGGCGCGGCGGCCAGGGCATCAAAGGCCAGTCGGACGACGACTGGGACTTCCTCCACACCAGCGTCCTCACCACCCTGAGAAACACCAGCCGGGCGTTTTACGATGACCTGGCGGCTTCCCCGGCCGGACGCCTGGCCATCGTTTCCGCGCAGTCCGCTTCCTCGCCAACGGCGGATGGCGCCGCCTATGCTGCCGTCAAGTCTGCCGCCGAGGCATGGACCCTCGCCGTGGCCGACGGGCTCCGGCAACTGCAGGGAGGAAACGAAAGCCTCTCCGCTCAGAACTCAGCCGCCCTGGTCTTTGTGGTCAAGGCTCTGGTCGATGACCGCATGCGCGCAGCCCAGCCCGAACGGAAATTTCCGGGCTTCACCGACGTCGGCGTCCTTGCCGATGCTGTAGAGCGGATCTTCCAGCTGGAGGCAGAACAGATCAACGGGCAGCGCTTGTCCCTAACGGCCGGCCACCTTGTGGGCGCACTGCCCTGAGCGTCGGCGTCGATTCCCAGGCGGGCGTCCCGCGGTACCGGCGGGGCGTCTGCAGGACGCTAACTACCGGGGCTTCGCCTCGGACCACGGCTTGTGCTGGTGCGCAAGCCACACCATTTCGGGGTCCAGCGAGCGCACCAGTCGCTGTCCCTCGGTGCGGGGGTTATCAAGTTCGTCGAACCAGACTGCTGTGTCTCCAGCGATAACAGTCGGGCCTCGGTCTCCGTCGATGACAACAATCTGTGAGCCCCGGGTGTGCCCTGGTGCCGAAAGGAGTCGTAGCCCAGGAAGCAGTTCGAAGTCGCCATCTACCGGCACGTAGTGCGTCCCGGGCGCGTCCACCCATTCGGGGATGGTGTAGTCATTCTGGTTGCGGGCGTCGTCGAGTTCCTGACGCTGGACATATATGGGCTTGCCCGCGAAGAGGTGGTTGCCTCCGCAGTGGTCGAAGTGCAGGTGGGTGTTAACGACGATGTCGACACCTCGGATGTCGAAGTCCTGCTCGTTCAACGGCCAGAGGCGGGGTTGCATATCAGCGACCGCCGGATGTAGCTCGGTCAGGCCGGTGTCAACCAGCACACGCGCTTGGGGGTGGTCAATGATATGCACGTAGACGGGCATCGGCTCGCCTTCGGGAAGCAACTCGGCCACGCGAACGGCGGTGACAGGAATAGCAGCGGCTGAATTCACTTTTTACCTCAGTTCTAATAACGGGCGATTCGTCAATTATGGTTCAGGGGCTTGCCAGGGTGAGAGCCGCGGCCACCAGCCTGGGACGTTCCGCCGGTAGTCGAGATATTGCTCGCCGTAGGTGCTGGTAAGGGTAGGTTCCTCGTAGCCCTTCACGAACGCGACGACCGCTGCGAGGACGATCAAGGCGTAGAGCACGAGCCACCAGCTGCCGAACAGCAGCGCCTGGGCCAGGATGATGGTGAGCACCGCGAGGTACATAGGATTGCGGACGAATCGGTAGACCCCCGTCACGACGAGCGTCTCCGTTGGAGCCACCGGAGCGGGCGTTCCGCGGTGCATCGCGAACAGTGCAAAGGCGTGCAGGAGGAATGCCGCGCCGGCAGTGATCATGAGCCAGGCCACCGGGACAACGGCCCAGCCTGCGCCGCCCCAGTCGAACCGCCGCCAGCCGGAGATGACCCACGGGATAAGGCCCGCGACAACGCCCGGCGCCAGGAAGAGGAAGAAGACCGTCCCGATCCACGCGCGTGCGGGCGATCCTGTCTGGGCCATGCCCGTCAGACTAGCCGCACCGCACCGTGCTGTCATGGTCCGCGCCTTCACGGGCAGTCGGCGTGTGGAGCCGACGGCGGACTGGGTTAGGAAGCCAGGTCCCGGAGGGTGGACCACTGGACCACCGCCGCCGGCCAGTTCCAAGTTTCCGCCTGGGTCCTTGGAGGAAGCATGGAACTCCTTGTCGCAGAACGCCCGATCCAATGTCACCGCGCTTTCATCCCAAGGTCGTCCAGGAATCTCCCCAACTCAACCCTTCGACGGCGGGGACTGCTGCCGGCGTTCCCGCTGTGCCCTCGCTTCGCCAAGGGAACCTTGGCGGCCCGTCTCGACGGGAAGGTGTGGGGCATGGCAATACTGCGACCACCCGACGACGAAGAGCCGGCCCTTACCCAGCCCAACGTGCTCCATCACCAGGAGGTTGTAGCAGGCGGTGACACTGGAGCCGCAGTAAGAGATGACCCCGTCGGCTAACTCAATGCCTGCCTCTCTAAAGTTCTCCCGCAGCTGCCGCGGCTGCGCCAGCCTCCCGTTCGGCTCAGGGTTCCCGCAGCACGGAAGGTTTACCGCGCCCGGGATATGCCCCGCGCGGGATCGATGGGGTCCTGCCTGCCCTCGTACCAGTCGCGGTTTCTGCCATCCACCACCACGGCTCCGTCCTCGACGGTTTCGTCGATCGGCGAGCAGGTCCGCCGGCCATGACCGGGCGGTGAAAGCCCGGGGCGGTATTGAAGGCGCTGCCGTTTCCAGGGCGCCACGGTAGGCGGCCATGCCGCCATCGAGCAACGCCGCCGGATGCCCCCAGGCTCCGGAGCATCCACCCAGGCGCGTCGCAATGACTCCACCGGCAGCAACGGAGAGTTTTTGGGAGTCTCGACCGGGCTTCGATGACCTGATTTCGGGGAGACCGGAAGTGGCATCGGACTCGTTTGGACAATGGACTGTTCCTGTTGGTGTTATGGACCGCGGCGTGCCCGCTACTTTGCTGGCACTGCACTTCTATTTTGCTTATCCACGAACTCCTGAGGGGACCGAACTGGTCCGTGCCTCCTTATCCAAGCTTATCGATGTTCTTTTTGAAATGCCTGTGGGTGATCAATATCTCGCTATTCAAAAGTTCGTACTTTTCACAGCTACCGCGCTGACGGCAGTGGATAAGGCTGCTTATAATGAAACAGGTGAGAGTAGTACCGCGGGGACGGACGGTGCCTTATCAGAGAAACAGGTCGACCGGCTACGAGATTTTATAGTTGCGCGAGGGATTCAAAGTGGGCAGGACCCGATCAACCTCGGCTGGCTTGAACTATTCAATGATCGGCCTAGTGATTGGCTCAGCCTACTGTCGCGCCTCAATCCCATCCGTAATTTTGTTAAGCATTTCAGGAATGCGCCCAAGTCAAGCTTGGCGTGGCTCGGCACGTCAATCCCTGAAAAGGAACGAGTGACTGCTTGGCGCGTCTTGGCGCATCTCAGCATGCAGGATTTTGCAGATACGCTAGCCAGCAGCGCCGGAACTGAGTGTGCGGACAATGTCCATACTAATTCTCGTTTTGCAAGCTTCCTGCGGCTGGCATCGGCAAGCAAAGAGAAAATCCTGGCAGGACAGGTAGATGATGACATATTGCGCATTTGTTCATCCAGGACCAATAAGGGGCCAGTGACGGATCTTTTCGCTGACTCTACTAATGGGGATCTGCTATCGAAGTTCATGGATTGCCGAGGTCCCCAGGCGCTCCATTTAGCTGCAAGGTGCTCCGAGGTACTTTCGAAGTCGGAACCTATCTCCGCGCACGCATTTGCCCGAATCGCCGACAGGTTGAGCCTTATGAAATCGGAGGCGGAGGTTAAGGGATGAGTAATGCTGGCAGCGGCGACTGGCGTCTCCGCTGCCCTTCCAAAGAATACGGAAGTGGCGGCGGACAGGCCCAATCGTAAGAGACATTTCTGCTCTTTGCTTTTGCGTTCTTGACAGAACCAAATGAATGGCTTCGTTATCATTTTGGTCGACAAGCTAGTGTTTTGGGGGGAAAAGTGACTGGCGTCACCGACGACCTACAGGGGATGACTCGTCAGACCGCTCCCGATGGTTGACGGAATCGTGGTTATCGGAGTTGCATAAAGGCCGGTTTGAACCGTACTCGGCCCGTCACCGCGTTAGGGCTTGTGGCGGCAGGCACCTGGCCGTGCCATCGGCCGGGAGGTTGGGGATGCGGGCGCAAACTTGGCTTTGCCTAGGCGAGAAGCAGTTCCAGCTGTTCGGCGATGTCCAGCGCGTGGAGTTCGAGTCCGGGGCCGGTCACAATCTGGATGGATAGTGGGAGCCCGTCGGATGACATGGCGATGGGAATTGAGACTGCGGGGCAGCCGGTGAGTGTTACTGCCCGGCAGTGCCCCATGATTTCCCAGTCCTGGACGGACGTCCCGTCGATGTCCAGCCGCCCCTCCGCGTCGGCGGCGGGGCCGCCCGCTACGGGCAGGATGAGGGCGTCGACTGCGGCAAGTTGTTCCTGTGCCGCCTTCCGCGCAGCTTGGGCCGCTCTCCAGGCGTGCCGGACTTCGGCGGGGCTGGAGAGGAACGTCGACCGGATGGTGTGCAGGTTCGGCGCGCTGACGAGGTGTTCCCGACCCCTGATTGCTGCGGCATGTTCTTTCATGGGGTCCACTGCCCGCAGGCGGGCGTAGGCCGGCAGGCAGCCGCTCAACGCTTCCGGTTCTTCACGGATCTCACTGCCGTCCGCGGCCAGTTTCGCAGCGGCCTGTTCCATCATGTCCCGGACCTCCCGCCGGACCGGGCCGAATCTGCTGCCATCGGTCCACAAAAGCCGCATCGGAAGTTTCCCGGGCAAGGCCGCGGCGGCGTCGTTACCGACAAGCGTGGCCGGTTCGGCAGCACCGGTACCCGGCTGGTCCCTCATGATCCGAAAGGCGGTGCGAAGATCGCGCACGGACCGGGCCATGGGGCCGATGGTCTGAAAGGTGCCCTGCACCCCGGTGCCGGCAGCCGGGATACTGCCGTCGTCGCCGAAAGACCCATCCGTTCCGGGAACTTGCCCCTCGCCGGGAAGGCTGCCCACCCCCGGACGCAATGCTGCTATTCCCACGCACTGGGCGGGCCATCGGAGGGAACCGCCGTAGTCCGAGCCGATCCCCAGGGCGGAGATTCCTGCAGCGACGGCGGCCGCCTCGCCCCCGCTGGAACCGCCCGGGGTGGCCGACGGAAACCGCGGATTGGTCGTCCGGCCCCCTAACGGACTGTCGCAGGTGGGGCCGAACGCGAACTCGGGACAATTGGTTTTGCCGATCAGGATCGCGTCGGCGTCCAGCAGACGCTGCACGGCCGGCGCAGTCGTGGTCGCTATCCTGTCTGCGAACGCGAGACTGGCGGCGGTTACCGGCAACCCGGCAACTGCAATAGCATCCTTGACGCTGAGCGGCACTCCGGCCAGTGGCCCCAATTTTTCGCCGGCGGCACGGCGTTTGTCGAGAGCGGCGGCGGCCTCGGCGGCACGGTCCCAGTCTTGGGTAATGAAAGCATTCACAGTCTTGCCTGCAGCCGATTCCGCCACCGCACGGGCACGGGCCAGGACGTCGACGGCGCTGCGCCGGCCGGTGCGGACCTTCCCGGCGATGCCGGTTGCATCGTCCAGGCCGGAGTTGAGCCTGCGCAGTAACGACGTACTCACAACATGCGTCCTTCACTGACTTGGTACCCGGGGACCCGATACCGGATCTGCCCCTACACTAAAACGATTCAACCTGAAGATCAGGCAATATCCCCGGTTCTGGCCTGTTCCTGATGTTTCGTCAACGGAGATGGCTTCGTCCATCCTGTCGCGGAGGAAGCCTCCGGCGGCACCCCCTAGCTTCGCTGGAAGAAACCAAAGCAATAAGGACAACTGCAAAACTGCGCTCACTCACCTAGGCCGAACGGCTCTTTGTTGGCTGGGCGGCTAAAAGTGCCGGAGCACTCGAAACCGCAATTGTCGAATACAACCTGGTACAACACCCAAGGACTCTGAATCACGCTTGAGGGCCTGAGCCCGGTGCAATACCGTGCTCAGGCCCTAGCGGCATAGCTCAGGAGAGATTCAGTCGATAATCGGCGGCAGGGAAAGGCGACCCGGAGCAGAAGCGTGGAACTTGATGGCAAGAGCTGCATCCAGGCGGTGGTGGATCACTGCCTTCCGATCCGATTGCGGGAATGCGTCCATCGACAGCGGCTCAAGTCGGGCCCTGCGTAGACCTGCCCGGCAGGCGTAGCCGATTCCTGATTTCGTTTCGAAGCGAGATTTTTGGACTTTTGTGGCCCGGTACGGACGCGCCTATGACTGGGACGGTTCGGGAATCTGTTCGATCCGGCCGAGCACCACGACGTACGAGAGTATTCCGATCGCTGTGACGATCCCGGCGATTACGAAGGCACCCGCAAAGCTTCCGGTGGCCTCGACGACGAGACCGGTGACGATCGGGGCGGTTAAGCCGAGAAGATTTGCCGCCCCGTTGACAATGCCGCCCAAAGAGGCCACGGATCCTCGGGGCGCGATGAGGGTGATAATGCTTTGACCCGTTGGAGCGTTGACAGCCAGCCCGGCAGCACCGATCGAAAGATACACCATCACAGCGACGATGTCGTGGGTCGTCACGGTTCCCGCGACGCCCAGCGCACCGACCATGCTGAGGACCAGGAAGGCACGTCTGGTCTTCGTGGGGTCAAATCCACGCCGGATGAGGCGATCCATCAGCCACCCGGCAATAGCAAGCTCGGCAATGACCGCCACAAGCCAAGGAACCACGGAGTATATTCCGCTACTCAGGACGCTCATACCTTGCGACTTTTCCAAGTAGGAGGGCAGCCATGACAACAGAAGGTAATAGACATACACGTAGCTTGCGTAGCCAATGGCCAATCCCCAGGTCTTGCGGCGACGCAGCAGATAGCTGACGTTCGACCATGGGGACTCGGACGGGGACGTCTCCTGCTGTGCGCCTCCCTCCAGGATGTATTCATGTTCGGCTGCGGATAGTTTGGCCGCTCGGCGGGCCTCCGCGGGGTTGCGGTAGATGACCCAGAACGCGATCGTGTAGGCCAGACTGACGACCCCTGTCAAGACGAATGCGGACTGCCAGCCAAAAACGGAAACCACATAGGCCATGACGGGCAAGCCCAACACGTTTGAGGCCCTCGAAGACGCGTCGAGCAGGCTGATGCATCTGCCGCGCTCACGAGCCGGGAACCAATATCCCATGGCCTTCCAGGACGCCGGCCATGCGGGGGCTTCGCCAATTCCCAGGAGTAGCCGCGAAATCAACAAGAGCCCGAGGCCGCCGCTTATGGCGGTAACGAAAGAGGAGACAGTCCACAAAACTACCGCGACTCGCATGACCCATCGCACGCCTATGCGGTCGATCAGGTAGCCAATCGGTAGCTGCAGAACTGTGTAAGTCCATAGGTAGGCCGACAGGAGCAGTCCAAGCTCTCCGGGGGACAGGTGCAGGGATTCACTGAGCGGGGTGGCAGCAATCGAAATGTTGACTCTGTCGATGTAATTGACGAAAGCGCCCGCAGCCAGAAGGCCGCCGATCCCCCACCGGTAACGGTTGCCTCGGCCCAGGGTGGCTGCTGGGGAACGGGGTGTGGTAGCAGTCTTGGCTTCAGCGTTCATCGTCGGTCCCCCTCGTCGATGGTGTGAACCAGGGACGCGCCGGCCGGTTGCTGTTCTGACATGGAAGTCTCCTCGAGAAAGTGTGGACGTCGTTTTCGCTATTTCCCCCGCTGATGTCCGCCATTGCATCGTGCGGCATCGGTAATCGGAGGAAGTGCGGAGATGGATGTGGCGTCAGTTCAAGGCATTTGGCCCGGACAGACGATTTTGGTCTTCGTGGAGCGTTAGGGCTGCTGGTCGTCCGAAAGCATCATTGCTCGGCTCTGAGCGGTCACGTAATTCTCCTTGTTTCGGTACTCCCGGATCGCACCAGTTCGAGATGCGGTACCCAGTTCCAAATAAGGTACGACCCTTTTTGCTGCAAAACAAGCTTTTTGTGCTTTGTGTCACTGGTGCGTAAAACGTGCAGCCGGCCTGATGCAGCACGAGGAAGGAATTGACGCCGTGCCGCTGCAGACTGCTAGATGGGGAGGAAGGGTGCCTTCGTCGTCGCCCAGGCGCTGGACGATGCATGGAATTGAGGTGTTACCACCGTGCATTAGGCAGCATGCGTAATGCACGGTGCGGGTGGCGAGCTAAGCCGGCAGGTCGCTTTGCCTTGGTTCATCCCCGGCCTCTTCGGCGGACGGCTGGCCTGCGCCGCACCGCACGGGCTCCCCGAAGGACTTCCACTGCAGCAGATGCAGCCGGGAAGGACGAGACCGTGCGGACCGGCTCGGGGACACAAATCTTCACTGGGGCAATGGGAATTCGCGCGCCGTTGGTGGGTCCTCAGAGCTTTCTCTGTCATGCACTGCGATGCCCGCCCATTGATGCCCCATTTCGGTTGGCTAGGTGCGCGGTAACTCTAGCCGGCCGCGTGGTGTTGACCGTGGCCTAAGTCAGGTCCGTGATGACAAGAGTTGCAGCTTCGCCAACCGCCGAAATCGTTTCTTCCATCGCGGCCGCCGGGCCCACCGTCTCCACAAGGCTGCGGGCCGGAATCGGGCTGACGAATCCGGGAGCGACACTGCCCACCACCGCCGCAACAGAAATACCTCGCATGCGGGCTCTGGCGGCGACTCCTCCCACCACTTTTCCCTTGAAGGACTGGGAATCAATGAGTCCTTCACCGGTCAGCACAATATCGGCCCTGTCAATCGCGGCATCCAGGTTCAGCATGCCCGCGACGTAGTCAAATCCGCGATGCAGGCTCCCTCCCGCAGCAAGCAACCCGCCGGCCAGGCCTCCAGCTGCCCCAGAGCCAACCGTATCTCCGATGTTGACTCCGAATCTGTCCCGATACTCAGCTTCGAGATCTTCAAGCCGCTCAGTCAACTCAGCAACCTGCTCGGGAGATGCGCCCTTTTGCGGGCCGAAGTCTCGCGCTGCATCCTTGAACCGCGTCTCCACATCGCAGACGACAATCAGCCGGGCACCGCTGGGGATGCTGCCCATTTCATTTATTGCTCCCAGTCCTCCGTCCGTGGTGGCGGAGCCTCCCATGGTGACGATGACCGTACGGGCCCGGCGGTCGAAGGCTTCCCTAATGAGCTCACCTGTGCCTGCGGATGTGGCCGCCAAAGGATGGTTGATCCCACCCGGCAGTAGGGCCAGGCCGGAGGCGCGGGCCATTTCGATAACAGCCGTCCCCTCCGAGAGCCGCCAGCGCGCTTCCCTGGGTATGCCGTCTGGGCCGGTGACCACGGAAACCTCCGTCGCGCCCCCCAATGCCTCCAACGTGCCTTCGCCCCCGTCGGCCATCGGCAGACTCTCCGCCACATGGCCCAGACCCCGTGCAGCCATCGCTATCGCGTCGGCCACTTCGGCCGCGGTTGCGGTTCCGCGAAACTTATCCGGCGCTGCCAAGATCCTCATGCTCGTGCTCCTTATCAATACAAAAGGGTTGAATAAGCTCCGACAAGAAGGTACCTTATTTAGAACTCAGTCCGTATATATGAACTGGACGGGTCCCATGAGGTGTTACCCAAGGAGAATCAGATGACCGCTCAGAGTCGAGCAATGGTGCTTTCAGCTTTCGAACAGCCCTTTGAAATGAGAAGTTTCGACATCCCGGAACCAGGTGAGAACGCGGCTGTTGTTGACGTTGAGTACGCAGGAATCTGCGGCACTGATGTGCACCTGCAGGCTGGCCGCTTGCCCATTCCAACCCCCGTCGTCCTGGGGCACGAAGCAGTGGGACGCATCGCTGCTCTCGGCAAGGGTCTCACCCACGACGTTCTCGGGAATCCGCTTGCAGTTGGTGACGCCGTCGCGTGGCAGAACAGCGTGGCATGCGGCAGGTGCAGGTACTGCCTCGTTGAACAGCAGCCGACGCTCTGCACCGGATCACGGCGGATCTACGGTATCAACCAGCGCGCCGACACGTTCCCCCACCTTTCCGGTGGGTGGGCGGACTCTATGTACCTGCAGCCTGGCACCACCCTTGTGAAGCTTCCTGACGGGATCACCCCTCGGGATGTCATCCCCCTTGGCTGTGCCGGCCCGACAGCAGTCCACGGCGTCCTTTATGAAACAAAGATCAGCTTTGGGGACATCGTAGTGATCCAGGGCAGCGGGCCCGTGGGTGTTGCTGCCGCGATTTACGCCCAGCTATCGGGCGCAGCGAAGGTCATCATCGTGGGCGGTCCCGCTTCGAGGCTGGAGATCACTGCCAAACTCGGCGTGGGACACGAGCACTTTGACGTTATGGACGGAACCAGCGCTGAGGACCGCATCGCCGCGGTCAAGGCCCTTACCCCCCATAGCCAGGGCGCAGACGTAGTTATTGAATGCGCCGGCATCCCTTCGGCTGTGGCCGAGGGTATCGAAATGGTCCGTCCGGGCGGACAGTATTGCGTGGTGGGGCAATACACGGACCACGGCACGACTCCCATTAACCCTCACTACATCACGCGAAAGCAGTTGACCGTTCAGGGGTCTTGGGGCTTCTCTCCACAGCACTACATTCGTTACATCCAGACCCTCCCCCGACTGCTCGCTGAGTTCGATCTTGCTGCCCTTCTCTCCGAATACCCCCTCGAGCGGGCAAATGAAGCAGTCGCCGACGTAAAGGCCGGCGCCGTGATGAAAGCGGTCCTACGGCCGGCATCGGCAGGTATCTGAAATGACGGCCGAGTGTCTTGTATACGACGAGGTCACTGAGATCCCCACTGACCTTCTTGCGCGTTGCGCCAATCTCCCGACCGCCGCATTTTCTGACGCCATGCAGCGCTTCGGCGGGGCCGTCGGGCTGGCCCCTGTCATCTCAAACGCTGCAACCCCCAAGACGGTGCGCATGATCGGGCGCGCACTGACGGTGCAGACTCGACCCGGCGACAACCTGGTGGTCCACAAGGCCGTCGACATGGCGGCGCAGGGCGACGTGCTGGTGATCGACGCCGGCGGGCAAACAGACCGCGCGATCATCGGAGGACTCCTAGGCAGCTATGCGCAGAACAGGGCAATAGCAGGGATCGTGCTCGACGGTGCGGTCCGCGATCTCTCCGAGCTTGCCGGACTCGACATCCCGATCTTTGCCCGCGGAGTCTCCCACTTGGGCCCCTACAAGGACGGGCCCGGACTGATTCGGGGCAACGTTGCAATCGGAGGCACGGCAGTCAGCCAAGGAGACCTCGTAGTTGGCGATGAAGACGGCATCGTCTTTGTACCACGCCACCGTGTCGCCGACGTCGTTGCAGCAGCCGAGGCCGTGGTTGAACGTGAACGAATCACCACCCTGGCCATCAATGATGACAGCTGGGACCGCAGTTGGGTCGATGCCGGGCTGACCGTTCAGCGCGTGAGCAGATAAATACCGGCCGGCCCGAAGCACACTACAGAACTTACAAGGAGCAGAACACCATGCTTGATCAGCAGACGCTTGAGTACCCGCACGGGGTCAATTTCATCAACAACGCCTGGGTACCCAGTTCCGGCGAGGGAGTAGAGACCCTGAACCCGGCCGACAAGGACGATATCGTCGGCATTGTTCCGGATTCGACCCGGGAGGACGTCGAGGCCGCCATCAGTGCCGCCGAGCACGCACTCCCCGGCTGGGCCAGGACCCCCGGACCGGTACGAGGCGACATCCTCCGCCGCTGGAGCGACCTTATCGGAGAGAACCTCGAAGACCTCGCCCGGCTGATGACTCGGGAAATGGGTAAACCGCTGGCAGAATCGCGCGGCGAGCTCGGCCGCGCCCGGATGGAGCTGGAGTACGCTGCCGGAGAGGGCACCCGCATCCACGGGACCACCATCCCCAGCCGCGCACCGGGCCAGCTCGTCTACACCGAACGCGAACCCATCGGGGTTGTGGCGGCCATTACACCGTGGAACTTCCCAGCCGTCGCCCCCGTACGCAAAATCGCTCCCGCTCTGATCTTCGGCAACACCGTTGTCCTCAAGCCAGCGCTCGAAACCCCGCTCACCGCGCTGGCCCTCGCAGCCCTGCTCCGGGAAGCCGGCCTGCCGGAAGGCGTCCTGAACGTAGTGACAGGTCGAGGCTCAAAAGTTGGAACACAGCTCACGGAAGACCGCCGGATTGCCGGCGTCTCCTTCACAGGTTCCACCGGCGTTGGCAGGACGGTCAACGAGGCTGTTGCCCGACGCATGGGCGCCGTGCAACTTGAACTCGGCGGCAAGAATGCCGCCTACGTTCACAGCGCAGAGGACCTGCGCACTGTCGCCGCGGAAATCACCAGCGCCGCGATCCAGGCCACCGGGCAGCGCTGCACGTCGATCAGCAGGGTTCTAGTGCGCGAAGAGATCGCCGACGACCTGGTAGCCATTCTCACTGAGACATGGTCCGGCCTGCAGGTGGGCCCGGGCGACGCCGAAGGCACCGTCGTCGGGCCCCTGGTCAATCACGCGCAGCTCACCAAAGTTTCCGGCTACGTGCGCCAGGGCATCGAGGAAGGCGCCGTCCGGACGACGCCCGACCGGCAGATTCCGGACGGCCTTTACTACGCCCCAACCATCCTTGATCACGTCACGCGGGATATGACAGTCGCCCGCGAGGAGATCTTCGGCCCCGTGCTGACGATTACCCGCGTCAAGGACGTGGACGAAGCGATCGACATCGTCAACGACACCGATTACGGATTGGCGGCGGCGGTGTTCAGCGAAGACCTCGATCTGGTCATGCGCTTCAGCCGGGAAACCCGCGCGGGCATGATCCACGTCAACCACGGGACGGTCAGCCAGCCGCATGTACCCTTCGGCGGCGTGAAGGAATCCGGCTTGGGAGCCTTCTCAATCGGTCTCACCAACGCTGACTTCTTTACCCAGACGAAGGTGGTTTACCTCAAGCACAGCAGTGGGTCCCAGCCAGGTAAGGCGGTCTCAGGACGCCGGGGCCTCACCCTGGACAACGGAACCGACCCGGCCTGAGTCATCCGGCAATAAACCGATCTAGTCACACGGAGGTGGTCATGCCTACAGGGCACTTGTACATTACACGGGACCTCGGGCCGGAACCGATGAGGATACTGCGGAACTCCGGACGAGAGCTCGTGGTGCACCCGCACCGCGACCTGCCGCCCACCCGGCATGACCTCCTTAACGGGGTTAGCGGTGCTGCGGGGATCATTACATTGCTCACCGAGGTGATGAATGCCGAACTGTTCGACCGCGCCGGCCCTCAGCTGCAGGTGGTTTCTGCGGTTTCAGTTGGCACCGACAACGTCGACATCGAAGCCGCCAGGAGCCGCGGCATCACGGTCACCAATACGCCCGACGTCCTCACCGATGCAACTGCAGACCTGGCAATGGGTCTCCTGCTGGCGCTCAACCGCAGGATTGTCGAGGCCGATGCCTTCCTGCGGCGCGGTGAGTCCTGGTCGTGGGGACCTCGCGTCTTCCTCGGCCGCGACCTCGCCGGGGAAGTCCTCGGCGTCGTCGGTTACGGTCGCATCGGGGAAGCCGTTGCCAAAAGGGCTCGGGCTTTCGGAATGCGCGTCATCGCCGCTGGCTCCGCACCAACTGCCAGCGGCGGGGTGGAACGGATGCCGTTGAGCCAGCTCCTGGCCACGGCTGACGTTATAAGCCTTCATGCACCGCTTACAGCCCAGACGCGCCACCTGATCGATGCCGAGGGGATCGCCACCATGAAACCCGGGGCGGTAATCATCAATACGGCCCGCGGCCAGCTAATAGATGAGGACGCACTGGTGCAGGCGCTGAAGGCTAAACGCATCCGCGGGGCCGGACTGGATGTCTTCGAGAATGAGCCGCTCATTCATCCGGGACTGCTGGAACTGGACAATGTGGTGCTCACCCCCCACATTGGAAGCGCCGGGGAGCAAACGCGGACGGGCATGGCACTGCTTGCCGTGAAAAATGCTCTGGCCGTGCTTGATGGCCGACCTCCCGTGACACCCGTCAACGGATAGGCAAGCAACGATTCGAGTGGGCCTGCTGTTACTGTTCCATAGACTGTGCAGCCGGAGAAGGAGTTTTGAAAATTGGTCAGCGACAACGGATTTGTTCGCTCGGTCGAGCGTGTTGCCGCTCTCCTGGAGCTGCTTTCGCAACGCAAGTCACCCATGCGGATGATTGAGATCGCCCAGGCACTCGACCTGCCCAAAAGCACCACGCACGGGCTCCTGCAAACCCTGCAGGCCAAGGAGTTCGTGGTCAGGGACGCCAGCCAAAGGTACAGGCTGAGTCTCCGGCTGTTCTCTCTTGCGGCCACTGCGCTGGAACTCGTTGATCTCCCGGAGCTTGCCAGACCTGCGATGGAGGAACTGTCCGGCCGCACCGGTGGAACGTGCAACCTCGCTGTACTGGATGGACACGATGTCCTCTACATAGAAAAGGTCGAGAACCGGGACAGCGTGGTACGGCTGGTAACGCACGTAGGGACCCGCATCCCCGCACATGTGACGTCCTTGGGCAAGGTACTCGTAGGAGCCCTGCCTGAAGCCGACCGGGAGCAGTGGCTTGCAGAGCATGTGTTCGAACGCATGACCGGCCACACGATTACGGACGCCGACGCCTTCCGTAAAGACCTGCAGGAGCAGGCCAGACGCGGCTATGCGCTCGACAATCAGGAGCTGCATTCGGCCATCACCGGCTTCGCAGCCCCCGTACGTGACCACACGGGAAAGGTTGTTGCAGCACTGAGCCTGGCCTATCTTGGCTCCAGCACGAACGCCGCAGAGAAAAAGGAGCTCGGCGCCCAAGTAGTCCAGGCCGCTGCCACCGTATCCACCGCACTCTCTACTCGCTAACAGACAACACAAGTTAAACCCTGCATCGTGACGAACTGTCAGCACATGCTCGAACCGATTTCCTAAATACGAACCAAGGAGTAGTAATGGCCGAACGATTGCCGCTTGAAGGAATCACGGTCCTGGATCTCAGCCACCTTGCCGCAGGCCCGTGGTGCACCATGGTCCTGGCGGACCTGGGCGCCGACGTTATCAAGATCGAAAAGCCCTTCACCGGGGATATGTCAAGACAAGCCGGCAGCATCTACGCGGGTGACCAGAGTGCTGTATTTCTGTCATTGAACCGCAATAAGCGCAGCGTAGCCCTTGACCTGAAGCAGCCGGAAGGCCGGGAAGTCTTCTTCCGCCTGGCCGAAAAAGCGGACGTGGTGGTGGAGAATCTGCGGCCCGGAAAAGCCGCGCAGCTCGGAGTGGACCGGGCGAGCCTTGCCGAGCGCAATCCCGGCCTTGTGTACGCGTCGATCTCCGCGTTCGGAACTTCAGGGCCATACGTGGATCTGGCTGGCAACGACCCCATTGTCCAAGCACTCTCCGGAGCCATGGCGATTACCGGCGAGGAAAATGGCCCGCCTTCCAGGCAGGGCGTCAGTGTTCCGGACTTCGGCGCCGGGATGATGGCAGGCTATGCGATCCTTGCAGCGCTGGTGGGCCGGCAGCGCGACGGACAGGGAAGCGAAGTCAAACTGAACCTGCTCGACGTGTCCGTATTTGCCTTAGGACCCCGCGCGCAGGAGTACCTCATTAACGGCGAAGAACAGCCGAGGCTGGGGAGCGCGCACCCGCAGTTCTCGCCCTACCAGGCCTTCCGCTGCCGAGACGACCGCTACGTGTACATTGCGGTCATCAACGACAAGTTCTGGCGCCTGCTGTGTGCAGGGCTGGGCCGGGCGGAGCTTGCCAGCGACCCAAAATACGCCACAAATGTCGGAAGAGTGGAGCACCGGGCAGAACTCGCCGATCAGCTCGGCACACTCATGGCACAGCGTCCCAGCGATGAGTGGCTGAAGACCCTTCAGGACGCCGGAGTCCCTTGCGCCCCGGTCAACAGCCTTTCGGAAGCGATGTCCGACCCCCAGGTCATCCACAACGGACTGGTGGCCAAAATGCAGCACCCGACCCTGGGAGAGCTGACCACCGTCGGCCTCCCCATGACGTTCGACGGCGAGCGTCCCCCTATCCGGAACGCGCCGCCGCTGTTGGGTGAACACACGAAGGAAATCCTGCAGGGGGCCGGCATCTCGGACACGGAACTGCGGAATCTCATTGATGGCGGCGCTGCTGCCCTAAGCCCCGAACCGGCCGCCGCCCAGTCCCGACACAACCCCAGCTAGAGCACCAGCCAGAGTCACGAAGGAATCTCATGAGCATCATCCAGACATTAACCACCCAGCGCACTTCCACGCGGAACTTGGCACAGCAGGCTCTCGAAGACGTGCGCCGCGGCCTCGAACCGGTGCTACAGCTCATCGAGAACTCGCCTGCCGGTGCCGTTCCCGGGTTCAAGTACACCACCGGCGGCTACCGTCCCTGTGAGACCTACTTGCCGCACGATTGGTCCACCTTCCAGTGGGTTGGCTTTCTGACCGGGCGACTCTGGCTGGTGGCCGACCACTTCGATGACGACCGCGTTCGTGCCGCGGCCAGGAAGCTGGCCCACGTTGTCGCCGGAAGTCTGTCCCATGAGCCGCCGCGGTTCTCGGCCGCCGGCAGCGACCTCTTTTACGCGTCGTGTCTGGGAGCGCGCCTCACCGGGGATTCGGACCTGGCCAAGGCTGCCCTCGAGGCGACGCGGCAGTACAGAACCAACTTCGACGAGCGCTTGGGAGTGTTCTTCCAAGTGGTCGGCGTCAACCGCGCCGTCATTGACACGGGGCTGAACCTGCTCCCGTTCTACTGGGCCGCTGCCGTGGACCCAGAGCTGGCCGCTACGGCACGAGTGCACAACACCAATCTCCTGGACTACGGCATCGTGCGCGAGGACGGCGCGGCCTACCAAGCAATCGAGTTCGACCTTGAATCAGGCCAGCCCGCCCGCCGCTACTCAATGCAGGGCTACAGCGACAACACCACGTGGGCGCGGGGGCAGTCCTGGGCAATGCACAATTACGTCAACGTGTACGAAGCCACTGGGGATCCCCGCTTCCTCGAGGTGTCACGCAAGGTGTGCCGCTGGTATGTGGACCACCTGCCGGAGGACCACGTGCCGTTCTACGATTTCGCAGACCCGGACGCACCGGCCGTCCCTCGCGACTCCTGCAGCGCCACCATCGCAGCGAATGCGCTGATGCGCCTTGCGCGGCTGGACGATGAATCGGCCGCATGGGCCTCAGCGGCGGCGGACTCTATTACCGAGGAACTGTTCACCAACTATCTCTCTCCCGGCGGCGTCCTTCTGCACAGCAGTTGGGGCCGGCTGCCGGCAGAAAAAGCCGGAGCAGGGTTCTCCCGCTTCCCCCTGGAGGACGTCATGCCCTACGGCAACTACTGGATCGTCGAAGCGGCGTACCGCCACCTGCACCCCGACTGGTCGGCCCTGGCGCTTGGGCCGTCGGCCCCCCTCACCATAGACGGCGCATCGGGCCACACCGACGGCGCTACCGTCTCATGACCGGGCCGCTGGCAGGGGTGCGCGTACTGGACCTGACGCATTTTGTCGCCGGGCCTTGGTGCACCATGCTGCTGGCGGACCTCGGCGCCGAGGTCACCAAGCTCGAACCACCCGCCGGCGAGATCGGCCGCGGCATGGGCAGCGTCTACTCCGCCGACGAGTCAGCCATCTTCCTCGGGTTCAACCGCGGTAAGCGGAGCATCTCGCTGGATCTCAAGCAGCCCGAAGGGTTGGCGGCCGCACTGCAGCTTGTGGAACAGTCGGATGTCGTTGTTCAGAATTTCCGGCCCGGCACTGCTGAACGGCTGGGGTTGGGCGCCGCCGAGCTGCGCGCCAGGTATCCGGAACTCATCTACTGCACCGTTTCCGCTTTTGGCCCTGATGGCCCGTATGCGACGCTCCCGGCCAATGATCCGGTGATACAGGCGCTGAGTGGCTCGATGGCCTCCACCGGACAATTAGAGGGCAGGCCGGTGCGGATGGGAGTCAGTCTTCCGGATGTCGGTGCGGGAGTTCTCGCAGCCGTCGGCATCCTTGCCGCGCTCCTCCGCCGGGCAGGAAGCGGAACAGGCTCCACAATCGACCTCAATCTGCTGGACACCCAGCTTTATGCACAAACCGACCATGTGGGAAACACCGGCTCGACCGGGGTAGAGCCCGGTTCGATCTGCGGCCCGTACGTCTGCGGTGACGGCCTGTCGCTGTGGTTGAACGCCGACGGTGAATCTTGGATTGCCGCGGGCCTCCAGTCTGAAGGGTCAAGCGGATTCGAAATGAACCGCGCGCAGGTGGCGGCAATCCTCCGCACCCGGCCCCGTGCGCACTGGCTGGAACTGATCGGCCCGGGAGGAACGGGCATCGTCCCCGTTCTTGGACTCTCCGACGTCCTTCCCGGCGCGCCTTCCAGGACGCTGGAAGTGCAGCATCCCACTGTGGGCACTCTGAGGCAGGTCCGTACCCCCGTGATGGCGGACCCGCCCTGGCCTCTTGTGGACGCCCCCCCGCCACGCCTGGGAGAGCACACCCGGGAAGTCCTGCACGAACTGGGGTTCCCGGACGTCGAGATCGATCGGCTGGTGGCTCAGGGAATAGTCCGCGAGCAGGGTATTCCCCCCACGACTTCACCAAAACCCCCAAGTACCAAAGAAATCCACGCAAAGGAGCAGTCATGACCACCATCATCGAGACCAAACAGCAGGAGCAGTACGCACTCACTGCCGAGCAGATTGCCCTCCAAGAAGAAATCCGCGAGTTGGCAGACGGACCCGTCGCCGCCGGCGCGGACAGGCGGGACAAGACGGGGGAGTACCCCCAAGACATGTTCGACCTCCTGGTGGAGAAGAACCTGCTTGCACTTCCGTTCGCCCCTGAGCACGGGGGCCGCGACTCCGGCATCCTCAGTTGCGCACTGGCCATCGAGGGCCTGACCCGCGCCTGTTACAACACCTCATACCTGTTGATGATGACCTGGCAGCCGTTCTTCGCGATCAGCGCGGCGGGGAACGCGGAGCAGCGTGAGCGGTTCCTGCCGAAACTGGCAAATGGCACGCTGCGGTTCTCCACGGCCAACACTGAGCCCGATGTTGGTTCTGACATGGCAAACCTGCAGACCAAGGCTGAGCCGGTAGCGGGGGGATACCGGCTGACAGGAAAAAAGGTCTGGGCCGGAAACGCCCCGGTATCGGACTACTTTGTCACCTTCGCCCGCACCGGCGGTCCCGGTCACAAGGGGCTCAGCGCCTTCGTTGTGCCCACGGACGCCGAAGGGGTCACCAGGGGCGCAAAGATGAACAAGATCGGCGGCCGGGCAATCCCGTCCTGCGAGGTGGAGTTCAATAACGTCTTTGTGCCCACCAGCGACCGGCTTGGCCAGGAAGGCGAAGGCTTCAAGACCGCGGCCAGCACCTTTACACGGCTGCGCCCCCTCGTCGGAGCCCGTGCGCTCGGTCTCGCCCAAGGCTCCCTCGAACATGCCGTGGCGTACGCGAAAGAACGCCAGGCATTCGGCCAGCCAATCGCCGATTTCCAAGGCCTGCAGTGGATGTTGGCAGACATGAAGATCGGCCTTGAAGCGTCCAGGCACCTGGTCTACAAGTCAGCAGCCGTTCTCGACGCCGGCATGTCACCCCGCGAGGCAGCACCGCTGATCGGAATCGCCAAGACCTTTGCAACCGATACCGCCATGCAGATCACCCTGGACGGAATTCAAGTTTTCGGTGCCAAGGGCTACAGCACCGACTACCCCATGGAACGCTTCATGCGCGAGGCCAAGGGACTGCAGATCATCGAGGGCACCAACCAGATCCAACGAAATATCATAGCCAAGGACCTCCTCTCCTAGTACGGGAGGCATGCCGCGGCTGTCATACCGATACCTACCCTACGGATTAGTTCCGGGCCCGCCAGCGCGGCTTGGGACGGCCCGGGAGCTAACCACTGCTCGGGCCGTCCCCCTGCAAATCCGTCGGCCTCGTCGCCGCGTCGGCCATCATTTGAGCAACGGAAGAAAAGTAATGACAACGAAGCGAATTGCAGTGATCGGCGGCGGAATCATTGGCACCGCCGTGGCCCGGCAGCTGTCCCGGATGGTCGACGGCGCTCAGGTCACCCTCTTTGAGAAAGAGTCGGGCCTGGCCGGACACCAGACGGGCCACAACTCCGGCGTCGTCCACGCCGGCCTCTACTACGAACCCGGCTCGCTCAAGGCCCGGCTCTGCCGCCGCGGGGTGGAGTTGCTGGCCGAATACGCCGCCGAGAACAACATCGCCTTCGACGAATGCGGGAAGGTTGTAGTAGCGCACAACAGCCTCGAGCTCGACCGGCTGCACAGCATCTTCGAACGGGCCAAGGCCAACGGCGTCCCGGACGTCTCCATTATCGACCGCGACCGGCTGCGTGAGCTGGAACCCGCCTGCACCGGAGGCATCGCCGCCCTACACTCCCCGCACACCGCCATCATCGACTACCCTGGACTGACCCGGTCGCTCGGCAAAGACGTCGAGGCCGACGGCGGGCAGATCCGTCTCGGCGCCTTGGTCACCGGGCTGGACGCGACCGGATCCGAGGTCAGGGTCTCCGGAACAGGCTTCGACGCTGAGGCCTTCGACTTGGTCATCACGTGCGCCGGCCTGCAGTCTGACAGGCTCGCCAACGCCGTCACCGACCGGACGGGAACCCCCGGGAAGAAGGACGACGGACCGCACATCGTGCCGTTCTACGGCGACTACTTCTTGCTTCGGCCCGAGCGCTCCTCACTGGTCAACGGGCTAATCTACCCTGTCCCGGACCCCCGGTACCCCTTCCTCGGTGTGCACGTGACCAAACGCGTGGACGGCGCCGTCATGCTCGGCCCGAACGCCTTCCTGTCCTTTGCCCGGGAAAACTACCGGAACAACGCCCCCAACCTCCGCGACCTCGCGGAGACGCTCACGTACCCGGGCTTCTGGAAGTTTGCTGCCGATAACATCCCCGCGACCCTCCAGCAGGTCCGGACTGCGGTCAGCAAGAAAGCATTCGTCGAGGAGGCCCGCAAATTCGTGCCGGCCATTGAATCAGCCGACGTGGTCACGGGCGTGCGCGGGATCCGAGCGCAGGCCCTCAACTCGGACGGAAGGCTGGTAGACGACTTCGTCATCCGCTCCACCGGGCGGCTCGTTCAGGTCCGCAACGCACCCTCCCCCGGGGCAACCGCTTCCCTCGCCATCGCCGAACACATCGTCGAAGAAGCCCTCGCCTACGCGGGATAGGAAAAGCAGACGGGGTGTACCGTTCCCTTCGTCAGGTTCGCCCATGGCTGTCGCGGACCGTAGCCAAAAACGGCCGAGGGCGAGTATCTGGTCAGCGGCACTATTAGGTTTAGGTACACCCCAACCTGACGTCAGGCAGTTAGCCGAAGGCTGTCAGAATAGGGTCCGGTTCGGCACTTCTGACAATGGCTAGAGAACTTCTCAGATCGCAACCCGACAGAAGTGTCTCGCAAGACTTGGTGAGGACACGGAGATCGAGCCCCGGCTGGGAGACGTGCCAACGAGACGTTTCATCCGATGGTAGTGCGGCCGCACATGTCTTTCTCGGTTCGACGTCTTTCAACCCTCAGCTTGATGGACAACCTCCGTATGCCCCAGACCCTCCGCGTGATGCGCCGGCCGTTTCCGGTCATCGTCGCCTGCCGGCGAGCCCATGGCCGTTGAAGAGCAGGCTCAGCTAGTCACCAAGATAGCCGCGAGTCCAGACAGAGACCGGCCAGTGACGGCAGTGACGGATCAACCAAAGCCGGGACAGCCCCGGAAGAAAGTCCGGAGCCCACACACCTGCACTCTGTCGACGGATCGGACGCCACAGACGCAAATACCACCAAAGACGTTCCCGCTGAACCCGGAACGTCCAACGACACCGACGATCTAAACCGCGAAGTCGTGTCTCCTGAAACAGGGAACTGCATGAAGTAGTGAAGGTAGAACCCTGAGGAAGGGACCAACATGCAGGTCGAAAAGCCGCACGTGCACAAAGGTGTGCACAATGTGCACACCCTTTTGGCTGGACAAACCCGCGCTGAGCGCAGTCTGTCTGGTTCCAGAAAGCAGCTACCCGAGGAAGATTCTCGAAGAACATTCGGCTTGGGTCATGTCATCACCACAACTCCCTGCCATGACTGAGAGTGACGGCCAACAACTGGCCACCGGAACAGCCAGATAGCACGGCACATACCCTAGATTCCAGCAGGCCGAAGGCCCACAAGCTAGGACCCTAATACCATCACCCGCACGACCGAATAGGCCACCGCGGCGCCAGACACAGACCGCGGACAACGTCAGAGGGACCCGCGGAGGGTCAATGTCCACACATTAAAGCGAAAACCCCAATTACGAGGGGTCACGCTGTGCCCGCAGTGGGACTCGAACCGGGTTCCGGCCCTTGCGGACGCTGGGGACTCCAGAAACCGTAGGCAGTCCGGGACAATCCGACCGATATACGACCCGGTCCGAAGCCAAAAGTGCGGTCCGGACGACGCCGACGCCCGGGATCCTACAGGGTGGTGGCGGACGCAGCCAACGCGTCGCGGGTCTGGGCCTCGTTGTTCTTGATGCCGGCATCGATGTGCCGGAGATCGGCCAACAGTTCTCGGGCGAGATCGCGCCTAACCGCTAGCTCCGCTGCGATCCAGGTCAGGGGGCCAGCCTCCAATACTTAACCCGTCGGGCTGTGGGGGAACTCAGGAAAACGGCCCTTGTGGTTGGTCTTAAGCTGCCAGCGACCAACTACGCAGTGATCGGGGCTTGGAGCAAAGTAACGGAGGTGCCTATTTTTGCGCCGCCATAAGGGCACTTCGGGGAGCCGGAGTTTCGATAACAACATGGGCGCCAGGAAGGCAGGCTGCCTCAGCAACCATGGCGAGAGCTTCGCCCGCTCCAACAGTGACGGTGATGTTATCAGGGCTGACGCCAGGCAAGGTGGCGGTGATTCGTTGACGAAGCTCTGCCGAGCCGCCAAGTGCCGTGCAGTCGAAGGTGAGCCCTTTGGCCGGAACCGGATCCGGTTCCAGGTGGACGATGGCGGTCAGCTCCCCCATCATGAGCGGAGCTATGGCGCTTGACCCTATGACGAGCGGAGCAAGTGATTCGCACCGCGCTGACCATTCGGCATGGCCCAAGGGTAGGTAAAGGTCGGCTGGCAATGCGATCCTTTTTGGGGTCGGTTTGGGACGGCCCCAACGCCGTGCTTACGTCTGACTTCGAGCGCCGCCGATACGCGGATGTACTCCCCGTATCGGCGGCGCTCACCCGGGATGTCCGGCTTTGCGAACAGTCAAAGTTTCGCGCGCCACACTGATCAGTCCTTGCTGCTGAAGGCGGCGTCGAAGGATGTCTGTGATGCGGGGAAGTCGAACTTCTTGAGGGCGGCGAGGGCTTCGGGGGCGCCGTGGAGGCGGTCCATGCCCGCGTCTTCCCACTCGATGCTGATCGGGCCGGTGTAGTCGATGGCGGTGAGGGCGCGGAAGGAGGATTCCCAGGGGACGTCGCCGCGTCCTGCGGAGACGAAGTCCCAGCCGCGGCGGGGGTCGCCCCAGGGCAGGTGGGAGCCGAGGACGGTGTTCCGGCCGGTGGGGCGGAGCTTGGTGTCCTTGCAGTCGACGTGGTAGATCCGGTCTTTGAAGTCCCAGATGAAGGAGACAGGGTCGATGCCCTGCCACATGAAGTGGGAGGGGTCCCAGTTCAGGCCGAACGCTTCGCGGTGGCCGATCGCTTCGAGGGTCCGGACGGTGGTCCAGTAGTCGTAGGCGATCTCGGAGGGGTGGACTTCGTGGGCGAAGCGGACGCCGTTTTCGTCGAAGACGTCCAGGATGGGGTTCCAGCGGTCGGCGAAGTCCTGGTAGCCGGCGTCGATGACCTTTTCCGGGACGGGCGGGAACATCGCGACGTATTGCCAGATGGAGGAGCCGGTGAACCCGACGACCGTGTCCACCCCCAACGCGCGCGCGAGGCGGGCGGTGTGTTTCATTTCCTCGGCGGCGCGGGTGCGGACGCCTTCGGGGTCCCCGTCGCCCCAGACCTTGGACCCGACGATCGCTTCGTGGCGGAAGTCGATCGGGTCATCGCAGACGGCCTGGCCCTTGAGGTGGTTGGAGATGGCCCAGACCTTGAGGTTGTATTTGTCCAGGATGGCGAGTTTGGAGTCGACGTAGCCGGGTTCGTCCCAGCGCCAAGCGTCCAGGTGGTCGCCGGAGACGGCGATTTCCAGGCCATCGTAGCCCCAGCCTGAGGCTAGGCGCGCGACTTCCTCGAAGGGCAGGTCGGCCCACTGGCCGGTGAAGAGGGTGAACGGGCGGATTTGTTGATCGGTCATGATGGTTTCCGTTCTGGGAGGATGGCTTATGCCGCGGCGTAGGCGATGACGTTCTCTTTGGTTGCCTGGGCCTTGTCCAGCTCCGCTACGACCCGGCCGGCCCGCATGACCATTACGCGGTCGGAGAGTTCGAGCAGTTCGGGGAGTTCGCTGGAGATGACGAGGACCGCCACCCCTTGGCGGGCAAGCTGTTCAATCAGGCGGTGGATCTCGGCCTTAGCGCCGATATCAATGCCCTTTGTTGGCTCGTCCAGGATGAGGACCTTAGGGTTGCTGGCCAGGCAGCGTGCGATGATGACCTTTTGCTGGTTGCCGCCGGACAGGGACTGTATCGGCGTTTCGGCCGACGGGGTCCTGACATCAAGTTCCTTGATGTAGTCGCCTACCATCTTCTTTTCGTAGCCGCGCTTCAGCACTCCCCAGCGGCTGATGTGCTTTAGGAGTGTCAGCGTGGTGTTTTCCCGGATGGACAGCATGGGGATGATGGCCTGCAGCTTCCGTTCCTCGGGGACGAGGGCGATTCCCGCTGCGATCCCGGCTGTCGCGTCGTTCAGGCGGAGCTTTCGCCCGCCGATCTCGACGGTTCCTGCGTCGGCCTTGTCGGCGCCGTAGATGCAGCGGGCGACCTCGGTACGGCCGGCTCCCACGAGTCCGGCCAATCCGACGATCTCCCCTGCGTGCAGCTTCAGATCCACGTCCGCGAAGGCACCTGCGCGGCTTAGGCCGCGGGCTTCGAGCACCAGATCACCGCGTTCTCGGGGAACGTGCTCGTAGAGATCGACGTCTTTGCCGACCATGAGCTGCACGACGGAGCGGGCGTCGAGCTGGTCCGCCGGTACGGAGGATGCAACGGTCTTGCCTTCACGGATGACGGTGATCTTGTCGGCCAGGGTGAAGACTTCCTCCAGCTTGTGCGAAACGTACATGATCGCCAGGCCTTTGCCCCGCAGCTCGTTGACCAGCTTGTAGAGTTTGTCAACGTCCTGCTCGGTCAGGGCGGTGGTGGGTTCGTCCATGATGATGACCCTGGCCTCCTGTGCTATGGCGCGGGCGATTTCTACCATTTGACCGTCCACGGTGGACAAGGCCATGGCAGGGGTGTCGAGGTTGAGGTGCGGGGCGACCTGGTCGAGGGCTTTCCGGGCGCGTTTGCGGATCTCGCGGCGGGAGAGGAACCCTTTTTTACCGCCCCAGTTGCCGAGAAGGATGTTCTCCGCGACGGAGAGGTCCGGCACGAGGTTGTGTTCCTGGTAGATGGTGGCGATGCCTGCGGCCTTGGATGCCACGGTGCTGGCGTGCATGAGTTGGCCGTCGACGTAGACACCGCCTTCGTCAGGAGTGTAAAAACCGCTCAGTGTCTTAATCAGCGTCGATTTGCCGGCGCCGTTTTCACCGCAGACGCAGTGCACCTCTCCGGCATGAAGCTCAAAGTTCATGCCGGAGAGGGCGACAACGCCCGGAAACAGTTTTACAAGGTTGCGTGCTTCGACGATGGCCGGAGCACCACCGGGCGTTGGGGTCACGGCAATTCCCTCCTCAGGAAGGTGAGTCCGTCACGGGCGAGTGCGTCCATGGACGGTGCCACAGGGCGCCACAGGGACACGGCTTTGGCGATTTCTTCAACGGTGGGCAGGAAGGACTCCACGACGATGGAACCCTGGTAATCGATCGTTTTCAGCGCGTCAAAGGTCTCGGACCAGGGGACGTGGCCGCTGCCGGGCGTTCCGCGGTCGTTTTCGGAGACCTGGAAGTGGAAAACCTTGTCACCGGCCGAGGTGATGGCCTCACCGATATTCTTCTCTTCGATGTTCATGTGGAAGGTGTCGAGCATGAGGCCCACGTTGTCCCGGCCGATCAGTTCGCACAGTTCCAGACCTTGCTGGACGGTGTTGACCAGGTCGGTTTCGAAGCGGTTGAGCGGTTCGATGGCGAGGGTGACGCCGCGTTCGGCCGCGTAGTCTGCGACTTCGCGGAGGCTGTCGGCCGCCCACTGGCGCTGCTGGCGGCGTTCTTCCGGGGGAAGCAGCCGGGCTTTGCCGGTGGCGGAGTACATCGGACCGGCCACGTGCGGGGACCCGACTGCCTGGGCGATGTCGACGCACAGCTTCAGGTAGTCGATGCCCTGCCGCCGCTTCTGGGGGTCCTCATGGGAGACGTCCCGGTCCGGTCCGAACGCCCCGCAGATGGACACGGGCAGTCCGGTGCGCTCGGAGGCTTTCTTGAGCGCTTCCGCGCTGACCACGGCAGGGTCTTCGATGCAGACCTCGATGAGGTCGTAGCCCATGTCTTTGGCAACGTCGAACTGGTCAACGTCCTGGTCGGTGAAGGGTGAGACCAGGATGAAGGTGCTGACCCCGAATTGGTATTTACTCATTGGGCCACAGCTCCTGTTCCAGCTTCTTCATCTCGTTGATGGCCTTTTCCGTGTAGGGGTCCAGGAACTCCAGGTGGCCGCCGCGTGCCATCATCGCGAACGGGTTCGATGCCGCGGGAAGCAGTTCGAAGGTCAGATATCCGTCGAAGTTAATGTCCTTGAGTGTCTGCAGGGTCGGGCGGAAGTCAATGTGTCCTACGCCGGGTGCGGCACGGTTGGAGTCTGCCAGGTGGACGTGGTTGACCTTGCTGCCGGCACGGGCGAAGGCGCCGTGGATGGTGTCTTCCTCAATGTTCATGTGGAAGAGGTCGCCATGCACACCACCGTTCTTCAGACCTGTTGCGTCCAGGAGCGCAACTGCGCGGTCGAGCCGGTTCAGGAAGTGTGTTTCGTAGCGGTTCCACGGCTCGAGGGTGATGTTCACGCCCACGCTTGCGGCGTATTCACCGAGCGTGCGGACGTTCTCCACGGCCCAGTCCCATTCCTGTTCGTCGCTTGCCAGCGCCTCGGTCTTACCGACGGGGGATGGTCCGACGATGATGGTCGGGGCTCCGACGCCGGCGGCGAAGTCGGCGACGGATTTGCCGTAGTCCAGTGCCTTCTGCCGGTTGGCTGCGCTGGGGTTGATCAGGTCACGTTCCTCCCCGAACCAGATGCTGCAGATGGAGCTGACGTCGATGCCGGCATCCTTGGTCAGCTTGTTGATCTCTTCGACGTTGTGTGTTGCCGGTTCTCCGACGAGTTCGATGGCGTCGTAGCCGTAGCGCGCTACACGGTCGATTCCCTTGGCGATGTCTTCCTGGTAGTAAACGATGGCGTTGTAGGAATATTTGAAGCGGGACACTTATCTCTCCTTGGGTGAAGTATGCGTTTGGTGCTGGCCGGGCCAGACGGTGGCGCCTGGCCCGGACGGGTTGGGTGAGCCGGACTGGCCCTAGTTTTTGAAGATGTTTCCCCAGAGCTTGGGGTCATCGACGTTTTCCTTGGTGATGAGCTGGGTGTCGGTCAGCTGCATCTTCGGTACCTGCTTGCCGTCGAGAAGGTCTACTTCGGCCTGCAGGGCGAGGGCTCCCATCTCGAAGGGGTTCTGGTCCATGGTGGCGTCCTGGACGCCCTTGCGGATGCGGTCAAGAGCCAGCGGGGTGCCGTCCACTCCGACGAGCGGGATGTGGCCGGCTGCGCCGACAGGGGCAGCCTTGTTGATCTGCGAGAGTCCGGAGACAACGCCGCGGACCATTTCGTCGTTGTGGCTAAAGAGGCCGCTGATGCTCGGATCCGAGGTGAAGTTGTCCACCGTCAGCGAGAGTGCGTTGTCGGCCGTCCACTGCGCGTCGCGGGAGATGACCTTGATGTCGGGGAACTGTTTGATGCCCTCGGTGAAGCCCTCGCCGCGGAGGATCGCGTGGTAGGCGCCCTTCGCACCCTGGTATTCGAGTACCGTTCCTTTCTTCCCCATCAGCTTGGCCAGCGCTTCGGCGCCAAGCTTCCCGGCTTTCTTGTTGTCGAAGGCAACGGCGGCGTCGGCGACGTCACCGGGAATCACCGAGTCAACCGTGGTAACAGTCTTGCCGGCGTCGTGGATCATCTGGACCCCGGGGGCGAGTTCGGCCGAGTTGTTCGGGCTAAGGACGATCCCGTCCACGCCCTGCGCGAGCTGGTCCTGGATCTGGCTGATCTGGGTGCTGGAATCACCCTTGGCGTCCAGGACCGTCACGTCGACATTGAGTTCCTTGGCCCTGTCTTTGATGCCCTGTCCGAGCGCGACCATGAATTCAAAGCTCTGGCTGTACAGCAGCACAGCGATCTTTTTTGGCTTGGCTCCGCCACTGTCGCCCTGGGCTGATGAAGAGGGGGACGCGCCGCAACCGCTGAGGGCTATCGTGGCGGCGGACACTGCCGCAAGGACCGCCAGTTTGGGTGAGGTCTTCATTGACTTGCTCTTTCTGTTGGTTATTTCGACGGGTGCACGGACGTGCGGTGGTAGCGAGGAGGTTAGGCAGGCGTCTGGGCCGTCTGGTCCTGGCCGGATTCGGTCACCTTGGGGCTGGCCGCTTTCTGTTCTGCGGCGGGCGCGGGTCCGATCTTGCGTTTCCTTGAGAGGTTCCGCTTGACGTACTTGTAGCGGTAGACGTCCAGGGCGGCAGCAGCGAAGATGACCACGCCTTGGACGATCTTGTCGTAGGAGGAGGGGATGCCGAGAAGGTTCACCGCGTTGGAGACCATGGCGATCAGCAGCACGCCCAGGAGCGTGCCCTTGATGTTGCCCTGGCCGCCAAAGAGGCTGGTACCGCCGATAACGACGGCCGCGATGATGGTCAGTTCGATGCCGTCACCGGCACGCGGGCTGCCCGAGGCCAGGCGGCCGGTGAGCAGCAGGCCTGCCATGCCGGCGGAGAGGCCGGCGATGACGTAGGCGTTCATGGTCACCCGGTCCACCCGGATACCGGCCAGCAGTGCCGCTTCTTTGTTGCCGCCAACGGCGTAGATGGACCGCCCGTACGTCGTGCGCGTCAGGGCCAGGTGTGCCAGGTAGGCCAGCAGCAGAACCGCCGGGATGAGCAAGGGGACGCCGGCGATTTTTGCGCTGACCATGTTGGTCAGCAGCTTCGGAACCGGGGTGATGTTGCCCCCGTCGGTGTAGGCGAAGGCGATGCCGGATCCGGCGGACAAGGTGGCAAGGGTTGCGATAAGTGGGGAAATTCCCAGTTTCGTGACCATCAGCCCGTTCAGGGCTCCCACCACCCCGCCAACGGCCAGGCCGGCAAGGAGGCCGACTTCGGCGGGCATGTTCATTCTCACGATAACGCCCATGGACAGCACGGAGGCCAGGGCCGCGGTGGATCCCACGGAGACGTCGATGCCTCCTGTCAGGATGACGAACGTCATGCCGATGGCGAATACGCCCAGGATGGTGCACTGGTAGAGCAGGTTGACCAGGTTCACCGGGGTCAGAAACACCGGGCTGAGGAAGGTCAGCAGTACACCGAAGAGCAGGACGACGACGAGCAGACCCTGCGCGCCGATGAAGCTGCCGACACCGGAAAGCTTTGATCGGGTCTCGTCCCCGGACTTGCCGGGGCCAGCCTTGCTGTTAACCGTGCCGGCTGCGCCGGTGGCTGTTTGTGGCTGCATGGTTGTTTCTCCAGTCATTTCGACACTTCCTCAGGCCGGAAGTGCTAGTTGCTGCCGAAGAGTTCGGCGTTGGTCTTCAGGGAAATGGGCGCACCGTCCTGGCGGGCCGAGTCTGCGGTGGCCATGACCAGCTGCAGGCTCTGGATGTTGTCGGTGACGTCCGTTTCAGCCTTCTGGCCGGTTTCGATGGCCTCGCGGAACGCAGCCAGTGTTCCCAGGCGTTCCTCGACCGGCAGGGGATCCAGGTCGACGTGCATGACGCCGGAGCGTTCCACCGCTCCGGCGAGGAAGACGGTGTCGAACAGTGAGGCGAAGTTGATCGTCACCTCGTTGTTCTTCCACGTGATCGCGCCCTTGCTGCCCTGGATTTCCCAGTCACCGTCCCAGCTGGTCTGCGGGCCGTAGGAGCTCCACGAGCCGGTGTAAACAACGCGGGCACCGTTGTCGCAGTCGAACTGCACAACCGCGGAGGCGTTGCCCTTGAACCTGGAGGTGCCAGTGTTCCAGGACCGTGCACGCACGGCGGTGGGCTCTACGCCGACGATGCCGCGGAGCTGGTCCAGGTGGTGGATCATCGCGTCCACGATGAGGGGTTCATCCATTTCGAGCCGGAAGCCTTCGAACGGCGGGTTCTTCTTGTAGTCGATGAAGACGTGCTCGAGGTCTCCGATGACCCCTTCGCTGATGAGGCGCTGGACGGTCCGCGCGGCACGCTTGAAGCGGTAATTCTGCGACACCATCGCCTGCTTGCCGGACTTTTCCGCCGCGTCGATGATCCGGATTCCGTCCTCAAGATTGTGTGCCAGGGGCTTCTCGATCAGCACGTGGACACCGGCTTCGAGGGCCGGGATGGCCACTGCGGCGTGGTATTCGGGTGGAACGATAACCAGGACCGCGTCGAAGGTTTCCTTGTGGTTGAGGGCTTCCTGGATAGTGGCGTAGGCGGGGATTCCATACTGTCCACCTGCGGCCCGAGCGGCGTCCGGGTTGACGTCGACGACGCCGGCCAGTTCCCAGGTCTTGCTTTGGTGGATGACGTTCAGCCATGAAGCGCCCCATGCGCCGAGGCCTACCTGGATGATTTTCACTGCTGCACTCCTTCTAACTGTTTGATGTCTGGAACATCGGTCCAGTGACCGCTGGTGTTGGATTCGAGGATGCTCTGGGTAAGGACGGCGGCCCGGAGTCCGTCCCGGAATGTGGGCAGACCCTCGGGGGTTTCCCCGCTGATGGCGGCGTAGGTATCGGCGACGAATGCATTGAAGGCATCCTGATAGCCCTGGGGATGCCCGGCGGGGAGGACGGATAGCCGGGCTGCGTCCGGCGACAGGGCGTCCGGGTCGCGGACGAGCAGCTGGGAACCGGCACGTTTGCCCAGCCACAATGTCTCCGGTGCTTCCTGGTCAAACTGCACCGTGCTTTCGGTGCCGGAGATCTCGATCATCAGCCGATTTTTCCGGCCCGGTGCGACCTGGCTGACCAGGAGGTTTCCCACGGTGCCGGTATCGGTTGAGAATACCGCCGCAACGAGGTCCTCCGTCTGGACGTCCTCGTGGTTGGCCCGGCCGGTAAACAGGGTTCGGCTAACAGCGCCAATGCGGGTGATCCGGTCATTGGTGACGAATTCGATGAGGTCGCACAGGTGGGAGCCGATGTCAGCGAACGCGCGTGACGGCCCGCCGACGCCGGCGTCCACCCGCCAGTTGTCGTCGTCCCGGGACAGCAGCCAGTCCTGAAGATAGGACCCCTGGATGGTGGAGATCCGCCCCGTCTGGCCGGAGGCAATGCGTTCCCGGGCTTCCCGCACCATGGGGTGGAACCGGTAGACGAAAGGAACCGTCGCGACCGTTCCGGCGGTCGCGGCCAACTCCACCAGATGGGTGGCATCCTGCACATTGGTAGCCAGAGGCTTTTCGCAGACCACGTGCTTACCGGCCACAAGTGCGGCCTCGGCCAGGGCTACGTGAGTGGCGTTCGGGGTGCACACATGGATGACATCGATCGCATCGTCTTCGATGAGGTCCTGGACGGAGGCGTAAGCCTGCGCGATGCCCAGACGGTCTCTGGCGCGGGCGGCGCTGGCCGGGCTTGAGGAGGCGATGCCGGCGAGTTCCGCCCCGGCAGCACGGGCGGCCCGGCTATGCACCTCAGCCATGAACCCGGCGCCGACGAACCCGGCCCGTAACCGGGAGGGGGCTGTCGTGGTTCTGTGGTTTTCCATGCCGAAACAGTGACATGACCCACAGGGCTTTCGTCAGTCACCGGGCAAAAGTCTGCACCTTTTGATGCTGCCGGGCATGGAATGCACGCCGAAGTTGCACTTTTTGATGCTTTAGGCATCGACGAGTGGACGGGACTGTGCAGGCGACTGACACTGGGGTGGAGATAAGGGCCCCTCGGGGTCGGTGAGCCTGAGGTCAAGACCCCTCTCACGATTCACCTTTTGAGCCCCGGAATGGAGAGACATGGACAACGGCGGCCCCGGCGAACTTTTGCACATCCTGCGGGACGGACGTCCGCGAACCAGGGCGGACCTGGCCGGAATGACGGGCCTGGGACGGGGTGCCATCAGTTCCCGCCTTGAACCGCTCCTACGACTCGGACTGGTTGCGCCCGTATCGGGCGCGCCTTCCACCGGAGGCCGCCCCTCAGCAAGACTGGCCTTCAATCCGGGTGCAGGGTTGGCCGCCGCCGCTGACGTCGGCGCCACACACGCGACCATGGCTCTCACCGACCTGTCCGGAAGGGTGCTCACGGAAAGCACTGAACGACTTGAAATTTCGTCCGGACCAGAACCCGTTCTGGACTGGCTAACAATGACCCTGACAGGCCAATTGAAAGCGATGAAGCGCCCAGCAGCCGACATCCTCGCCGTCGGCATCGGGCTGCCCGGACCGGTAGAACACTCCACCGGAAAGCCCATCAGCCCCCCGATCATGCCCGGATGGGACGGATTCGACGTCCCCGCTCGCATTCAGCGGACCTTTGACGTTCCCGTCCTCGTCGATAACGATGTCAACCTCATGGCCCTCGGGGAGCGGGCGACGCGCTGGCCCAATGAGGACAACATGATCTTCCTCAAAGTCGCCACCGGTATCGGCTCGGGGGTGGTCAGTGGAGGCATATTGCAGCGAGGCGCGGCAGGGGTCGCTGGAGACGTCGGCCATATCGCTGTCTCCAGAGGAGCAGGAATTCTATGCCGCTGCGGCAAGACTGCATGCCTGGAAGCCATAGCAGGCGCCCCCGCCATCGCCGCGCAACTCCGCGGGAACGGACTCGAGGCCATCACAGGAAACGACGTCGTCACACTCGTCCGTTCCGGTGATTTGGCCGCGATTCGAGCCGTCCGCCAGGCCGGACGCGACATCGGAGAAATGCTCAACATGTGCGTGAGCCTCATCAACCCCTCCCTGATCGTCGTGGGCGGATCGCTTGCACAATCCGGAGAACATCTGATCGCCGGGATCCGCGAAACGGTCTACGCACGCTCAACACCGTTAGCAACCCAGCACCTAAATATCACGCAGTCCGAGACGGGGCCGGAAGCCGGTGTTGTTGGTGCCAGCATCTTGGCCGTCGAACATGCCCTCGCCCCTCACCGAGTCAATGACCTCGCAACCAGGCTGCTTGCCGCCGGACGCGAAGATTCTCACAGTCCGCAGAAAGTGGAACAGGTCGCCCAAACATCCCATCAGCTCCGGGACACGGTGGCCGGACAATTGCAGGACGCATTTCCTTGATCACGTCTCCGAATGAAGATGCCCACGACAGCCGCGCCAGGTTGTAAAGCGGCGCGTTGGGTCATTTCTCCGAGCCCCCGTCCTATTCAAGGGCATGCTCACCCAGCGTCAAGGCGGCGACAATACTCCTCGCGGGGGTGCCAGCAATTGCACCCATCAGCGAACCAATCAAAGTTGTCCGAGTAAAATAGTGCTAATAGCTGAGGTCCTTTCTGGCCGGTCCCATGAGACACAGCAACCGCTTCCTTAAGACGCCGTGGCCGTTCTCATGGCCGCCATGATGGTTCAGCTGGTCAAGGAGGACGATGGCATGCCTCAATCCGCCACCGGGGGCAGCGGCCGTCTGGTGCGATACGCAGTGCCGGAAGGGCTTAATCCCGAACAAAGGTTCGAACATTGGCGAGCCTGGTATGGTAACGCCGTCGAAACCCCAATGCGGTTGGAAAAGTCGGCACGTCGCACTCCTGTGTCCTTTAATCCTTCAGCTATTAACCTTGCCGGTCCGGGTTTCAGTCTCATAGAAATGTTCAACGGCCCCGCATTGGGCTCGTGGGCGCCGAATCCCGACACCACGGATCTGCGCCTGGCCTACTTCCGCAAGGCGCCGGGGCTGACCCTCGCTCTCAACGGCGCGCCTGAGCCAGTATCACCGGGCTCCGTCAAGTTCATTGATACGTCGCTGGGCGGAAGTTTCGATGCGCCCGAAGGTTTTCACGCCTTGCAGCTCAACATCAACCGCAGCAGCCTGAATGTGAGCGAGGCCCAACTGCGCTCCCTGCTTCGCCTGCCTGACCTGGCAAGGCACCCAATTGTGGGCACTTTCGTGATCCCTGCGCTGATGTCCTGGAAGCGGCCGGGCATCGACCGGGAGACATCGGGAACCGCAGAAATCCTCCGATCCGTGATGGCAACCCTGGTGGGTTCGCTACTCGAAACGCCGATCGACGATGAGGCGCAGAAACCGGCCCTAAGTCGGGCGGTGAAGAAATACCTTGATGCCAGCTATGACAACCCCGATCTGGACGTGGCCATGGTCGCCGAAAGGTTCAACCTCTCCCGTCGCTCTCTGTTCTACTTTTTCGAGAATGACGAACTGCGCCTGGGTGAGCGTATACGCGCCTTGAGAACGCGAAAAGCCCTCGAGCTCCTCCTTCAGGCCGGTTCCCAAGGGATCACCTACTCGGAAATTGCCACCTCGTGCGGATTCACCAATGTGCAAAGCATGCGACGTGCAGTGAAAGAGTTTACCGGGATGAATGTGAGGGAGATCCATCGATCCGAGCCTGACGTTCGTGAAGCGCTGCAACAACTGCGGGAGTCACTGAACCCCTAACGCCTAACCACGCTGGGGAAGCGTCAATAGACGACATCCCGGGCCTCATGAAAACGGCAGGAACTCAACGACCGGCCACGCAAACGACTAGAGTTCAGGAAACCGATCGAACTACTCGAAAACCTCCTGTTGCAATGACCGCTTGAATCCGCCGTGCCTCAATTGCTACATCGGAGCGCAGGTCGGTGACCCAGCTCCAGCAGGGCCACAACTGTCCGTTCGCGCTCAGACCACCCGAATGCCCCAGTTAAACCTCCGCCGCAGGCGCCGCGAACTGCGCCTCGTACAGCCGCGCATACGCCCCGCCCGTGGCCAAGAGAGATGCATGAGTCCCCTGCTCCACGATCTGTCCGGCCTCCATCACCAGGATGAGGTCGGCGTCGCGGATGGTGGACAGGCGGTGCGCAATGACAAACGAAGTCCGGTCCGACCGCAAGGCGCTCATCGCCTTCTGCACCAGCAGCTCCGTCCGCGTATCCACGGAGGACGTCGCCTCGTCCAGGATCAGCACCGACGGCCGGGACAGGAACGCCCGCGCAATCGTCAGCAGCTGCTTCTCACCGGCGGAAACATTCGAGCCCTCGTCCTCGAGCACTGTGTCGTACCCCTCCGGCAGCGCGCGCACGAACCGGTCAACGTACGTTGCCTGCGCGGCCTCCACGATCTCGGCTTCAGTAGCAGTAGGCCGGCCGTACGCGATGTTGTCCCGGATGGTCCCGCCGAACAGCCACGTATCCTGCAGCACCATGCCCATCCGCGAGCGCAGCTCGCGCCGGGGAACAGAGGTGATGTCCACGCCGTCGAGCGTTATCCGCCCGGCATCCAGTTCGTAGAACCGCATCATCAGGTTCACCAGGGTGGTCTTGCCGGCCCCGGTGGGGCCGACGATCGCCACCGTCTGCCCCGGCTCCGCCACGAGGCTGAGAGAAGAAATCAGCGGCTTGTCCGGTGAGTAGGAGAAGGAGACGTTCTCGAACACCAGCCGGCCCCGCCCGCCGGAAGCAGCAGACCCGGAAGCTTCCGAAGACTGCTCCTCCTCGTCCAGCAGCTCGAACACCCGCTCCGCCGACGCGACGCCGGACTGCAGCAGGTTGGCCATCGACCCGAGCTGCGCCAGCGGCTGCGTGAACTGCCGCGAATACTGGATGAACGCCTGCACGTCACCCAGCTGCATGGCCCCGGACGCCACCTGCAGCCCGCCCACCACCGCAATCCCCACGTACACCAGGTTCCCGATGAACGTCAGCGCCGGCATGATCAGGCCGGAAATGAACTGCGCCCCGAAGCTCGCCGCGAACAGCTCCGCGTTCTTCTCCCGGAACCGCTCCTCCACCTCACGCTGCCGGCCGAACACCTTCACCAGCGCGTGCCCCGTGTACGTCTCCTCGATCTGCCCGTTCAGCTCCCCCGTGTGCTTCCACTGCGCCACGAACAGCTTCTGCGAGCGCTTGGCGATCAGCGCCGTCGTCACCAGCGTCAGCGGCACCGTCACCAGCGCAATCAGCGCCAGCACGGGCGAGAGCAGGAACATCATCACCAGCACTCCCAGCACGGTGAGCAAGGAAGTGACAGCCTGGCTGATCGACTGCTGCAGGCTCTGCGAGATGTTGTCCACGTCGTTCGTCACCCGACTGAGCAGCTCGCCGCGCTGGATTGAGTCGAAGTACCGCAGCGGCAGCCGGTGGATCTTGGCCTCGATCCGCTCCCGCAGCCGGTACACGGTCCGCTGCACCACACCGTTGAGCACATACGCCTGGATCCAGCCGAACGCCGACGCCAGCACATACAGCGCCAGTGCCCACAGCAGCACGTTAGCCAGCGCCGCGAAGTCGATCCCCGCGCCCGGCGTCAGCGTCATCGCCCCCAGCATGTCCGCCTGCGCATCCTGCCCGGATGCCCGCAGCCCGGCGATCACCTGCTCCTTGCTCGCCCCCGCCGGCAGGTTCTTGGACACCACGCCGGCGAAGATCAGGTTGGTGCCCTCGCCCAGCAGCCGCGGCCCCGTCACCGAAAACGCAACGCTTACGACGGCGAGCGCCAGTACCAGCGCCAGCCACGCCCGCTCGGGGCGCAGCTCCCCCAGCAGCCGCCGGGCCGACGGCCCGAAGTTCATCGCCTTCTCCGCCGGGACATTCATCCCGGCAAACGGTCCGCCGCGTCCCGGTCCTCCCGCCGGCCGGGGAATGCGTACGACGTCGGCCGGGCGGGTTCCGGGGGCAGCACCCGTTCCGGGGCCGCCGGGCCCGCTTGCTCCCTTTTCGGGGGCCGGCTGGGTTCCGCGGGCAGTGCTCATGCCGCCTCCTCCGCCGCCAGCTGGGAGGACACGATCTCTCGGTACGTCTCCGACGTCTCCAAAAGCTCGCTGTGCGTTCCGCGCCCGACGATCCTGCCGCCGTCGAGCACCAGAATCTGGTCCGCGTCCACGATGCTGGAGACGCGCTGCGCGATGATCACAAGCGTTGCACCGGCGGTGCCCCGCCGCAGCGCTTGCCGGAGCCGGGCGTCTGTGGCGGTGTCCAGCGAGGAAAACGAGTCGTCAAAGATGTACAGCTCGGGCCGCTTCACCAGCGCCCGGGCGATCGCCAGCCGCTGCCGCTGCCCACCGGACACGTTGGTGCCGCCCTGGAAGACCGGCGCGTCCAGGCCGCCCTCCATCTCGCGCACGAAATCCGCGGCCTGCGCGGTGGCCAGCGCGTGCCACAGCTCCTCCTCGGTGGCGTCCGGTTTGCCGTACAGCAGGTTGCTCCGCACGGTCCCGGAAAACAGGTACGGCCGCTGCGGTACCAGGCCGATGTGCCCCCACAGCAGGTCCGGGTGCAGCTCCCGCACGTCCACGCCGCCCATCCGCACCGACCCGGAGGTGGCGTCGAACAGCCGCGGCATGAGGTTCACCAGGGTGGTCTTCCCAGAGCCCGTGCTGCCGATGACCGCCGTCGTCCTGCCCGCGGCGGCGGTGAAACTGACGCCGCTGAGGACCGGCCGTTCGGCACCCGGGTAGGCGAATCCGACGTCGCGCATTTCCAGCTCACCGCGGGCGGTGCCACTGTCAGACCCGAATACCACCGGGTTCACCGGCGGCCGCACGGACGACTCCGTCTCCAGCACCTCCCCGATCCGGTCCGCAGAGACGGCCGCACGCGGGATCATCACCGCCATGAACGTGGCCATCATGACCGACATCAAAATCTGCAGCAGGTAGCTGAGGAACGCCACCAGCGTTCCCACCTGCATGGAGCCGTCCTCGATCCGGAACGAGCCGAACCAGATCACCGCCACGCTGGACACGTTCAGCACCAGCATCACCACGGGAAAAGCGAGCGCCATCAGCCGCCCGGCCCGCAGCGCGGTGTCCGTGACGTCCGCATTGGCACCGGCGAACCGCTCGGTCTCCAGGTCCTCGCGCACAAACGCCCGCACCACCCGGATGCCGGCCAGCTGCTCGCGGAGCACCCTGTTAACGGCGTCGCTCCGCAGCTGCATCAGGCGGAACAGCGGCACCATCCGGCTCACGATCAGCCCGACGCCGATCAGCAGCGCCGGCACGCTCACCGCGATCAGCCACGACAACTGGGCGTCTTGCCGGACAGCCATCACCACACCGCCGATGCTGAGCATGGGCGCGGCCACCATCAGCGTGGCGGACATCAGCACCAGCTGCTGCACCTGCTGCACGTCGTTCGTGGACCGCGTGATCAGGCTGGCCGGGCCGAACCGGGTAACCTCCTGCTCAGAAAACCCGCCCACCCGGGTAAAGATCGCCCCGCGCAGGTGGCGCCCCATCCCCATCGCCGCCTTCGCCCCGAAGTACACCGCCGTCACCGCGCACGCGATCTGCAGCAGGGTAATGAACAGCATCAAACTGCCGACGCGCAGGATGTACCCGGTGTCCCCCCGGGCCACGCCCAGGTCAATAATGTCCGCGTTCAGCGTCGGGAGATAAAGGGATGCAATGGACTGTGCCAGCTGAAAAACAACGACGGCGACCAGCAGCCGCCGTTGCGGCTGCAGGTACCGGACAAGAAGCTTCCAAAGCATCCAGATGCACCCTCGCAGCAGGTCCTCGAAATGATGGGAAGGCCAGTGTACGTCCGGCGGCTTGGGACAGCCTGTAGGCTGGGGCCATCGCCGGGAATCCGGAAACACCGCAAATTGAAGAATGGGGACTTCATTGAGCGATCAACAGTTGGGCTTTGGCGAGCCCGGAAACATCGGTTTAGCAAACGCACCGGCAGCTGTCCGGCTCTCGGCAGCCTGCTGGGTGGCCAGCGCCGTAGTGGCCGGCATGATGCCCGTCATTCTCGAGGTGGCGGGAATCGACTTTGGCCAGTCGATCCCCGACTGGGCCGTGCCCTACCTCGTGGCGTTTGCCGTGCCGCTCACTGCCCTGCAGGTCCTTGCCGCCCAGCATCTGCTGCACGGCGCACGCTGGGCCCGGATTCTTCTCAGTGTCGCCGCGGCCCTGTCGGCGCTCGGCGCACCCGTCGACCTGACGGCCTTGATCCTCGCCGGCCTGCTCCTGACCCTGGCCGGCGCCACGCTGATGTGGCTCCCCGCGTCCAACCGGTTCTTCCTGGTCCGCCGCGGTCCCGTTTATCCGGTGCCGGCAGCTTCCAACGCGGACACTGTCCTTGAAGGCACTGTCCTCAAGAACGCCGCCTTCAAAAACACCGCCCTCAAAGGAGAACTCCTGTGAGCGACACGCTCCTCCTGCCCGCCGTGGCCGAGGCCCTGGCCGTGCATGGCGTGGCCCACGAGGTCCTCGGATGTTTGCCCGAACTGGCCGACACCGCCCAGTTCTGCGCCCACTACGGCTTCAGCCTCGAGCAGGCCGCCAACACCATCCTGGTTGCCTCCAAGAAAGTGGAGCCTGCCCGGCACGCCGTGTGCGTGGTCCTGGGCACCACCCGGCTGGACGTGAACCGTTCCGTCCGGGCCCTGCTCGACGTCAAGCGGGCATCCTTTGCCGACGCCGAGACCACCACCGCACTGACCGGCATGCTGGTGGGCGGGGTCACCGTGCCCGGTATCTCCGGGCTGCCCGTGTACGTTGACCGCGCCGTGATGGACGTGCCGCGGGTGGTCATGGGCGGCGGCAACAGGTCCAGCAAGATCGTCCTCGACCCGGCCGAGCTCCTGAAACTGCCTGGGGTCGAGGTGGTGGACGGACTCGCCACGCCCCGCGAGCAGGCTGGGGTGCCGGGCGACTGAGACTGTGCTGCCTGGATCGCCGGGCAGATTCCCAGGGGCAGGCCACTTTCCCGGATTGGCTCTGGTGTGCGGCCTGCGCTGCTGCCTACCGTGAATCGTGGGCCCGCCGAAGCCGGCAGCAAACCCCGAGCCCGCAGTCCCCAGAGATTGAAGTCCAGAGAAAGAGCACCATGGCCGTCACCGAATATCCCTTCTCGCAGGTCGACGTTTTCGCCCCCGGGCCAAAGCCCGGCAACCCGGTCGCCGTCGTCCATAACGCCGACGGCCTGACCGCCGAGCAGATGCAGAGCTTCGCCAACTGGACCAACCTCTCCGAGACCACCTTCCTCCTGAAGCCCACGCAGCCTGAAGCTGACTACCGGCTGCGGATCTTCACGCCGGCCTCCGAGCTTCCCTTCGCGGGCCATCCCACCCTCGGCTCCGCGCACGCGTGGCTGGAGAACGGCGGACAGCCGCGGCGCTCCGGCGAACTCGTACAGGAGTGCGAGGTGGGGCTCGTCAAAATTAGCCAGACCACGGACGAACAGTTTTTCGAAGCCCCGCCGCTGCGCCGTTCCGGTCCCGTGGAGCCCGAAGTGCTGGAGCAGGCCATCGTCAGCCTGGGCATTCCGGCCGAGCAGGTGCTGGACAGCAACTGGGTGGACAACGGCCCGGGCTGGCTCGGCATCCGGCTGGCCTCGGCCCGGCAGGTGCTCGACCTGGCGCCCGACTTCGCGGCCATGGGGAAGTTGAACGTAGGTGTCATTGGCGCCTACGGAGACGGCGGCCCGGCGGACTTCGAGGTCCGCGGCTTCGTTCCGGGCCTGGACATCCCCGAGGACCCGGTCACCGGCAGCCTGAACGCTGGCCTCGCACAATGGCTGATCGGTTCAGGCGTGGCCGAGGGCAACTACACCGTCAGCCAGGGCACAGTCCTGGGCCGCGGCGGCCGGCTGACCATCACCACCGAGGGCGACAGTATCTGGGTGGGCGGCACAAGCCGCACCGTCATCCGCGGTAGCGCCTTCCTGTAATTCCGCGCGGGGCGGGCCCCGGCGCCCAGCAGAACAGGGGGCAGCATCAACCAGTTGTATATGAGAATGGTTCTCATTATGCTGGATGCATGATCTTGACCGTCCTCAGCTCCCTCGACGCCCTCTGCCGCCAGCAGGCATGCGAGGCGCTGGCCGCTGCACACCCTTCCGCCGCCGTCGTCGTCCATGACCTCCTGGAAAACGGCACCGTTGTCCGCCGCACCTTCCGCCATGACCGTCCGGGGCAGCGGCAGGAAACTGTCCTGGAACACGCCTGCCTGGGCTGCAGGGTGCGCCTCGAAGTCGTGCCGGCCGTCAGGCAACTGTTGGCGGGCGGCGAACAACACGTCATTGTGGGGTTGCCGCCAGGCGTGCCGGCGGCAACCGCAATCGTCGCCCTTAGGCAGGAACTCGGCGGGGATGGCAGGGTCACCTCTGCCGTGCACGCCTGCGCGCCGGATTGCGTGGAGGACCACATCTGGGACCACCACACCCTGTTCGAGTCCGGCTTCACACCCGTCGCCGATGACGAGCGGACCTCGGGCGAGTTCATCATCGGGGAGCTTTCGTTCTGCGACACCATCCTCGCCGCAGAACCCGACGTGCTCCCCGTGGATCCCGACGGGCGGGCCCGGGGCCTGGAACTGCTCCGCGAACTGGCACCTCACGCCGACCTCGCCGAAGACGCCACCCGCATCCAGCAACGCCGCCATGACTACGCCGCCGCCATTGGCAGGACCATTCCCGGAACGGTGCAGACTGCCCGCAGGTGCGGTGGGCCGTTCACCGTCACCCACCGGGCCCGGCGCCCGCTCCATCCGGAAAGGTTCCGCCACGCCCTGGGCAGCCTAGCAGCCGGATGCTGCTGGCTGCGCGGCCATCTCTGGATAGCAAGCGCACCGGATTGCCGGATCGCCATCCAGGGCGTAGGCCCGCGCATATGGCTGGAGAACACGGGGCCGTGGCTGCCTGAACTGCGACCGGACCCGGGGAGCCGCGGGACACTGCTCGCCGCCACCGGCGACGGCCTGGACGCGGACGAAATCGCAAAGCTGCTGGCGTCCTGCGAACTCACCGACGCCGAAATGGCTGCCGGGCTCGGCCCCTGGACGATCCATCAGGGCCCATCCGGACAAACTGATCCGACAACCACCACATAAAGGAGCAAAGCTAATGAAGGTACGGAACTCACTGCGTGCGCTGAAGAAGATGCCCGGAGCCCAGGTGGTGCGCCGCCGCGGAAAGACGTTTGTCATCAACAAGAAGAATCCGAGGATGAAGGCCCGCCAGGGCTGAGCCTGCCGGCGCGACGCACTGGCAGAGTGTGCTGCCGGGGACGGGCCGGCGCCCCATTGCGCCTGCCCGTCCCAGTCCGTGGTCTTCGTGGGTGATCCCGATGGTGGCCTTCGTATCGGGTTCTCTTGCGGGGCCGCGGCGCTTCTGCACGGCCCCTGCGGAACACTGTCCCGCGCAACGCTCAAGAATGGCGCGATTTTACGTAAGGATCGCTGCAAGATTCTGCAGCCCCCGCCGTCGTACGTCTTGGGGTGTGGTGCCGCTGCGGACCGGACCAGCAACGTGAGGTGCGCCTCAAAGCCGCAACGTTGCCGGGCCCCCGCCCGTTGGACAGGGGGACGGAAGGAGGCCACATGCTCATTGTTCTGACAGGAATCGACGGTTCGGGAAAGACGACGGCGGCCCGCTCCCTGGTTGCCGCAGCCCGGGCAGAGGGCAGGAACGCACTTTTGCTGAGCAACTATGCGGGCCGGCGGCGGATGTCCCTGCTCAGCAGCCGCTTCGGCATCCGGCTGCCCGACCGCCTGGCCGACGCGGCGGAAACCACCGTGCGGCTGTTCACTGTGCTGGTGTCGCAGGTACGTGCATCGCGCTTCGAGGGGCTCGTGGTCATGGACCGGCACCTGCACTGCCAGCTGGCGCTTCGCGAGGCGAGGGGCCTGCGCCGCGGGCGGCTTCTCCCCTGGCTGCTCCGCACGCTGCCCGCCACGGACCTGGTCCTCCACCTGGATGTGAGCCCCGAAACCGCGCACCGGCGGATCGTCGCCCGCGGCACGGACGAGGAATCGGTGGCCGAGCTGACCGCCCTGCGGAACGCCTACCGCGCGCTGCCGGAGTACGCGGACATGGTGAAGATCGACGCCGGCGGCCGCCCGGACGATGTGCTCGCCAGGCTGGTTGACGCCGTCCATTCGCAGCGCCTACTCAAGGTTTAGTCAAGAATTTCCGAAACGGCCGGATTTGGCTTCCTAAAATTCGTGCCGGCTGTACATTTGTGCCAGCTCTCCTCTTTCCCCCCAAAAATGGAGTGCTGGAAGCCTCCGCGCTTGAGTCCCTTGATTCGCGCGGAGGCTTCACGTTTCCGCCCCGACACCACACTCCGGCGCCTCCCGGTCTGGCCACGCTCCGCCGTCGAAGATATAGTAAGCATGCTGATGACTTCGGATTACCGGACCATCATCTGTTCACTTCGACGAAGGAGACACTATGAGCACGAGGGTTGAGAAGCGCATTCTGGTGAACGTGCCGGTCAGCACGGCATACAACCAGTGGACCCAGTTCGAAGACTTTCCGCACTTCATGGGCGGCGTCAAGAAAGTGACCCAGCTCAGCGACGACCGGCTCGAGTGGGTGGCCGAGATCGCAGGCGTGAAGCGCAAGTGGGAGGCACGGATCCTCGAGCAGAAGCCGGACCAGAAGGTTGCCTGGGCCGCCACCGAGGGCGCCACCAATGCCGGCTCGGTGGAGTTCGAGGACGTGGGCGGCGGGCAGACTTCCATCAAGCTGTTCATCGACTATGAACCCGAGGGGCTCGTGGAGAAGGTCGGCGACAAGCTGCACGTCGTGGAGCACCAGGCCGAGGCCGACCTCAAGAGGTTCAAGGCCTTCATCGAGGACGAGGGCTATGCCAGCGGCGCCTGGCGGGGCTCGGTCAACGAAGGCGGCTCGGTGGGCACGCCGGGCGTTGAGCATGCAGCCGGGTCGCTCGGGGACAGCGGCAAGGCGGGCGTCTCCGGCAAGGTTGCGGCGGCTGCCGGAGTGGCTGCTGCAGCAGGAGCGGCGGCGGCCGTTGCCGCGGGCAGCAAGGACAAGGACGCCGACACTGTGTATGTCGTGGACGAAGCCGCTGTCGTGGATGAAGCAGTTGTCCCGGTGGAACGGGAGTACACCGAAACCACAGTCGTCACCGACACGACCGATACGCCGGGCTTCTCCGGCGGAACTGCGGCGGCCACCGTTGCTGGCGGGACCGCGGCTGGAACCGCGGCAGGCGCCGGCTCGGCGCTGACGGAGGAGAACATCGCCCACCCCTTCGACCAGACCAACGGACTGATCGACGACGAGGACGACTCGGACGGGACGGCGGCCAGCGACACCCGGAGTGCCGCCGACCGGGCCGAATGGGAAGACGGCGGGCCCGGCACCGTCCCACCCGTGGGCGGCACGTCCGGCCAGCACTAACCGGCACGCGGCTAAAACCCAAAACGACGGCGGGGCAACCCGCCGTCGTTTTTGTCCATTTGGCGCCGTAATTACGGGCGATTCAACGCATTAATTTGAGGATTGACCTGCACGGCAAGCGGTGGCAACGTGGGATTCACCTTCTCCCCCAGCGCCGGGGGACACACGTGCAGACATTTCCTGCCCGGCCATTCCGCCGGGCAAGCACAACTTAATACCGCAGCGTTGCGGCAGCGATACCGCGCGCCCGGGACATATCTGAGAGTTCTTTAATATTCTCTCAATTCCGATTAAGTCTTCTCATTGCGGCTTGCCGAAATACAACATTCCCGTCGGGAACCGGCAGCTGTTGGGGGCCCACATGGAACGCTTAAGAATTGTTCTCTATTCACACGACTCCGTGGGTCTGGGTCACGTGCGGCGCAATCTCGCGCTGGCCCATGCCCTGAGTAACCAGCTTCCCTACCTGACGGGCCGGGACGTGACCGGCCTCCTCATTTCCGGCACCGCATTAGCCCCGGGTTTCGATGCTCCGCACGGCTGGGACTGGGTCATCCTGCCTGGAGTGGAAAAGAGCCCCGACGGCTACCAGCCCCGCAGCCTCACCGTCCCGATGCAGGACCTCGTCTCCCTCCGGGCGGGCCTGCTCGAATCCGTACTGGGCAGCTTCCTCCCCGACCTGGTGGTGGTTGACCGCCACGCGACGGGGATCCACCGCGAACTGGAAGTGGCCCTGCGCCACGCACGCTCGGCCGGCGCGGTGCGCACGGTGCTCGGGCTGCGCGAGATCCTGGACGCGCCCGCGGCGGCCCTCGCCGAGTGGGAGAGGGCTGGCGGCGCGTCCCTGGTCACCGACCTCTTCGACGCCATCTGGGTCTACGGCGACCCCGCAGTCCACGACCCCGTGGCCGCGGGAGAAATTCCGCCATCCATGCAGAGCCTGATCCGGTACACCGGATACCTCGCGGCCGGCAGGCCGGCGGGTCCGGGGACAGTCACCACGCCCGGCCCCTATGTCCTGACCACCGTCGGCGGCGGCGCCGACGGGCACGCGCTGGCAGTTCTGGCTTCGGCTGCCGAACTGCCGCCGGGCACTGGACACCTGGTCGTGGCCGGACCCCAGATGCCGGCCGACCAGCTGGCAGACCTGCGCCGGCGGGCACCGGGCGGGGTCAGGATTGTCGAGCGGCTCGATGACATGGTTCTCCACCTGCGCGCTGCGGGTGCCATTGTGTCGATGGGCGGCTACAACACGGTCTGCGAGATCATGAGCACCGACGTTCCCGCATTGATTGTGCCGCGCACGCATTCCCGGTCCGAGCAGCGCATCCGGGCCGCTTCCCTGGCGTCCGCGGGATACCTGGACTACCACGAGATCGGCACGCTCACACCTGGGATCCTCTCCGGCTGGCTCACCCGGCGGCTGGGCACCAGGGTGGACAGGAGGCGGGCGCGGCTCAACGGGCTGGTCCGCGTCCCGCAGTTGGCCGCCGAGCTGCTGCAGCCCGTGCTGCTCCAGGCTGGCGCCCAGAACCCGCCCCGCCCCGCCGAGTCGCCGGCGTCCGCCGCGGGAATCCGGGAAGGTGCGGCCCATGCTGCAGTCTGAACCCGCCACCGCCTACATCCTGAAGATGTACCCGCGGTTCTCGGAGACGTTCATTGTCTCGGAGATCCTGGCACGCGAGGCCGCCGGGGACAGGATCGAAATCTTCTCCCTGCGCCCGTGCAACGACCAGCGCTTCCATCCCGAGCTGGCGCGCGTCAGGGCGCCCGTGACGTATATTGTCCGCCCTAAAAGTGCCGAGCGCGTCTGGGAGACCTTCCGCGCTGCGGAAGCCGCCGGACTTGCCCCCGCTGTGTCCCGGATGTTCGCGGAACTGGCCACCATGGACACCAACGATGCCCTTCAGGCCATCAACCTCGCCATCGCCCTGCAGCACCGCAACGTCCGGCACCTGCACGTTCACTTCGCATCAATCCCCACCACCGTGGCGAGGCTCGCCTCGGCCATCACCGGCATCCCCTATTCCTTCACGGCCCACGCGGTGGACATTTTCGTTGAGACCGTCGACGACGACCTCCGGACCAAGTTCGCCCAGGCCCACCACTCCGTGACCATCAGCGAGTACAACCTGCGCTTTCTGCGGCGCCGCTTCCCGGACGTCACCTCCCGCCTCCACCTGGTGCGGAACGGCCTTGAACTGGACCGCTTCCCCTACCGGGACCCCCGCCCGGTTGGGCCGACCGTGCGGGTGGCCGCGGTGGGACGGCTCGTGGAGAAGAAGGGTTTCCAGCATTTGCTGCCGGCCGCCGCGGAGCTGGTGTCCCAGGGTTTCCCGCTGGACCTGCGGATCGCCGGCACGGGCGTGCTGGCCGAGCGGCTGCAGTGCACGATCGAAGAGCTCGGGCTGGACCGGCACGTGCAGCTGCTCGGGCCGCAGACCCAGGACCAGGTGCACGAGCTGCTGGACTCGGCCGATGCGTTCATCGCGCCCTGCGTGGTGGGCTCGGACGGCAACGCCGACGGGATGCCCACAGTCCTGCTGGAAGCCATGGCCGCCGGCGTCCCCTGCATCTCCACGGCAGTGACCGGCATCCCGGAGGCGGTCCGGAACGGGCACACCGGAATCCTGACGCGGCCCGGCCAGCCCCATTTGCTGGCCCAGGCGATCCGCCGCATCAGTTCCCCGGACACGGACCGGGTGGCACTGGCCCGCAACGCGCGCGCCCTGATCGAGAAGGACTACGACGCGCGGCGGCAGGCGGAGGCACTGCGGGCCCTGTCGCTGGACGCAAGGAGGGCGGCCTGATGCGCGTCGCCTACGTGTGCGCCGACCCCGGCGTTCCGGTCTTCGGCACCAAGGGCTCCTCGGTGCATATACAGGAGATCGTCCGTGCCTGGCGCCGGGCCGGGGCCGATGTCACGGTCTACTGCACCCGTGCCGGAACCGACCGGCCGGCGGACCTGGCCGGGCTTCCCGTTGTCGAAATCCCGCCCCGCCGCGTTTACGCGGCCACCGGGCCAGGATCTGTTTCAGCGGCCGGGCCGGATCCTCGAGCAGCACCCGCTCCCGGGGCAGGTCCGTCTTCCGGGGAGGAGCGGGAGCGAGCCATTGGGGAGGCGGCCGCGGCCCTGGCCGCGGCAGTGGTCCGCGACGGCTGCGACGTGGTTTACGAACGATATTCCCTGTTCAGCGAGGTGCTGGCCACGGTCACCGGAGCCCTCCGGGTCCCGTCTGTCCTGGAGGTCAATTCGCCCCTGATCGAGGAGCAGCAGCGGTACCGGCAGCTGTTTGACCGCCGCCTGGCCGAGGCCATGCTGCACCGCAACGCCCTGGCCGCCGACGCTGTCGCCTCCGTCTCGGAACCTGTGGTGCGGTGGGTGCAGGACAGGGTGCCGGGCGCCAAAACTCTGCTGGCGCCGAACGGCGTGAACACGGAACGGATCCGGCCCCGGCCACGCGGCCGCCGCCGCCCGCGCCGGCTCACTGTGGGGTTCGTGGGCACCCTGAAACCCTGGCACGGTGTTCCCGCCCTGCTCACGGCGGTGGCACTGGCCAACGCCGGGGCGGGTGCTGACGGGCGGTGGGCCGTGAAGATCATTGGCGACGGCCCCGGCAGGCAGGATCTCGAACGGGCGGCAGCCGGGCTGGGCGTGGATGCGGAGTTCACCGGTGCGGTGCCTCCGGATTCCGTGCCCGGGCTGCTGCACGAATGCGATGCCGCCGCTGCCCCGTACCCGCAGCCTGTACCTGGCCGGGACGACTACTTTTCACCGCTGAAGGTCTACGAGTACCTGGCCGCCGGCATGCCGATCGTGGCCACGGCGGTGGGCCAGATACCCTCCATCCTGGAAGACGGGCGCACGGGCCTGCTCGTTCCGCCCGGCGATGCGTCGGCTTTCGCTGCTGCGCTGCTGCGCCTCGGTGCTGACTCCGCGCTGCGGGACCGGCTGGGCACGCAGGCGAGGGCGGCCGCCGCCGGACTCTACAGCTGGGACGGCGTGCTGTCCCGCATCACGGCGGGGCTGCCCCGACACCAGGACGTGGCCTGATGAGCGCGCACTCCGCCCGCACTGCCCACTTTGCCCGGCCAGCCCAGCCGGCGTCGGGGTTGCGGCGGACGCTGCGGTGTGTGCGTCCGCATCTGCGCGGGCACCGGTGGCTGATGGCGGGCGGCTTTGCCGCCTTGGCGTTCGACGTCCTCTTCCGTTTGGTGGAGCCGTGGCCGGTGAAGATGGTGGTGGACGCCGTCTCCCGCGCCTTGGGCGCGACGCTGCGCAAGCCCGGGCCCTCCATGGACGCCAGCGTTCAGACCCTGGTCCTGTGCGGCGCCTTTGTGGTGGCGATCGCCGTTGGGCGGGCGATAGCCAACTACTGGTCCGCGGTCTGTTTCGCTCTCATCGGATCCCGGGTCGCAGCAGACCTGCGCGCCCGCGCCTTCCGCCACGTGCAGAGCCTGTCCATGCGCCACCACACCCGCGCCTCCACCGGCGACACCGTCCAGCGGCTGGTGGGCGACGTCTCCCGGCTGCAGGAAGTGGCCGTCACCGCCGGGCTGCCGCTGCTCGGCAACACGATCACCCTGGTCCTGATGACAGGCATCCTGCTGTGGCTCGACCCGCTGCTTGCGCTGGTGGTGTTCCTGGCCGGCGGGGTGTTCGCGCTCCTCTCCCGGTCCAGCTCCGGGCGGATCACCGCAGCGGCCGGCAACTCGCGGAAGGGCGAAGGAAACCTGGCCACCACCGCCGCCCAGACCCTCGGCGCCATCCGCGAAGTCCAGGCCTACGGGCTCGAGGACACCATCAGCTCCGGCTTCCGCAAGAGCAACCAGGCCACGCTGGGCACCGGCGTTGCGGCGCTGCGGCTCGCGGCCGGGCTCGAACGCCGCACCGACGTTCTCATCGGCGTCGCCACCGCCGTGGTCCTGGCCGGCGGCGGCTGGCGGGTGCTGGAACACGCCATAACCCCCGGAGACCTGGTGGTGTTCCTGATGTACCTCAAGACCGGGATGAAGCCGCTCAAGGACCTGGCCAAGCAGACCGGCCGGATCGCGCGCGCCACCGCCTCCGGCGAACGCGTGGCCGACCTCCTCGAAGCCCAGACCGACCTGCCCGAGAACCCCCGCGCCCGGACCCTTAACAACCCAGCCCCGGACATCGTGCTGGAGAACGTCTCCGCCGGGCACGGAGAAGGGACGGTGCTGCACGGGATCACCCTTCTGATTCCGGCGGGCGAGCACCTGGCCATCCTGGGCCCCTCCGGCGCCGGCAAGTCCACGCTGGCTTCACTGATCCTGCGCATGATCGACCCCGGCACCGGGTCCGTCCGTGTGGGCGGCGAGGACCTGCGCGATCTCCGTATCGCGTCCGTCCGCTCGCACGTGTCCATCCTCTTGCAGGACTCCGTGCTCTTCGGAACCTCGGTGCGGGACAACATCCGCTTCGGCCGGCTGGACGCCACGGACGCAGAGATCGAGGAGGCCGCCGTACTGGCCCAGGCGGACGGCTTCATCCGTGCCCTGCCGAACGGGTACGACACCGTGCTCGGTGAGGCCGCGAAGGATCTCTCCGGCGGCCAGCGGCAACGCATCGCCATTGCCCGGGCCATCCTCCGGCAGGCACCCATCGTCATCCTGGACGAGGCCACCGCCGGGCTGGACCCGGTTTCACGGAACTCCGTCCTGCAGGCCCTCGCCGCCCTGACCCGCGAGCGCACCTCCATCACCATCACCCACGACGCCCACTCCGCCCGCTCCTGCGACCGCATCATCTGGCTGGAGCACGGCCGCATCACTGAAGCTGGCCGGCCCGAGGACCTGCTCCGGAATCCCGGCTCCCGCTTTGCGCGCTGGATCGAGGACGAGGCACCCGACAACGCGGCGACGGGTGAACTTAAGACCGACAGTGAACTTCAACAGGAGGTGCCGTGAACACCTCGCCTTCCGGGTCCGGCAACCCTGACCGGTCGCTGGCCAACCGCGACGCCGCACTGCCCGCCCTTCCCTGGCTGCTGGACAACGCCCGCCTGTCCGGGCTCCTCGGCGAAACCGTCCGCGTGACCCGCGTCCGCTACAAGCCCGGCACCTCCCTGCTGGTGGCGTTCCGCAGGATCCGCAACGGCAGCTTCGACTACGGCTGGGCCTATACCCTGGCCGACCCGTCCACCAAGCTCCTGCGACGCGAAAGCACGTCACGGTCCCGCGGCGGGAACATGCGCGTCCTTAGGCCCGATTCCTTGCACCCGGAGACGCTGGTGGGCGTGGGCGGCGTGGAGGACGACTGGGCATTGCACAAGAATCTCGCCTGGCTGCGCGAGCACGGCGCCGAACGGCTGGGGCTTAATCCTGGCGCTGCCGCAGGCCTGCTCGGCGGCGGCAGCGTGCTCCGCTACAAACCCGAGCGGCGCCTGGTGCTCTTCGCGCAAAACGCGGGCACCGCCGTCGTTATCAAAACGGCCGCCAAGCCCGCCGGCCCCGGGCAGCAAGCCCACTTCCTGGACCGGCTCGAGCGCAATGGGGTTCCGCTCCTCCCCCAGCTGGGGGACGCGGAATGCCTGGAACACGGCGTGACCGCCTGCCTCGCGTGGGGCGGCGGTGACCTTGCAGGGCTCGACGACGATTCCAGCGCCTTCGCTGCCGGGGAAGCCCTGGCCAGGCTGCACGGCATTCCGGCGCGGGGCTTGCAGGCGGCGGGCATCACCGCGCAGCTGCGGGCGACGCGCAGCATGATCGCCTCCCTGTTGCCCGGACTCGAGGAACCGGCCCGGCGCATCGAGGCTGAACTCGGCTCGCTCCTGCCGGACCGGGCAGGGTCCCAGGCCCTGGTGCACGGCGACTTCTCCCCCGACCAGGTGCTGGTGGGAGGCTCGGAGGTCCGGCTCATCGACTTCGACCGGGCACATGCCGGGACGGCCGAGGCCGATCTGGGGTCGTTCGCCGCGGCGGAAGAGACAGCGCTGCCGGCATCCGGGGGCGCACCTGGCGGTGCTCCTGCCTGCGCTCCTGTCGGCAGCCCGGCCGGTGGCCCCAAGACGGCCCGGCTCACCGAAGGCTACCGCCAGGCCGGCGGCCGGTTCACGCAACCCGGGGTGGATGCCTGGGCGGCCTTCCGGCTCTTCAACAGCAGCGTTGACCCCTTCCGCGACAGGTCCCCGGACTGGGCCGAGGACATGTCCTGGCATCTGCGGCGGGCAAGGGAGCTGATCCCATGACCTGGCATCCGCCCGTCCCCCGCCGGGTGACCGACCCTGCAGGAAAAGAGTGGCTCGTGAGCCGTTCGTGGCCCGGCGTGGCGGCCGGCCGGTACGTCCTGGAGGTGCAGTCGCCCGGCCATCCCGGGGTGCGGGGCGGGTTCTTCCGCGAAGGCCGGTTTGTCCCGGTAGACGCGGACGACTCCAAGCTTCCCGCCCTTGCCCACGAGTCGCCCAAGGGCGAAACAGTGGTCCACCGCGCCCACAAGCGGGCCGTCCTCCGTGCGGGCGACACCTACATCAAAGTGTTCCGGCCTGACCAGTCGGAGGCGGCGACCATAAGCCACGTGCTGGCCACCGCGTCCCTGGCCGGCGGCCGCTTCAGAACGCCGCTGATGACCGCGGCCCGGCCTGATGTCCTGGTCTTCAGCCGGGTGGAGGGGCGGCCGTACCATGAGCTCGGCCAGGACCATGCCACTGTCCCGGACGGGTTCTTTGCCGGCATGTGGGCTGATTGGTCGCAGGCCTGGGCGGAGACTGTTGCCCGCGCCAGCAGCTCCGATTTCCGGACCAGTCTGGAGCAGCTTCCGCTGCACGATGCCGAGGAAGAACTGGTCAAGTTGCGGCGGTGGATCGACCACTGGCTGCTCCACAGCGCAGGGATCCCCGAGGCAGAGCAGGGACGCGCCGCGCTCCTGGCACAGGCCGACGACGTCACGGCCGCCCTTCTGGCCGGGCCCTCCGACCCCCTCGGGTGGGCGCACGGAGACCTTCATGACAAGCAGATACTGGGCACCGACGACGCCGGAACGCCGGGGCTGCTGGATTTCGATGAGGCCTGCCGGGCAGAGGCCGCCCTGGACCTGGCCAACCTGGATGTGCATCTGGAACTGCGGCGGAGGCAGAACCTCCTGAGTGGGCAGCGTTTTGCCATCGCCCACGCAAGCGTCGTGTCCGCGGCCAGCCGCCTGCACGTCAGCCCGGACCGGTTCGAGGCGTACGCCGCCTCCGCCCGGCTCAGGCTGGCCTGCATGTACTCCTTCCGGCCGCCGTGGGGATCCTGGTCGGTGCGATACCTGATGAGCCAGGGCCGGGGCCAGCCGGAACAGGCAGAGACTGGAACCTGAAATGCTGAATTTCCCAAGCCGGGGACCGGATGGACTGTCCCTGTCGGTTATCGGGACCGGGTACCTCGGGACCACGCAGGCCGTGTGCATGGCGCTGCTGGGCCACCGGGTGGTGGGCATCGACGTCGACGACGCCAAGATCCGCTTGCTGTCCAGCGGGCAGCTGCCGTTTTTCGAACCCGAACTGGACGAATTGCTCCGCCGGATGCTGGACAGCGGCAGGCTGACGTTCACGAGTGACTTCTCCGCCGCCCGCTCCGCGAGTGTCCACTTCGTCTGCGTCGGCACCCCGCAGATGCCTGATTCGCCGGCAGCCGACCTGCGCTTCGTGAACGCTGCCTTCGCCCGACTGGCCCCGCACCTGGACCGGCATTGCCTGGTCGCGGGAAAGTCCACCGTTCCGATTGGCACAGCGGAGGGCCTCACCACTTTCCTTCAGCTGAACGCCCCGGCCGGCACCCTGGCGGAACTCGCGTGGAACCCGGAGTTCCTTCGCGAGGGGCACGCGGTGGAGGACACCCTGCGCCCGGACCGGCTGGTGTTCGGTGTTGCGTCCGGCTGGGCCCGGGACCGGCTGGCCGCCTGCTACGCACCCATCATCGCGGACGGCACCCCGGTGGTGGAGACCGACCTCGCCACCGCAGAACTCGTCAAGGCCGCCGCCAACTCCTTCCTGGCCACCAAGATCTCCTACATCAACGCAATGGCCGAGATCTGCGAAGCCACCGGCGCCGACGTCAACCAACTCGCCACCGCACTCTCCTACGACAACCGCATCGGCGGCCGCTTCCTCAAACCCGGCCTCGGCTTCGGCGGCGGCTGCCTACCCAAAGACATCCGCGCCTTCACCCACCGGGCCCGGGAACTCGGCGTCGGACAGGCCGTCGGCTTCCTGCAGGAAGTGGACGCCATCAACCAGCGCCGCCGCCAACGCACCGTGGATCTCATCACCGAAATGGCCTGCGGCGACCTCACCGGCGTCCACGTCACCGTCCTCGGCGCAGCCTTCAAACCCGACTCCGACGACATCCGCGACGCCCCCGCCCTTGACGTCGCCCGCATGCTCCACCAGGCCGGCGCCAAAGTCACCGTCTACGACCCCAAGGCCATGGCCAATGCCCGCCGCAGCTATCCGGACCTCGCCTACGCCGAGACCCTCGAAGCAGCCGTCACCGGGGCCGAAGTCGTGGCCCTCCTCACCGAATGGGACATCTTCCGCCAAGCCGACCCCGCCGCACTCGGCGCCCTGGTGCAGTTACGGAACATCGTGGACGGCCGGCACGCCCTCGACGCCGACGCCTACCGCGCCGCCGGATGGGACTACCGCGCCCTCGGCGCGCCCAACAAGCTACCCGCGCGGGTTGTTCAGGGTTCAGTTGCTGTGGAGGGGCAGGTGCCGCAAGGGGTGTAGCAGGGCGGTGCAGTTAGAGTACGGGGCAGTCAGAGTGCTGGGTCCGGCGTTCCGGCTGATTTGTTGCGGGTTTCCATCAGGTGCAGCTGCAGCTTTGCTTCTGCTTCCCGGCGCCGTTTGGCCTGCTCGCGCATCTTGCGTGTTGCCTCGGAGCCTTCGGAGTGGATCAGTCCGGCCGTTCGATTGTGGGGAGCGCCACCGCCGGAGGGTGCCGCCGCCATAAGTTCTTCGCTCATGCCCAATGGTCACATGGGCGTGATCTTGCGGGAAGGGTTGTTGCCGGAGCGTGACCGGATCGGAACCCGGCGGCATTCATAAGGGCCGGCGGCGGTTGGGAAGGCACCCCGGGCTCGTAAGGATCGCTCTCCAGGGCTCTTGCCGTCGGCCCCACCTTTATTTTACGAGCCCGGAGCCCCGCAAAACAGGGGCATTTACGTCTTCCTGGCTGCTGCCCGGCCAGACTTTCATTTCGGAAATTTCCGACATATCCTGCAGTCGTGCTTCCCGACATCTTCGGCGCCCTGGCCAGCCCGGCGCGGCGCGCCATTCTCGATGAGCTCCGCAACGGGCCGCGGACAGCGGGCCACCTCACGGGCCTGCTCGAACAGAGCCGTTCCACGGCGTCGGAACACCTCGCCGTGCTTCGCGGGGCGGGGCTCGTCCGGGAAGAACGACAGGGAAGAAACCGGATCTACCACCTTCAGGCGGCCGGCCTGGCCGAGGTGGGCGGCTGGCTGAAGCACTACGAGCACTGCTGGAATCTGCGCCTTGATGCGCTGGGCAACCTACTGGACTGCAACCTATCGAACGAGGAGCACCCATCATGACCGAGAACACGATCCGCCTCACCCGGCACTTTCCGCACCCGCCGGAGGCAGTCTGGAAGGCACTCACGACGCCGGACCTGCTTGCCCGCTGGTTGGCGCCGGGAGACATTGCGCCGACGGTCGGCCACCGCTTCACGCTGGACATGGGCGCGTGGGGCACCCAGCAGTGCGAAGTTCTCAGCGTCGACCCCGGCACCTCTATCAGCTTCCTGTTCGCCGAGGGCGGCCTGGACACCACCGTCACATGGACGCTCGAGACCGTCGAGGATGGAACAGTCCTGCACCTCGAGCACGCCGGGTTCAAGCTCGACACCCCGATGGGCCAGCAGGCTTTCGACGGCATGGGCAACGGCTGGCCCGGGGTGCTGTCCCGGATCGACGGCGTGCTGGCGGACGCAGCGCGGGCTTAGACCGGCCCCGTCCCAGCACTCACGCGCGCGGCCGCATCAGCGGCGGGTTCAGTACCGCACGTACCGGCTGACCCGCCGCTGTTCGAGCCGACTCTGCGAGCCGGAAAAGCGCGGCCGGCCTGCCGGCGTCGCCCTCAGTCATTCTCCCCGTATCCTCCAGAAACCCGGGCGTACCTGTTGCCTTGCGGTGAAAATTCCGGGGATCCAGACGCGTACCCCACACGGCTTCGTACACGGTGCGCAGTTGGGCAATGGTGAACTCCTTGCCGCAAAAGGCTGCGCCCAGCGGCGAGTACTCGAGCTTCGACTTCGCCCGCTCCAGGGCGTCGCCGAGAATCAGCTCATGGTCGAAGGCCAGTTGCAGCCCGCCGTCCAGGACTTGACTGACCGGATACCACCCGGCGCGCTCCGCGTCGCTCCCGGCGGAAAGCACAGGGAAATCAGGCGCCAGAAGGAGATGCGCGACGGTTAGGACGTCGCCCCGCGGGTCGCGCCCCTTCGGGCCGTAGCTGCCCAGTTGCTCGAGATGCCCCGGGACCTGCTCGACGCCGGTTTCTTCCGCCAGTTCTCGGGCTGCCGCCGTCGTCAGATCCTCACCGGCCAGGACGAAGCCACCCGGCAGGGCTAGCCTGCCGCGGAAAGGTTCGATGAGGCGGGTAATGAGCAGGACATTCAGGACGTCCTCGCGCACGGTGAGGGCGACGATGTCCACCGTCACAGGGAAGAGCGCGGGCGCTGGAGATGCATCAGGCATGGACCCATCCTAGGTAGTTATCGTCATATTGACAATAAATCGAACGCGGGCTTATGGTCAGTTATCGTCAAATTGACGACAATATCGATGACTGAGGAGATTGCCATGGCGAACATCAAGCGCTACCCCTGGATCAGCCACTTCCTGGGCAGCCCCACGGGATATGTCGTGCACCTGCAGAAGGGGACGGTCAGGCACCAAGGAGTGGGTCAGGCATTTTGGTTCCGGCCGGCAAATTCCGTGCTCAGCGAGGTTCCCGTTGACGATCAGGAACTGCCGACGCTCTTTCACGCAATTACCCGCGACCACCAGGACGTGAGCGTCCAGGCCAACGTGACCTACCGCTTTGTGGACCCGGTTGCCGTTTCGAACAGGCTCGATTTCGGCCTGCAGCCGCCCGGTTCCGCACCGGCATCCGGCAGGGAGCAAGTGGCCACCATCATCGGCCAACTCTGCCAAAGCCAGGCGATCGACCAGATTGCAACCACCACGCTGGCCGAAGCCCTGGAGCGCGGAGTCAGCCAGCTTCGCTCCGTCCTCACAGAATCACTCCGCGCAGACACACGGCTCTTGTCCACCGGCATCGAAGTCCTCGGCGTCCAGGTTCTCGCAGTACGTCCGGAGTCCGACGTCGAACGCGCCCTGCAGACACCGGTGCGTGAACAGTTGCAGGCCGAAGCGGACCGGGCCGTGTACGAACGCCGGGCACTCGCCGTCGAGCGTGAACGCACCATCTCGGAAAACGAGATGTCCAGCCGGATCGAACTGGCCGTCCGACGTGAAAACCTGGTGAGCCAGGAAGGCACCAATGCGCGGCGGGAGGCGGAGGAGCGGGCCGCCGCGGACCTCATCGAGGCGCAGGGGTCGGCCCAGCGCAAGGGCATCGGCGCCGCGGCGGAGGCCAACCAAATCCGACTGGTGGGCGAAGCGTCGGCAGCACGCGAGGCCGCCGCCATGGAGGTCTACCGCGGCATGGAACAGGCCACCCTGCTGGCTCTGGCACTGCGCGACGCTGCAGGTTCGCTGCCCTCCATCGGGAACCTGACCATCACGCCGGACCTGCTGAGCGGCGCCCTCGCGGGGCTGTTCCGGGAGCCGGGGGCTGCCACCCGCGCGGCCAGCGCCACTGCCGCCCGGATCGAGAAATAGGGAACCACCATGGCAAACCCCCGCCTCGTCATCGTCCACCGGCGGACCGAACTGCAGGATCTCCTCGACCGGCACGCCACCCGCGGCCAGGCGGAATTCTTCCTCCGCACCCGGGGCCGGAGCATCCAGGATGTCCAGGAGCGCCACGACCGGCTCGCTGCGGCTTTGGCAACAGTCCGCGCCGCGATTCCAGCCGACTGGCGCCATGCGGAGGTGGAGCGCGCGGACCTGCCGCGCTTCCTCCTCACTCCCCAGGACATCATGGCAGTGGTGGGCCAGGACGGACTTGTGGCAAACCTCGCCAAGTACCTGGATGGCCAGCCAGTCATCGGGATCGATCCGGAACCCGGGGCCAACCCCGGCGTCCTGGTCCGGCACACTCCCAAGGCTGCCGCCCGGCTGCTCCAGGAGGCTTCGCAGAAGGGGTTGGAGCGGCTAGGCTGCCAAGCGCTCACAACCGTGACTGCACGGCTCGACGACGGTCAGGAACTTTCCGGGCTCAACGAAGTTTTCATCGGGCACGCCTCGCACCAGTCAGCCCGCTACCAACTCACTGCGCCGGACGGCCGGGCTGAGCGTCAGTCCTCGTCGGGCCTGATCGTTTCAACAGGAACAGGTGCGACCGGCTGGTGTGCATCCATTGCCTTGGAACGCGGCGGACGGGCCGCTTTGCCGGCCCCTACGGACCCGCGGCTCGCATGGTTTGTCCGTGAGGCCTGGCCCTCCCCCACCACCGGCGTATCGCTGACCGAGGGCTCCCTTGAACCGGACCATATGCTGAGGATCACGGTGGCGTCCGATCGGCTGGTGGTGTTCGGCGACGGCATGGAGGACGACCGGCTCACGGCTTCATGGGGGCAGGAGATCACCGTGGCACTGGGAACGCGGCCGCTCCGGCTGGTGGTTTAGGAAGCATCCCCTCCCTACCAAGCCCACCTTGCTCCAGGCTCCCCTTGACTACCCCGCCACCCCTTCCCTACACTTTTCATAAAGCAGAATCTAAATTCCACAAAGCGGAAACGGTAATAAACCGAGAAGCAGGGAAGATAGATCAAAGCCCCTCCCCCGGAAGGACCTACGATGACGTACACAGTGAACTGCTCCATCCTCCTGACGGAGCTGCCCCTGCTCGAGCGCCCCGCAGCCGCGAAGGCGGCGGGCTTTGACGCCGTCGAGTTCTGGTGGCCCTTTGAGAGCTCAGTCCCTTCCGACGCCGAGACCACGGCCTTCGAGCGCGCCATCACCGATGCCGGCGTCCAGCTCTCCGGCCTGAACTTCAACGCCGGCAACATGCCCGGCGGCGACCGTGGACTGGTCTCCTGGGTGGGCCGTGAGGGCGAGTTCAAGGACAACATCGACGTCGTCGCCGGCATCGGCGAGCGCCTCGGTTGCAAGGCCTTCAATGCCCTCTACGGCAACCGTCAGGAGGAATTCAGCCCCGCGGAGCAGGACGAACTGGCAGCCAGGAACCTGGCCGCCGCTGCAGAAGGCGTGGCACGGATCGGCGGCACCGTCCTCCTCGAACCCGTCAGCGGAGCCCCGCGCTACCCGCTCCTTAAGGCCCAGGACGCGCTCGACGTGATCGCCAGGGTCAAGGCGGAATCCGGCGCACAGAACATCAAGCTGCTCGCGGACTTCTACCACCTGGCCGTCAACGGGGACGACGTCGCCGCGGTCATCGAAAACCACGCCAAGGACTTCGGCCACATCCAGATTGCCGACAACCCCGGCCGCGGGGCTCCCGGAACCGGCGAGCTTCCCCTCGGCGAGTGGATCGCCCGCAGCCGCGAACTCGGCTACAGCGGCTACATCGGCCTCGAGTACAAGGAACCGCAGGAAACCGCCTTCAGCTGGGCGATCCGCGAACACGCCGCCAACTAGTCCCCACCCGCACCCCAGCCTCGCAAGCTCGGCCGGGGACCCCTGCGGGCGTGGGCCCAGCCACCCGCACCCGCGCACCACAAACAGACTTCAGAAAGAGAACCATCATGAGCAACGTTGCAGTCATCGGACTCGGAATCATGGGACTGCCCATGGCCATCAACCTCGTCAAGGCCGGCCACACCGTCACCGGTTTCAACCGCAGCCAGGACAAGATCGACAAGCTCGTCTCCGAAGGCGGCAAGGGCGCGTCCAGCATCGCTGACGCCGTCAAGGACGCCGACGTCGTCATCACCATGGTGCCGGACTCCCCCGACGTCGAAGGCGTCGTCAGCGGCCCCGACGGTGTCTTCGCCAACGCCAAGCAGGGCACCCTCTGGATCGACGCGTCCAGCATCCGCCCCGACGTCGCCAAGCGCCTTTCGGAAGAAGCCACCGCGGCGGGCATCCGCCCCCTCGACGCCCCCGTCTCCGGCGGCGAACAGGGCGCCATCGACGCCGTCCTCTCCATCATGGTCGGCGGCGACAAGGCCGACTTCGAGGCGGCCCAGGACGTCCTGAACGCCGTCGGCAAGACCATCGTCCACGTCGGCCCCTCCGGCTCCGGCCAGACCGTCAAGGCTGCCAACCAGCTGATCGTCGCCGTCAACATCGAGGTCCTCGGCGAGGCCATCGCCTTCCTCGAGGCTTACGGCGTGGACACCGACGCCGCCCTCAAGGTCCTCGGCGGCGGCCTGGCCGGCTCCAAGGTCCTCGACCAGAAGGGCCAGAAGATGCTCGACCGCAACTTCGACCCCGGTTTCCGCCTCGCCCTGCACCACAAGGACCTGGGCATCGTCACCTCCGCCGCCCGCGAAGCCAACGTCTCCATCCCGCTCGGCGCCGTCGTCGCCCAGCTCGTCGCCGCCACCGTCAACCAGGGCGACGGCGGACTGGACCACTCGGGACTCTTCAAGCAGGTCCTGCAGCTCAGCGGCCGGAAGTAAGCACCCCGGTAAAGACCGGACAAAACAAGCAAAACCGGGCATCCGCCGTCGTACGCAAACGACGGCGGCTCCCCCAGCACACCCAAAATCCGCCCCGAACCGGGCAAAACAAAGACTTTTTAGGAGCACACCATGACCAAGATGCGCACCGTAGACGCTGCCATCGCCATCCTGGAAAAGGAGGGCGCCACCGAGGCGTTCGGCCTGCCGGGTGCGGCGATCAACCCGTTCTACTCCGCCATGCGGGCCCACGGCGGGATCCGCCACACGCTGGCCCGCCATGTTGAAGGCGCCAGCCACATGGCCGACGGCTACTCCCGCGCAGCGGACGGCAACATCGGCATCTGCATCGGCACCTCCGGCCCCGCCGGCACCGACATGATCACCGGCCTGTACGCCGCGTGGGCCGACTCCATCCCCATGCTCTGCATCACCGGCCAGGCCCCCGTGGCCAAGCTGCACAAGGAAGACTTCCAGGCTGTGGACATCGAGTCCATCGCCAAGCCCGTCACCAAGATGGCCATGACCATCCTGGAACCCGGCCAGGTTCCCGGCGCCTTCCAGAAGGCCTTCCAGCTGATGCGCTCCGGCCGCCCGGGCCCGGTTCTGCTGGACCTGCCGATCGACGTGCAGATGGCCGAGATCGAATTCGACATCGACACCTACGAGCCGCTGCCCGTCGAAAAGCCCAAGGCCTCCCGCAAGCAGCTGGAGAAGGCCCTGGACATGCTGACGGCCGGCGACCGCCCGCTGATCGTGGCCGGCGGCGGCATCATCAACGCCGGCGCCTCCGCGCAGCTGGTGGAGCTCGCCGAGCTGCTGAACGTTCCGGTCATCCCCACCCTGATGGGCTGGGGTGCCATCCCGGATGACCACGAGCTGATGGCCGGCATGGTCGGCCTGCAGACCAGCCACCGCTACGGCAACGAGTCCTTCCTGCGCAGCGACTTCGTGATCGGCATCGGCAACCGCTGGGCCAACCGCCACACCGGCGGCCTGGACACTTACACCGCCGGCCGCAAGTTCGTGCACATCGACATCGAGCCCACCCAAATCGGCCGTGTGTTCTCCCCGGACTTCGGCATCGCCTCCGACGCCGGCGCCGCCCTGGACGGCCTGCTGGAAATCGCGCGCGAACGCCAGGCCGCCGGAACCCTGCCGGACTACAAGGGCTGGGTTGCCGAGTGCGCCGAGCGCAAGGCCACCCTGCACCGCAAGACCCACTTCGACAACGTGCCGATGAAGCCGCAGCGCGTGTACGAGGAGATGAACAAGGCGTTCGGCAAGGACACCACCTATGTGTCCACCATCGGCCTGTCCCAGATCGCCGGTGCCCAGATGCTGCACGTGTTCGGCGCCCGCAAGTGGATCAACGCCGGCCAGGCCGGCCCGCTGGGCTGGACCGCTCCGGCCGCCCTCGGCGTCGTGCGCGGCAAGCCGGGCGAGAACGTGGTGGCGCTGTCCGGCGACTACGACTTCCAGTTCATGATCGAGGAACTGGCCGTGGGCGCGCAGTTCAACCTGCCGTACATCCACGTGGTGGTGAACAACTCCTACCTGGGCCTGATCCGCCAGTCCCAGCGCGGGTTCAACATGGATTACCACGTGTCCCTGGGCTTCGACAACATCAACTCCCCCGAGACCGAGGGCTACGGCGTGGACCACCTCAAGGTCGCCGAGGGCCTGGGCTGCAAGGCCATCCGCGTGACCAGCCCCGAGGACATGCCGGCCGCGTTCGACAAGGCGAAGGCACTGATGGGCGAGTTCCAGGTTCCCGTGGTGGTTGAAGTGATCCTGGAAAAGGTCACCAACATCTCCATGGGCCTGGAAATCAACGCCGTGAACGAGTTCGAGGAACTGGCCGCCACCGCCGCCGACGCCCCCACCGCCATCCTGGCCCTGCAGGACTAAGCAATGCGCATCGTTATCGCGCCGGACAAGTTCAAGGGCTCACTCTCCGCCCCGGACGTCGCCCGGCACCTTGAAACAGGGCTGCGCTCCGCCACCGCGGGCCGCCCCGAAACCCTTGAGGTACTGCGAATTCCCGTGGCCGACGGCGGCGAGGGCACCCTCGACGCCGCCGTCGGCTCCGGCTTCATCCGCCGGAGCGCCGTGGTCAGCGGCCCCACCGGGCAGCCGCTGACGGCGGAGTTCGCGGTCCGCGGCCGGGAGGCCGTGATCGAAATGGCCGCCGCTTCCGGCCTCGCCGTCCTGCCGCCCTCCGCCGTGTCCAAGCACGACGGCGGGCGGCCGGGTTCCGCTTCCGCCCGGACCGCCAGCAGCCTGGGCACCGGGGAACTCATCCGAGCTGCGCTTGACGCCGGCTGCCGGCAGATCATCCTCGGCGTCGGCGGCAGCGCCAACACCGACGGCGGCGCGGGCGTGCTGCAGGGCCTCGGCGCCCGGCTGCTCGACGCCGCCGGCAACGAACTCCCCCTCGGCGGCGCAGCCCTCGCTAACCTTGCCTCCATCGACTTCTCCGTCTTCGACACCCGGCTGGAGGAATCCCGCTTCGTCCTCGCGAGCGACGTGGACAACCCCCTGCTCGGCCCGGAAGGCGCGGCGGCCATCTTCGGGCCGCAGAAGGGCGCCACCCCCGCCGACGTGGGCGAGCTGGACGCCGCCCTCGCCAACTTCGTCCAGGTCCTCGCCGCGGAGATCGGCCCCCGGGCCGTCAAGGCCGCCAGCGCACCGGGCGCCGGAGCGGCCGGCGGTGTGGGCTACGCCGCCATCGCGGCACTGGCGGCATCACGCCGCCCGGGCATCGACGTCGTGCTTGAATTCACCCGGCTGGCGGAACGGCTGGCCGACGCTGACCTGGTGATCACCGGTGAAGGCAGCCTGGACGAACAGAGCCTGCTGGGCAAGACGCCCATGGGCGTAGCCCGTGCGGCGGCCGAAGCCGGGCTGCCGGTGCTGGCCGTCTGCGGCCGCACCACGCTGTCAGCCGAACAGCAGCGGGGGTCGGGTTTCCGGCAGGTCTACCCTTTGACGGCGCTGGAAAGCAGAGTTGAGATATGTATGGCTGAAGCAGGCCGACTGCTTGAAGAATTGGGTCAGCACATCGGCGTGCACCTGACCGACAGTGTTAATACGAAGGAGCCCCTGAATGTCTGAAGAACGCTTTGACCTGGTCATCCGGGGCCGGCGCATCCTCACCACCGCCGGGATCGCCGCCCGTGAAGTGGGCGTCCGCGGCGGCAAGATCGTCGCCCTCGAACCGCTCGGCAACGGCCTTGCCGGCACCGAGGTCATCGAACTCGCCGACGACGAAACCTTGATACCCGGCCTGGTGGACACCCATGTCCACGTCAACGAGCCCGGCCGCACCGAGTGGGAGGGCTTCGCCTCCGCCACCCGTGCTGCGGCGGCCGGCGGCGTCACCACCATCATCGACATGCCGCTGAACTCCATCCCGCCCACCACCAACGTGGACGGCCTCAAGCTCAAGCGTGAGGTTGCCGAGGACCAGGCGTTCGTGGACGTCGGGTTCTGGGGCGGCGCCATCCCCGGCAACAAAGCCGACCTGCGCCCGCTGCACGACGAGGGCGTCTTCGGCTTCAAGTGCTTCCTGCTGCACTCCGGCGTGGACGAGTTCCCGCACCTGGAGGCGGACGAGATGGAGGAGGACATGCGCGAGCTGAAGTCCTTCGACTCTCTCATGATCGTCCATGCCGAGGACTCACACGCCATCGACCACGCACCCCACCCCGGCGGCGCCCACTACTCCACTTTCCTGGCCTCCCGCCCCCGCGGCGCCGAGAACAAGGCCATCGCCGAGGTGATTGAGCGCGCCCGCTGGACCGGCGCCCGTGCCCACATCCTGCACCTTTCATCCTCGGACGCGCTGCCCATGATCGCGTCGGCAAAGCGCGACGGCGTGCACCTCACCGTGGAGACCTGCCCGCACTACCTCACGCTCATGGCCGAGGAAATCCCCGACGGCGCCACCGCGTACAAGTGCTGCCCGCCCATCCGCGAGGCCTCCAACCGCGAGCTCCTCTGGCAGGGCCTGCAGGACGGCACCATCGACTGCATCGTCTCCGACCACTCGCCGTCCACGCTGGACCTGAAGGACCTCGAGAACGGCGACTTCGCCGTGGCCTGGGGCGGCGTCTCCTCGCTGCAGCTGGGCCTGTCCCTGATCTGGACCGAGGCCCGGCACCGCGGCATCCCGCTGGAACAGGTCGTGTCATGGATGGCCGAGAAGCCCGCCGCCCTGGCGCGCCTCTCCAACAAGGGCCAGCTTGCCCTCGGTTACGACGCCGACTTCTCCGTCTTCGCCCAGGACGAGGCCTTCGTGGTGGACGTGTCCAAGCTCAAGCACAAGAACCCCATCACCCCGTACGATGGCAAGGCACTCTCCGGCGTGGTCCGCCGCACGTACCTGCGCGGCAACGTGGTGGACGGCCAGACCCCCGGCGGCAAGCTGATCCGCCGCGGCGGCATCTGAGGGCCGCGCGGTGGCTGTGCATGCCCATTCACCGCGCGGCACGTCGGCCCGTAATTTCGCCAAGGCCCACGGCCTGGCCGTCTGGGTAGCTCCGCCCGAAGGCCAGGACATCGATCCTGAGGTCCTGGCCCGGGCCGCCGAGCTGGTGCTGGCGCGGGCCCTTCAATTTGCTCCGGAGGCGGAAGTCCACTGGCCCGCCGCCGGAGCCGCTACTTCCGCTTCCGCCGCCCCAGGGGAGGGTGCGGTTGGCAGCGGAACCCAGGAACCGTCGTCGTCCGTTCCGGAGGACTCCCCGGAAACGGACGACGGCGGCGCCACCCACCTCCCGCCGTCGGCCGGGCACGTCAGCCGTGTCGCCGTGGACCTGGCCCAGTCCGAGGTGCTGCTGGACGGTGAACCGGTGCCGCTGACCGGCGTCGAATTCAAGCTGCTGCGCTACCTGGTGGAGCACTGCTCGCGGACCGTTGACCGGGAGGAGCTGCGGCTGTTCCTGGAGTCGTTCGACAGCCCCGGCGCCGCGACCCGGTCCATCGACGTGTACGTGGGGCGGGTGCGTCGGAAGCTGCATGGCGGCCGGCACGCGATCGCCACGGTCCGCGGCGGCGGCTACCGCTTCATCTGCGGACCCGCAGCCACCGTGCGAGGCCCGGCGGAATACAGTATCTAGGGCTGCTGTTATCCATATCAGTCCGATCAGTGATTGTGCTTGACCAGATTTTTCGCTCGAACCAGATCCATCAGAAGGAATGCCATGAGCCCCAAACTGACCACCAAGCTCCAGCCCGGAACCCAGGCGCCGGACTTCACCCTGCAGGACGCAGAAGGCAAGCAGACCGCACTGGCCGACTACCGCGGCAAGAACGTCATCGTGTACTTCTACCCCGAGGCCGCCACCCCCGGCTGCACCACCGAGGCCTGCGACTTCCGCGACAACCTGGCTTCCTTCCAGGGCTCCGGCTACGCCGTTCTGGGCATCTCCCCCGACGCGCCGGAGAAGCTGGCGAACTTCACAGGCGACTTCGACCTCACCTTCCCGCTGCTGGCCGACGAGGACCACGCCGTGGCACTGGCTTACGGCGCCTGGGGCGAAAAGCTCATCGACGGCGAGGTCCACGAGGGCATCGTGCGCTCCACCGTGGTGCTGGATCCCGAAGGCAAGGTCACGCTGGCCCAGTACCAGGTCAAGGCGCAGGGCCACGTCCAGGCGCTCCGCGAACAGCTCGGCGTCTGACCCCGGACCCGCCCTCACCTTTGGTCGCTTAAACCGAAACGCTCCCGCACTAGCTGCAGGAGCGTTTCGGTTTAAGCGACGAGAAGTGAGGAAGCGTCCCTACTGCAGGGCCACCGTTACTTCAGAACCACCGTGCGGTTGCCGTTCAGGATGATGCGGCCTTCGCAGTGCCAGCGGACGGCATTGCTGAGCGCCTTGCACTCGGTGTCGCGGCCGGCGGCGACCAGGTCCTCGGGGCCGAAGGTGTGGTCAACCTCCACCACCTGCTGCGCGATGATCGGTCCCTCGTCGAGTTCCGCGTTCACGTAGTGCGCGGTGGCGCCCACGGTCTTCACTCCGCGGGCGTAGGCCTGGTGGTACGGCTTGGCTCCCTTGAACGACGGCAGGAACGAGTGGTGGATGTTGATCGCCTTGCCGTCCAACTTCCGCGCGAGGTCGTCGCTGAGGACCTGCATGTAGCGGGCCAGCACCACCAGCTCGACGTCCAGCTCGTCCACGATTTCCAGCAGCCGGGCCTCCGCCTGGGGCTTTGTGGCCGCGGTGACGGGGATGTGGAAGAACGGGATGCCGTGCCAGTCCACCAGGGCCTGGTGGTCGGTGTGGTTGGACACCACGCCCACAACCTCGATGGGCAGTTCGCCCACGCGGGCGCGGAAGAGCAGGTCGTTGAGGCAGTGGCCGAACTTGGAGACCATGATCAGCACCTTGCGGCGGGACCCGTTCCGTTCCAGCCGCCACTTCATGTTGTACTTCTCCGCCACCGGGGTGAATCCGGCGCGCAGCTGCTCCAGCGTGGATTCGTTCCCGTCGGACGCGAAGTGCACCCGCATGAAGAAGTGGCCCTCGGACCGGTCGCCGAACTGCTTGTTGTCGATGATGTCGCAGCCGTATTCCAGCAGGAAGCCGGAAACGGCGTGCACGATGCCCGGGCCTTCGGGGCAGTCCAGGGTCAGGACGTGCTCGACGCCGTTGTTTGCCTGCCCGGAGGCGCGGTTCTCAGTCTGAATAGCAGTCATCGTTCAGCACTCAATTACATTCACAGCGAGGCCTCCTCGAGAGGTTTCCTTGTACTTGGTTTTCATGTCGGCGCCGGTCTCGCGCATGGTCTTGATGGCCTTGTCCAGCGACACCTTGTGGCTGCCGTCCCCGTGCAGGGCCAGCCGCCCGGCGTTGATCGCCTTGACGCTGGCGATCGCGTTCCGCTCGATGCACGGGATCTGCACCAGGCCGCCCACGGGGTCGCAGGTCAGGCCCAGGTTGTGTTCGATCCCCACCTCGGCAGCGTTCTCCACCTGTTCAGGTGTGCCGCCCAGCACCTCGCAGAGCCCGGCGGCGGCCATGGAGCAGGCCGAGCCGACCTCGCCCTGGCAGCCCACCTCCGCACCGGAGATGGAGGCGTTGATCTTGAACAGAATCCCGACGGCGGCCGCCGCCAGCAGGAAGCGCACCACACCGTCGTCGTCGGCTCCGGGAACAAACTTCACGTAGTAGTGCAGGACCGCGGGCACGATTCCGGCTGCCCCGTTGGTGGGGGCCGTGACGATACGGCCGCCGGCCGCGTTCTCCTCGTTGACGGCCAGCGCGAAGAGGTTGACCCACTCCATGGCCCTCAGCGGATCGGTGCTGCCGGAGTCCTTGGACAGGGTCTGGAAGAGCTGCGGCGCACGCCGCTTCACGTTCAGCCCTCCGGGGAGGATGCCTTCGGCGGAGCAGCCGTTGTCCACGCACTCGCGCATGACGGCCCACAGCTTCAGCAGTTCCTCGCGGAGTTCCGCCTCGCTGCGCCAGACCAGCTCGTTGGCGAGCATGACGTCGGAGATCGACATGTTTTCGCGCTTGCAGATCTCCAGCAGCCCGTTGGCCGTGGTGAAGGGGTACGGCAGCGGGGTTTCGTCCGCCACCACCTTGGCGCCGGCGTCGGCATCGCCGTCAACGACGAAGCCGCCGCCGATGGAGTAGAAGCTCCGCTCGCTGAGCACCGTGCCGGCGCGGTCCATTGCGCGGAAGGTCATGCCGTTGGGGTGGGCCGGCAGCGACTTCCGCCGGTGCAGCACCACGTCCTCGTCCCAGTTGAAGTCCACCCGGTGGTCCCCGCCGATCCGCAGTTCGGAGTCCAGGGCGGCGGCTGCCACCTGGTCGTCGGCGGTGGAGGTGTCAACGGTCTCCGGGTCCAGGCCCTGCAGGCCCAGCACCACGGCCTTGTCGGAGCCGTGGCCCCGGCCGGTGGCCCCGAGGGACCCGAAGAGCTCCGCCTGGACCCGCGCGGTGGCGCTCAGCAGCCCGCCGCCCTTGAGTCCGTCGGCGAACTGCTTTGCCGCCCGCATCGGGCCGACCGTGTGTGACGACGACGGCCCGATGCCAACGGAAAACAGATCCAGGGCGCTTAGCGCCATCAGGGCACCTCGGGGGAAGCGAACTCCCTCATGGCGTCCAAAAGCCAGCGGCCCAGGTAGTCGGCGAACGAGGCGCGGGGGAACAGCCGGAAGCTTTCCTCGCCGGTCTTGAACAGGACCACCGGGATGTTGCCCACCTCGGTGTTGAGTGCGGTGCCCGGCTTCAGGGTGCGCGGGTGCAGGTCCAGGGAGCAGCCCTTTTCCAGCACGGCACGGGCCCGGGGGCCGGACAGCTCGAACGTGGTGCGGTTGGCGGAGAGGTCCACCACCTGTCCGGCGGCGTCGCCCAGGGCGGACTTGAGGGAGCCGATCAGGTCCCCGCCGAGGGAGTCGTGGGCGTCTTCCGGTGCCACGATGAGGAACTCCTGCGGGCCGAGCCACAGCACGCTGACGCGTTCGCTGCCGCGGACCTCGCCGCAGCGCTCCGGCAGGCCGCCGGTGACGGAGGCGATCCGGGCGCCGGCCTCGGAGCTGGTGTCCACGCGGACGCCGGCCATGGTCTGGAACGGGCCTTCTTTGAGGGTGACTGTTCCCTGCACGGACCCGGTGTCGAATGCTTCGGCCAGGTGTGAGGCTGGGCTGCGGCGGATTTCCCGGAGTCCATTGATGCCTGTGAAGGCTGCGGTGTTAGCCATCTTTGCGGGTCCCTTCGGGGTCAAACAGTACGGTTTCTGCCACGACTACGTCGACGAGCTGGTTGCCGGCGGCGGCCACCAGGGTCTCGCCGATCCGGTTGCGGCCGTTCTTGATGAGGGCCAGGCCGAACGAGCGGCCCAGGGCGGCGCTGTGGTAGCTGGAGGTCACGAAGCCCTGCATCGGGACCGGGCCGTAGGCGGGGTTCGCCGGGATGCCCTTCTCCACCAGCTGGGTTCCTTCCGGCAGCTTCAGCGAGCCGTCCACCGGCAGGACGCTGACCAGGTGCTTGCGGTCGTCGCGCTGCTGGTCCAGCCGGGCGTAGGAGCGCTTGCCGATGAAGTCCTTGGCCTTGGAAACGATCCACTCCATGCCGGCATCCTGCGGGGTGACGGTGCCGTCGGTGTCCTGCCCGACGATCGGGTAGCCCTTCTCGGCGCGCAGCACGTGCATGGTCTCGGTGCCGTAAGGGGTGATGTTGAACTCGGCACCGGCCGCGGCCACGGATTCCCAGGTGTTCAGCCCGTACCAGGACGGCACGTTGATTTCGTAGGCCAGTTCACCGGAGAACGAGATCCGGCAGATGCGGGCCTGTACGCCGGACGCGAGGGTGGTTTCGCGGAAGGTCATGAACGGGAACGCCTCGGCGTCCAGTCCGCCGTTGGCGGCCAGTTCCGGGGCAACCTTGGCGATGACGTCGCGGGACTTGGGTCCGACGACGGCGATCGTGCTCCACTGTTCGGTCACCGAGGTGCAGTGCACGTCGAGTTCCGGCCATTCGGTCTGCAGCCATTCCTCCAGCCAGTCCAGCACCTTGGCGGCGCCGCCGGTGGTGGTGGTCATGAAGTAGGTCTCTTCGTCCAGGCGCAGGGTCACGCCGTCGTCGAAGATCATGCCGTCCGGGAGGCACATGACGCCGTAGCGCGCTGAGCCCGGGGCGAGCTTCTTGAACGCGTTGGTGTAGATGCGGTTCAGGAACTCACCGGCATCCTTGCCGCGGATCTCGATCTTGCCGAGGGTAGTGGCGTCCATGAAGCCCACGGAGTCGCGGACGGCGGCGCACTCGCGGAGCACGGCCTCGTCCATATCCTCGCCGTTCTGCGGGTAGTACCACGGCCGCTTCCACTGCCCGACGTCCTCGAAGAGCGCGCCCTGGGCAACGTGCCACGGGTGGATCGAGGTAACGCGGGCGGGGTCGAAGAGCTCGCCGCGCTGGCGTCCGGCCAGTGCTGCGAATGCTACAGGGGTGAACGGCGCACGGTAGGTGGTGGTGCCGATGTCGCCGATGCCCCGGGATGCCTCCCCGGCCTGGCGGAGTGCCGCGGCGATGACGCCGATGGCGTTTACGCCGGAGGTCTTGCCCTGGTCGTTGGCGGTGCTGATGGAGGTGTAGCGCTTGACGTGTTCCACGGACCGCATGCCGGCGCCGGTGGAGCGCAAAACGTCGGCCACGGACTGGTCACGCTGGAAGTCGACGAAGTGGTTGTGCCAGTCGTCCGGGGTTCCGGTCTGGCCGGGGACCAGCCACAGCTGCCGGGTCGGGGCGGACGCCTTCGGCTCCGCCAGGGCGGCGGGCTCGACGGCGGACTCGAAGCCGGCGGCGATGGCCGCCGAAGCGCCGGCCGAGATGCCCTCGGCGAGGCAGTCAGCGAGCTCGAAGCTGCCGCGGCCGGAGCCGATGGTCTGCTGGTTGGGGACCACGGTGGACGGCACGAAGGCGGCCAGGTCCTCGTCCCAGCGCAGCTTGCCCTGGCGCTGCGAGTGCAGGTGCACCAGCGGGCTCCAGCCGCCGGAGACTGCCAGCAGGTCTGCGGCGATCTCTTCGACGCCCGAGGTGAGTTCGCCGTCGTCGTTAATGCTGCGGACGGTGACGCTGTTCAGCCGGCCGTCGGTGTCTGTTCCGGCGGCGGACGCGGTGTTGGCCACCGCGCTGCCGATCAGCACCCGGGTGCCGGCCTCGACGGCGGCGGCAGCCACCGGGGTCAGGGCGGGACGGGCGTCGACGACGGCCGCGACCTTGATGCCGGCGGCGCGCAGGTCCGAGGCCAGGGCGTAGGCGCTGTCGTTGGTAGTGCTGATGACCACGCGCTGACCGGCGGCCACGGCGTAGCGGTTCAGGTAGCTGCGGACAGCCGAGGCGAGCATGACGCCCGGGCGGTCGTTGTTCTCGAACACCAGCGGACGCTCGTGGGCGCCGGGGGCCAGCACAACCTGGTTGGCACGGATGTGCCAAATACGCTGGCGGGAGACACCGGCGGCGGCCGGGCTGGAGAGGTGGTCGGTGCGGTTCTGGACCGCGATGACGTAGTTGGCGTCGTAGGCACCGAATGCGGTGGTGCGGTTCAGCACGGTGCTTTCGGCGCCGGAGACCAGCTCGGCCTCGACGTCGGCAACCCATTCCAGGGCGGGCTTCCCCTCGATGGTTTCTGCCAGTTCGGGCGCGATGGATCCGGAGAGCAGCGAGCCGCCGAGTTCGGGCTGGTCGTCCATCAGGATGACGCGGGCCCCGCTGCGGACAGCTTCGCGGGCCGCGGCCAGGCCGGCGGGGCCGCCGCCGATGACGAGGATGTCGGTGTGGACGTACTTCTTGTCGTACTCGGCGCGGTCATCGGCCGGGTCCAGCTTGCCGAGGCCGTTCAGGAAGCCGGCCTTGAGGCCGTCCACCAGGGAAACTGTGGTGGCGGGCAGCATGGACTCGGCGACGTCGCCGGGGAACCGGGCTTCGATCCGGACCAGGGCGTTGGGCTCTTCGACGCCGGCGGCCAGGATGCCGCGGGGGCGGTCCTCGTACAGCGAGTTGCCGGCGGCGATGCGGCCGTTGGCCAGCAGCGCGGAGGCCAGGGTGTCGCCCGGGTGTCCGGTGAATTCCTCGCCGTCCACGGTGAAGCGCCAGGAGATGCTGCGGTCGATGCGGCCGCCGGTGCTGAGGCGCGTGTTCTGGGAGGTCACTTGGTCGCTCCTTCCGGGGCGGTGCTGGGGCTGAGGGGGGTGGTGCTGGCGGCGCCGGTGCTTGCGGTGCCGGTATCAGCTGCGGGCGGGACGGGCGCGGCGGGCCGCGGCACCCCCATCGGGTACACGGCCTGGATGTCGTACGTGACCGTGTCGCGGAGCATGTTGAACCACTGCCGGCAGCCGGTGCTGTGCACCCAGCGTTCGGCGAAGGTGCCCTTGGTGTTCTCGCGGTAGAACAGGTACTCGGCCCATTCCCGGTCGGTCAGCTCGTTGGGGTTCTCGGGGTAGGGCACGTGGGCCTGGCCGCCGTAGTGGAACTCGGTTTCGTCCCGCGGGCCGCAGTTGGGGCAGGAGATAAGCAGCATGTGCGTCTTCTTTCTTGTGGACCGTGGCTAGTGCGCGACGGCGGCAGCGCCGTGTTCGTCGATCAGGGCACCGGTTTCGAAGCGTTCCAGGGCGAACGGCTTGTTCAGCTTGTGCGGTTCGCCGGTGGCGATGGTGTGCGCGAAAGTCAGGCCGGCAGCCGGCGTGCCCTTGAAGCCGCCGGTGCCCCAGCCGCAGTTGACGAACATGTTGTCCACCGGCGTGGTGCCCACGATCGGCGAGGCGTCCAGCGTGGTGTCCACGATGCCGCCCCAGGTCCGGAGCACGTGTGCGCGGGCAAAGATCGGGAAGAGTTCGACGGCGGCCGCCATCTGGTGCTCGATCACGTGGAAGGAGCCGCGCTGGCCGTAGCCGTTGTAGGAGTCGACGCCGGCGCCCATGACCAGTTCGCCCTTGTGCGCCTGGGAGACGTACACGTGGACGTGGTTGGACATGACGACGGTCGGGTGGACCGGCTCGTGCAGCTCGGAAACCAGCGCCTGCAGCGGGTGGGACTGGATGGGGAGCCGGAAGCCGGCCATTTCCGCCAGGACCGAGCTGTGGCCGGCGGCGGCCAGGCCCACCTTTTCGGTGTTGATGGTGCCGCGGTTGGTCTTGACGCCCACCACGCGGTTGCCGTCCTTGATGAAGCCGGTGACTTCGCAGTTCTGGATGATGTCCACGCCCATCTCGTCGCACTTGCGGGCGAAGGCCCAGGCAACGTGGTCGTGCTTGGCGATGCCGGCGCGCGGCTGGTAGGTAGCGCCCATGACCGGGTAGCGGATGTCGTCGCGGATGTTCAGGATGGGGCAGAGTTCCTTGACCTGCTGCGGGTCCAACCATTCTGCGTCCACGCCGTTGAGCTTGTTGGCGCCCACGCGGCGGATGCTTTCGCGCACGTCGCCCAGGGTGTGGGCCAGGTTCATCACGCCGCGCTGGCTGAAGAGGAAGTCGTACTCCAGCTCCTCGGGCAGGATTTCCCACAGCTTCAGGGCGTGCTCGTAGATGGCGGCGCTCTCGTCCCAGAGGTAGTTGGAACGGATGATGGTGGTGTTGCGGGCCATGTTGCCGCCGGCCAGCCAGCCCTTCTCCAGGACGGCGATGTTGGTCATGCCGTGGTTCTTGGCCAGGTAGTACGCGGTGGCCAGGCCGTGCCCGCCGCCGCCGACGATCACGGCGTCATAGGAGGACTTGGGCTCCGGGTTGTGCCACAGGAACTCCGGGTGTTCCGGAAGGTGGTGCGTGCTCACTGGGCTGCTCCAATCATGTCGTTTTCAAAGGCGGCAATCTCGGTGGCGCCGCTGAGCTGGGGGTACAGGGGGAACTGCCCGGCGAGCGCGGTGACGCGGGCGCGGAGTTCGACGGCGGTGCCGTCGTCGAGCGTTCCGGTGCCTGCAGCGCCGGTGAGGGCCTTGGCGATGATGTCTGCAACCTCGGTGAACTCGGCGGCGCCGAAGCCGCGGGTGGCCAGGGCGGGGGTGCCGATCCGCAGGCCGGAGGAGACCATCGGCGGGCGGGGGTCGAACGGAACGGCGTTGCGGTTGACGGTGATGCCGATCCGGTGCAGCGTGTCCTCGGCCTGCTGGCCGTCCAGTTCGGAGTTCCGCAGGTCGACGAGGACCAGGTGGACGTCCGTGCCGCCGTTGACCACCGTGATGCCGGCGGCTTCGACGTCGGGCTGCAGGAAGCGCTCGGCCAGCAGCTTGGCGCCTTCGAGGACGCGCTCCTGGCGTTCCTTGAAGCCCTCGGTTGCGGCGAGCTTGAAGGCCACAGCCTTGGCGGCGATGACGTGCTCCAGCGGGCCGCCCTGCTGGCCGGGGAACACGGCGCTATTGATCTTCTTGGCGTACTGCTCCTTGGCGAGGATGACGCCGCCGCGGGGGCCGCCCAGGGTCTTGTGGGTGGTGGTGGTGACGACGTCGGCGTACGGCACCGGGTTGGGGTGCAGGCCCGCGGCGACGAGGCCGGCGAAGTGGGCCATGTCCACCATCAGGTAGGCACCGACGAGGTCGGCGATCCGGCGGAACTCGGCGAAGTCGAGCTGGCGGGAGTAGGCGGACCAGCCGGCCACGATCAGCTTGGGCTTGTGCTCCAGGGCCAGGGCCTCGACCTCGGCCATGTCCACGCGGAAGTCGGATTCGCGGACGTGGTACGGAACCACGTTGTAGAGCTTGCCGGAGAAGTTGATGCGCATGCCGTGGGTGAGGTGGCCGCCGTGGGCCAGGTCCAGGCCGAGGATGGTATCGCCCGGGTTCAGCAGGGCGAACATGGCGGCGGCGTTGGCCTGCGCGCCGGAGTGCGGCTGGACGTTGGCGAACTCGGCGCCGAACAGGGCCTTCACGCGGTCGATGGCCAGCTGCTCGACGACGTCGACGTGCTCGCAGCCACCGTAGTAGCGCTTGCCCGGGTAGCCCTCGGCGTACTTGTTGGTGAGGACCGAACCCTGCGCCTCCATGACGGCCGCAGGAGCGAAGTTCTCCGAGGCGATCATTTCCAGCGTGGACTGCTGGCGGTCCAGCTCGCGTGCGACTGCCTGCTGGATCTCGGGATCGACTGCGGAAAGTCGGTCGTTCAACTGCTCAACCACGAATACTCCTTATGAAATACCACTTAGCTTAGGACTGATATATCAGTGTGAGGTCAATGGTATGATTGGGCTCACAACAGAGTCAATACCAGGAAGCAAAATGGCACTTCGCTTCCGCTTGGAGCCCATGAACGGAGTCCCGCTGTGAATGCCCTTCCCGCCATGCCGCCCGCCGAGGACGAAACGCTGTCCCAGGCCGAGGCTGCGTACCGGCAACTGCGCGACAAGCTGATCATGCTGGACATCCGCCCTGGCGATCCGATCAATGACGGCCAGCTGGCGGCCGAACTCGGCTTCGGGCGGACGCCCGTGCGTGAAGCCATCAAGCGCCTGGAAGTGGACCACCTGGTGGTGTCCTACCCGCGCCGGGGAACGTTCGCCACGACCGTGGACTTCACCGAACTGGCCGACGTCTCCGAAATCCGCGAACTGCTGGAACCGCTCGCGGCGCGCCGGGCCGCCAAGCGGGCGAACGCCGCCATGCGCGAAGAACTGCTGGACGTCGCCAAGGCCATCTCGGAGCTGGCACCCACCCCCGCCCAGTCGCGGGAGCTCATGCGCTATGACCTGACGGTACACCGGCTGATCTACCGCGCCGCGGCCAACCCGCACCTCGAGGACACCCTGATCCGCTACGACAACCTCGCCACGCGCATCTGGTGCCTGGTCCTGGACAAGGTCCCGTCGGTGAGCGGGCACATCGGCGAGCACGTGGACCTGCTCAAGGCCGTGGCCGAGGGAGACTCGGACAAGGCGGGCGAGCTGGCGCTGCACCACGTCACGAGCTTCGAGGAGACCATCCGCAAGGTGCTGTAGGACCTTTCGCAGCGCCCCATGCCCTTGTTGGCGGCCACCCGGGCGGCTATTCTGCCAGAAACGTCCGCCGCCAATGAGGGTGACAGCAGGGCCAGGTACCTGCCGCTTCCAGGCCTGACCAGCGTTTCGAAAGAGGCACGCCGTGTCCGTTGCACCCACCCCTCAAGGCGCGTCCCGGCGTCGTCTGCTTTTTGTCCTCCTTGGTGCCGTGGTGGTGGTTTTGGCGGGGGTGGCCGTCGCCGTTTCTGCCCTGGCCCCCCGGACGGACCGGCAGGCCGCCACCGCTCCCCCGTCGTCTGCGGCCGCCACTGCCCCCGCTGGCGCGCCGAGCTCCGCGCCCCCGGCTTCCGCTTCCCCCGCCGGGAAGGCTGCGAAGCCGGCTGACGCGGAGCTCCTGGACGAGGCCAACACGGTGTGCGAAATGCGCGTGACCGAGAAGTACCCCACCGCCGAGGTCCAGCCCGGCACCAAGTCCACCGCCATGGCGAAGAGCGGCAGCTACCAAACCACCGGCACCTACACTGACCCCACGGCCGGCAAGCCCGCGGCCACGGAATTCCGGTGCTCCTCGGTCAATGCCAGCGGCACCTGGACCGTGAACCTGGACCGCGGCTAGGCCTGTGACGGGCTAGAGATTCAGCGGCTGCCGAAGGCTCGGAGCCGTTCGGGCGTTCAACAGGAGATTCGTGATACCAAGCATTTCCTCCGTGGCCCGCAGCAGCGAGTAGTGGCTGTAGGCACCCGTCACCACAGTCCCCGGAATGACGGACGGTGCCACCACGAAGTTGGGGATGGGCGTGTCCTCGTCATACAGGACCACGACGGCGGTGCGTCCCGCCTGGTAGCTTTGGCTCGCCAGGATCACCGGAAGCCACCTCGAAAGCCACGTGTCGCCGGTGGTGATGCTGCAGTCATGTGTGTCATTGCAGACGTTCGGCGTGATCAGCGAGAAGCCGGGCAGCGTGTTGTTCGTCAGGTCGTTGAACAGGTTTCCGGACGTCGTGGTCCCGAGCGGGACGTTGTTCGTGGCGCATGCGGCCCTGTCCCCCGTCCCCTGGTAGTAGGCCTCCGGGTTGTGCCTCACCGCGTAAAGGCCGGAATCGGTCAGCCTGCAGTTCGACGGCATGTCCTCCTGGTAGCTCTTCTGGGTCAGTCCCCGTGCCCGGACCTGGCGGAAGAGATTGTCCGCGGTAATGGCGGGAAGGCTGCCCGGGCTGCTATCCGACGTCACACCCTGATTGCTCCCGGAGGTCAGGGCGATGTAGTTCGGCAACGAGGGGAACGCGGACCCGGCGTCGCTCCAGTTGGTCATGCTGGCGCACTTTTGGGCCGTCTGCGTCATGTACGGTGCGCTGGGGCTGCCGATGACCTGGGAGTACCTCTTGTTCTCGAAGATGATCCAGATGACGTGATCGTAGGTCGCCGGCGGCGCGGCGGCTGTTCCACAGGGTGAGCCCGGCGGAGGTGGCGGCGGCGGCGGAGGCGTGGAGCCGGTGGTGAGCACCAGTTGCGGCCGGCGGGTGGCGTCGCTGAATTCCTTCGAGTTGTAGATCACGCCATCGGAGTTCGTACTGCTGATGCGCAGGGAGTACGTTCCGTCGCCCTTGACCACGCTGAAGACATCCACTTCCACCCAGGTGCCGGTGCTGACAGCTCCGAGTGAGGCGATGTTGGTGCTGCTTGCGGCCGGCGCGTTCGACCAGGTCACGGAACCTTCAGCCCAGCTGTTGTCCGGCACCTGCCGGAACTGTCCGCCGGAGGGCGAGGGGTCTGCCACGAAGAGCCGCAGCTTGGCGGCTGTGACGGTGCCTCCCGTTCCTGTGACAACAAACTTGAGGAACGACATCTCCACAGGGCTGTTATCGGCCTTCAGGCCGGTTGCCGTGCCGTAATTGGTGCCCGGCGTCGCACTCTTCACGACGGCGTCCGCCGATGGTCCCAGCGTAATTGTGGCTGCCCGGGCAGGCGCGGTCGTTAAAGAGAAAGTGGCCGTAAGCAACAATGCTACAGCCACACAAAATGGACGAAGACGAGCATTCTTCGAACCGAAATGCTTACCGTGCAGATTACCGCGTGGAGCTGCAGGGCTTAAGTGGAGTTTCATGAGAAAATTCCCATCTTGGCGAGGGCATGAAATAGTGTCTCGATGTCGCCCCGGGCGGGCCCGGAAACCGCGGCGGGCGAAGGCTTCCACGTCCCTGACTGACTGAACGGAGCGGCGCCCTTTTGCCGGTGGGCTCATTATAGGAAGCGCCATAAATGCAGGGCTGTACGCACTTTTGCGTATGGCTTTTATGGATATTCAACTTGCGGACGATTAGTCAGCAAGTTTTGCAAAGCAATTATCAACGATTGTCATTGGGTCATTGTATTTGGAAGCTGCAAAGCTAGGTATTTGATTGCTAGAATGCACGGATGACGCGGAACGAAGCGTTATACCGGGAGTGGCTGGAATTTGTCGGGGAATTCCTGCAGCACCCATTTGCGGCCCACCCCCATCCGGAGGAGGAGATCTCCAAGCGGCTCACGGTTTCGTTCAACGCCGCATGCTGCAGCCGCAGCAGTGTTGGCCCGGACTGGGTTGACCACATGGAGGGCTGCTGGCCCGGCGATTATCTTCCCAAGCTGCCGCCGGGCCCACGCATTCCCGATGCCACCTGGCAGCCGCTGCTGCGCTGGTACGCAGTGTCCGGGCTTTCCGATCCCCAGTCGCTTGCCCGGGTTCCCGGGCAGGTGGCTGACTGGCGCATGCAGTCCGAATGGCAAGAGCTGGCCAGGCCGCTGGGAATCAACTTCCAGCTGGCCATTCCCGTGCTCCTGGACGGTCCGGTTCATCGCGCCTACCTGCTGGCGAGGCCTGACCGGGAGTTCGACCAGGACGAGCTCACGCTGGCCACGGTCCTGCAGCCGATTCTGACGGGCCTGTACCGGCAGCTCGCCTGGGCCTCGGAGGACACGTCAACAGACGGGCCCGGGCTGACCCAGCGGGAACTCGCCATCCTGGGGCTGCTCGGCCAGGGGCTGACCGCCACGTCCCTGGGCCATCACTTCAACATCTCACCGCGGACAGCCCAAAAGCACCTCGAACACATCTACCGCAAGCTTGACGTGGGCGACCGGCTGATGGCGGTGCAAAAAGCCGCCCGGCTGGGGCTGCTGGACCAGGCGTTGGCGGTGGTGACAAACGGCAGGGTTTAGGTGCGACAAGGAGTCCCCCGGGACCTTCCCGGGGGACTCCTCTATTCATGGGTGAACTTGAACTCTGTTCATGGGTGAATGGAGTTCCTGGCTTGCTAGTGGCCACCGCCCCCAATCACGCCTTTCTCGACGGCCTTCGTGACGGCGTCGGCTTCGGCCTGGGTGAGGGTGCCGGCCTTGACGGCGGTGTCCAGCTTGGTCTTCAGTGCGGCTGCGCGCTCGGCCTGCTCAGCCGTGCGGATTTCCGTCAGGGCCGCGGTGACCTTGGCTTCGTCCACATCGAGTGCCGTCGCCAGGGATTTGGCCATCGCGGCGTCCTGGGCGGTGCGGTCCGGCCTGGTGCCCTCGGTCGGGGCCGTCGTCGGCTTGTTCGCTTCACGGAACGCCTGGATTGCGTCCCTCACTTTCGTTTCGTCGACACCCAGCTTGGTGGCAAGGTCCGCCGCGATCTGGCCGCGGTCGCCCTTGTGGCCCCGGAAACCGTCAGTCGACGCGCTGCTGTCCGACGAGGTACTTGACGTTGCACTGGGGCTTGGAGTGGTAGCGGCTGAGGCCATTCCGGTAACCCCGAGTCCCGCGCCCAGCGCCAGGGCACCGGCGGTGACGCCGAGGGTGATTCTCTTGGTTCGTGACATGCTGTCTCCTTGATCGGCCGCGTTGCGGCTTTGAACGGAGGGGCATCTGTCCTAGCCCCTTCTTCAAAGATCCGGCCGCAGGTTAGGGTCCCGCTGTTCGGAAACTGTCAGGAGGCTGTGAACGTTGGCTCACGGTTCCAGCGCCGCCTCAATCGCGACGGCAACTACCGAGGAGTAGTGTGAAGGCCATGGACGAGTCGCCTCCGGACGGTGAACAAGCACCGGAACTGTTCCGCAACGTGGATGGAGAAACTCTCCGGCGCCAAGTGCTGGAGATCATCAGCGACGTGCTCTCGGACTCCGATCCGCAGAAAGCATGGGCCAGGGAGCAGCTACTAGACCTGCTGGCAACCCACATGGACGACCCCGAACAGGCACTGCTCCACCACCTGATCAGCACCAGGAACGTCCCCAAGTCCTCACCGCAGGATCCCGCGGAGGATTCTTCGCGCAACGAGGCCGCCACGGGAAAGAGGATGCTGCTGACGGCCTTCCAGCCCATCAGGCAACTGCCCGGCGGAGAAGTGATAGGGGTTGAGGCGCTGGCACGGTTCGTCAGCCATGAGGGGACCAGCGCAGACGTCTGGTTCCGCGGAGCGGCGGCCATGGGATTGGGGCCGGACCTGGAAATCGCGGCCCTGCACCTCGCCCTTTCCGCCGCAGGAGAGATTCCGCCCCACTTTTTTGCGTCGTTCAACCTCAGCCCCACGGCATGCGCCGACCCCCGTGTTCAGGCTCTGATGCTGGGCGGGACGGTCGACCCGGACCGGATGGTCATCGAGATCATGGGCGACCTTGCGGACCGGGAACTGGCGGGCCTTGCTGCGGTTCTGAGCCCCCTGCGCCAGCACGGCGTGCGCCTTGCCGTGGATGGCTCCGGACCGGCCGCCACCTCGGCGAAGCAGATCCTGCACCTGCTCCCCGACATCATCAAAGTCGACCGCGACTTCCTCGCCGACGCCGTGGCGCCAGGAAACGGGCCGGGTACGGCCCCCTTCGTTTTTGCACTGGCCGAGCAGACAGGCGCGACACTGTCCGCGGAAGGAATCGAGAGCCGGGAGGAACTCGCCGCCGTCGTGAAACTGGGAATCACCAGAGGCCAGGGCTATCTGCTGGGCAGACCCTCGGTGGACCCCCGCGACTGGGCAGCCTGGACCGGCGGGGCTGATTCTTTGGGAGAGCGCCACTAGAAGCGCCCGGTCCTCACGTTGGGCGTGGACTCGCGGATCGAAGCAGTTCGCTGCCTGGAGCCAAACTGTGAGTTCGCTCTTAATCTGGCCTGCGGGCTTTGTGTCCCGGCCCAGCGGGCGTAACTTGCGAGAAAGGGCCTCTTTCTCCAGGCGTCCGCGCCGGAGATGCAGGCCGCCCGGTCCGGAAGAGGCCAACATGAAAGCACGTACGCGTAATGCCACCGTTGTGGCGGGAATAGCCATCCTCCTGGGGACGGCCGGCGGTGGAACGCTCACCGCGCAGGGGCAAGCGAAGCAACAGATCTCCAGTGACGCCGTGATCCTGGTGTCAACTACTTCCCCGGACCACCACAGCCGCGGGGAACACAGGACCACCCACCGCAACAGGAACAGGTCTGCGCAGGAAACGACGGCGCAGAACCGGACACAGCAGCACCCGTCGACCGAGGCCGGGGTGGAGGCTGCCGCTGATGTGGCGGCACGGGGCCAGGCCGCCGGCCACTCACCAAACGGCGCCACTACCGAGGTGGTCCTCAAATACCTGCCCGGTGTCGATGCAGACGGGGATTCGTGCTCGTAGCCGCGGCCCATTCCGGAACAACCGCTTAAAACAGCGAGGGCGGCCCGCACCTGTCGGTGCGGACCACCCCGGCGGCTGGTGCCGCCGTCGGCTTTGAAGCCTTTAGTCTCTTTGAGGCCGTCGGTTTCGATCCAGGTAAGACCTAGACGATGGCTGCGCGGAGTTCCTTGGCGGCCAGTGCGGGGTCGGCTGCACCGTAGATGGCGCCGCCGGCGACGGCGACGTCGGCGCCGGCCTTCTGGACGTCACCGATGGTGGCGAGCTTCACGCCGCCGGCCACGGAGAACGGAACGCGGGCTTCGGCACCGGCCTTGAGCAGACCGTTCAGGTCAAAGCCTGGCTTGGCCTGCTCGTCCAGGCCGGCGTGCATCTCCACGAACTTCGCACCCAGGGCACGGACTTCCTTGGCACGGGTGACCTTGTCAGCGACGCCGATGAGGTCAACGACGACGCCCTTGTTGTGGGCCTGGGCAGCCTTGACCGCACCGGCGATGGTGGAGTCATCGGCGGAACCGAGCACGGTCACCAGGTCGGCGCCGGCCTTGAAGGCGATGTCGGCTTCGAGTTCGCCGGCGTCCATGGTCTTCAGGTCAGCGAAGACGACCTTGTCCGGGTGGGCTTCCTTGATCGCGGTGATGACGGACAGGCCTTCGGCCTTGATCAGCGGGGTGCCGAGTTCGATGATGTCAACGTGCTCGGCGACCTTGCCGGCCAGCTCGAGGGCAGCTTCGGTGGTCAGGAGGTCAATGGCAACTTGCAGTTTCATGTGTCTTTCCTTTGTTCGTGGGGTCTTTCAGGATTGGTTTTTCCCTGGTTCCATCCTCGAAGGCCAGGCGGGTGGGCGCCACGACATAATCGGACAGTCTTTCCCACCCAAAGGGATAGGCCGACCCTCTGATTTCTATACAATGGACAGGTGTCAGTCACCACCGAAGCCACCGCTCTTTCCCTGACGCCAGACACCGCCGACGGTGTGAAGCCTCTGCTTGAAGCGATCGCGTCCCTGTCCACGGCGTCGCTGGGCGAGATTGCCCAGCGGCTGCACGAGGCCACCCTCCCGTACATGCGCAGCAGAGCTCTCGTGATCTTCACCGAAGACTGCACGGGCCGGCCGCAGAAGAAGTCCGGCGACGAAGACGTGATCAGCCAGGTTTCCATCGCCGAACTGGACGCCATCAAGGCGACACTCTCCGGAGATGAAACGTGGCAGGGCCGGGCGCCGATTGGCGGGCGGGAACATCCGGTCGTCGCCCTCCCCTCGCCGACGAATGCGCTGCTGGTCCTGGTCGAACCCCGGCCGGTCACCGGTGAAAGCGGCGCTGAGCCTTCCGGGCAGGAGGTTACGGTGCCGTGGCTGGTCCGCTATCTGTGGAATCTGGCGGCCGAGCGTATCCGCGAAAAGGTGGCGGATGCGCCGCCGTCGTACCTCATCGAGTCCCGGGCGGCGTCCGCCGAACGGGTCCGGGTCACGGCTGAGTTGGTGGACCGGCACTCAACCACGCTGGAAACCCTGCTTGCGGCGCTGCGCGCTCCCTCCCTCGCCGACGATGCCGCACGTAAGTCCGCCACCGACCTGGCCGCCAAGGCCCTGGTGGAGCTGCGGACGCTCAACGACCGCACCACGGAACTCGTTGAAGAGCCTGTTGCCACGGCGTTCCAGCGCCTCCGCGAGGATCTCCGGCCGCTGATGCATTTCAGCGGCATCGACGTCCAGTTCATCGAGCCGCCGGTCAACGGCCGGGCCCTTCCCGGGGAAGTGGCGCATGCGGCCAGGGCGATCGTCCGGGGCCTGGTGCTCGCCATGGTCGAGCAGCCAGACGTGCGGCGCATCCGCACCCAGTGGGATTGCGACGGCGAGAACCTCCTCATCAACGTCCGCGACGACGGCCAGGGCAACCTTTCCCGCGAGGCCCCCAGCATTGTCCGCCTGCTGCAACGGGTGGAGGTCCTGGACGGCCGGATGACAATTGACCTGATGAAGGGTTGGGGCGCCGACGTCGCCGTCACCCTTCCGCTGGATCCGCCGGAGCGCAAACTGCCCGACGTCGGCGCCTGGAACCTGGGCGACCGCGAACTCGAGGTGTTGCAGCTGCTGGCCGCCGGGCAGCGCAACCGCGCCATCGCAGCCATGCTGCACGTCAGTGAGAACACGGTGAAGTTCCACCTCCGCAACATCTACCGCAAGCTCGGCGCCACGTCACGTACCGAGGCGATCGCCCTGGCGCACAGCAACGGCCTGCGTTAGGGCGGCGCAAGGACTACTGCCCGGTTCCGGGTTCGCTGGTTCCCGGCGGTGCGACTGTCTGCAGCCTGCTGCCCGGCACCGGCGGTGCGGTGGAGTGGTAGGTGTGTCCGGTGGGCGTGGTGATTTCGATGGTGTGTCGTGGTCCTGGTCTGGGTTTTACTTTCCAGCCGGGGAGTTCTTTGGTGTGGTTGCAGGCTTCGCAGAGTCCGGCGCCGTTGGCCAGGGTGGTGGGGCCGTCGTTGTGCCAGGGGATGGTGTGGTCGTGGTGGCGGATCGGGGCGTCGCAGTAGGGTGTGCGGCAGATGTCGTCGCGGATCTGGATGAAGCGGCGCAGCGGGGCCGGGAAGAGGCGCCGCTTGGAGTCCATCGCGACGAGGTCACCGGTTTCGGGGGCGGTGTAGAGCCGCCGGACCCAGGTCTTGAGTTCCTTCACACTCCTGGCTGAATCGGGCGCTGCTGGCTGGACTTGAGCCTGCTCTTCCCGCCCTTGCGTGAGCAGGTTGCGGGCGAAGTCGGCGGGGATGATGCCGTAGCCGGTGATGCGGGCGGGTTCGGAGTCGCCTTGGAGGAGGGTGCGGTCGGTCATGACGAGGTTGAGTTCGATGCCGGTGATGCCGCCGGGGGTGCCGGTGGTCCGCTCGACCAGGGTGTCGGCTTTGATCTGGTCGCGGGTGCGCGGGTCCCCGGCGGCGTGGAGGGTGTCGGCGTTCCGGGTCAGTGCCGCGAGAACGGCGACGCCCTCGTGGACCGGCAGCAGCGCTGACAGGTAGGTCATGCAGTCCGGTGCCGGGCGCAGGCTCACCCGCCGTTCCGAGGCGGCGTGGCTGGCGCGCCGGGCGACGGCGCGGGGATCCCGCCGGATCGCGGCGGCCCGGGCCGCTGCGATGACGGCCAGGGTTCCGGCGCCGGTGAAGGTGCCGGTGTCGGCGGCGAGTTCCTCGTCAACGGCGGCCCGGTCAGCCGGGCTCAGGCAGGCGGTCTCTTTCGCCACATACATGACGCGCTCCTCGTTCAGCTGTCCTGTGTCCAGGGCGGCCTGGGTGTGGGGCATCTGCACCAGGGCTTTGGCCGTGCCGAGCAGCCGTTGCCCGCGGTTCGGGGATTCGCCCCGGGCGAGCGCGATCTGTTCGGCAGCGCCCAGGTCCCGGTCTTTGCCGCGGTCCCTGCGCAGATCTTTGCCCAGGTCCTCCGCGGTCAGCGTCCGGTCCGCGTGAGTCCCACGATCCGCTTGTTCCTGACGGAGCCGGGCCTCGAAGGTCACGGAAAGCCGGGCCTGCTGCCCGGCAGCCCAGCACTTGAAATTCTCATACGCGCGGACCTGGTCGATGAGCCCGGCATTGTTCGCCGTGAGGTCCGCTGCCGGGAGAAAGTACCCGGCGCTGGAGGGAACACCGTCGTCATAAAAGAGGTCCTCGTCGAAGGGCCGGTCCGCAAACAGGGCCTCGGGAAACGGGTCCGCCGGCAACGACGCCGGAAACGCGGCGTCGAGGTCATCGTCGTACGGAAGCCCGTCGTTGGCGAACGCGTCGAAGTGGAAATCGCCGGCAGGAGCTGCGGCAGCCCGCAGGAGAACGCCGTGCGGCGGCCCCGCTGTCAGTGCCGAATTCCCGATGCCTTCCATGAACACAGTCTGCCAAGGGCCACTGACATTAAAGGGCCGATCCGGCACCAGACGGAGGCACAATCAAAAAAACTTTTCGAATCATCTCAGAACGAAAACTGGGTAGCACTTTAGGGCGTTCCCAGCGCCCAGAACGCCCTGAGGTGCTACCTAGTTGGGCGACCGGCGCTTGCCTCTGCCTGAGGCCAGTGGCAGGGTGGCCGCATGGCGATCGAAGTTCGGCCAGCGACGCAGTTTGAGGACGTGAAAGCGGTGGTTGGGCCCAAGCGGCCCGACGCGACGGTGTGCTGGTGCCTGAGCTACCGCATCCCCTCCAAACAGAACGTGGAGCTGCGGGGAACAGCGCGCGGGGAGCTCGTCCAGGAACTGCTGTCGGAGGATCCGCCGCCCGGCGTTCTGGCGTACGACGGCGGCGAAGCAGTTGGGTGGGCAGGTGTCCACCCGCGCGCCGATACCACCTTCGCCCGCAACCGCCGCATCCCCCACGTGGACGATCTGGACGTCTGGTCCGTGTGGTGCATCCGGGTCCGGCCGGGGCACCGCGGCAAGGGGATCTCCCACCGGCTGCTGCAGGGCGCCGTCGACTTTGCCCGCTCCTACGGTGCACCAGCCATCGAGGGTTATCCGGTGGACAACCAGGGCCAGAAGGTGGACCTCACCATGGCCTACGTGGGCACCCGCAAGCTCTTCGAGGCGGCAGGCTTCACCAAGGCCGCGGACACCGACTCCGTCCTCAACGGCTTCCCGCGCGTGCTGATGCGCCTTGACCTGCGCTGATTGAACTGATCTGCGCCAGCCTCGCTGATGCCCGACGGCGTTACCCGGCTTGACGCGATGTCGGCTCCGTCACATTTCCCGGCATAGGATCGGGACATGGCTTCGAACAATGTCCTGGAACCCGATGCCGACGCCGAGGGCGACGGCGGCCAGCAGGGCGGCGTCCAGTCCGTCGACCGGGCGCTTGCCGTCCTGGAGATCCTGGCCCGCGACGGCCACGCAGGCGTGAGCGAAATCGCCGAGGAAATGGGCATCCACAAGTCCACGGTGTCCAGGCTGCTCGGTTCCCTCGTTGGCAGGGAGATGGTCCACCAGAACAGCGAACGGGGCAAGTACCAGCTGGGATTTGGCATCCTTCGCCTGGCAAGTTCCATCCCCGGCCGGCTGAGCCTGGTCCGCGAGGCGCGCCCGGTACTCGAGAACCTGGCCGAGGAATTCAAGGAAACCGTTAACCTCGCCGTTCTCCGCTCCAACTATGCCGTCAACGTGGACCAGGCCATGGGGCCATCAACCCTCGCCACATTCGACTGGGTAGGAAGCCTGACTCCCCTGCACGCGACGTCGAGCGGAAAGGTCCTGCTGGCGGCGCTGGCCGCGGATGAACGTGAGCGCATCCTCAAGGAGACAGGGCTGCCGGCCCGGACACCGCGGACCATTACCAAGCGCGACAAACTTGAAAAGCAGCTGATCGACGCTGCGCGCGACGGCTACGCGGTGACCCTCGAGGAGTTCGAAATAGGGCTGAACTCCATGGCGGTGCCGGTCTACAACCATCTGGGAACGGTAATCGGCGCGGTCAGCATCTCCGGGCCGGCCTTCCGCTTCGACCCGGAGAAGGTACCGGGCCTCGTAGAGGGCCTGGGCCAGGCAGGCCTGCGGATCAGCGCCAACATGGGCTACACGCGGCGCTGAGCCAGCCCACTCACATATTGCTCCATGGCGTCGGCGGCCGCCGTTGCTCCGCCGGAGTTGCGGACGCGCTGGCTCATCCCCGCAATGTTGCTCCGGATCTCCTGGTCCTGGCTGACCTCTGTGACGATGTTGCGAATCGAATCCGGGGTAAGGCCTTCGGCGGGAAGGCGGCGTCCCAGCCCCAGGTCCTCGACGCGGCGGGCGTTGGCTTCCTGCTCCGGCTGCAGCGGAAACGCCACGAGGGGGACGCCCAGATACAGCGCCTCCATGGTCGAGTTCATCCCCGTGTGGGAGAGGAACACATCGGCATGCCGCAGGACATCCAGCTGCGGAAAGAGGGGCCGGACCTCCACGTTGGGCGGGATTTGCCCGACTTCGGACAGCTCCAGACGGTCACCGATGGCCATGGCCACCTCCCATTCAGTGCCCGCGAATGCCTCCAGGCACATGCGGAAGAAATCCGGCCGGTCGTTCAACGGCGTGGTCCCCAGCGAGATGAACAGCAACGGCGCGTCCCTGACGCGGGGCTGCCATTCCTCTTCGTTGCCCCTCAGGCCAAGACTGGGCCCCACGAAGTGGAACCGGTCGTCGAAGGTGTCCCCTGCGGGCTGGAATTCCCGCGGGATGAAGCAGATGTTCAGCGACGCCGGCGGTCCTTCCATGAAGTTGAAACCGGCCAATCCCTGCTCCCTGGCGAAATTCTCGATGAGCTCGCGGGCCTGCTTCCACGCCGCCAGCATTTCCGCAGGTGCACGGGAGGGCATCAGCTCCCGTATCGAGAAATGTTCATTGGTGGCATAGGTCGGCAGCAGCGCGATATCCGGCAGATCCAGCTTCATCGCGGCCATCTTCCCGGCCAGGGTCATGGCGTCGTAGCAGACCGCGTCCGGCTGGTCCGCGGCGAGCCGGGACAACAAAGCGGGGAATTCTTCCCGTGCCCTCTCCAGCAGCCGCTCCAGCAGCCCCGACATCATTCCGGACCCCAGCCCCGCGAGCATGCCCGCCCGCGGCGATCCGCCGGCGTCGTCCCGGGCGGTGCTGCCGGGAGCAGTGGCGCCGAACCGTGGAAACTGCGACGACAGGTCCTCGCCGTTCTCGAAAAAGACTGCCCCGGCAGATTCGACGGCGGCCGCGTACTTGGCCGAGGTGGCATACGTGACGCGGTGGCCCCTTCTGACCAGCTCCGCGACCACCGGCAGCGTCGGGTTCACGTGGCCCGTGGCGGGAAGGCAAACAAAGGCGAAATGCATGACTGATACTCCTTCGCCGGGCAGCGACAGGATCATCGTACGCGCCTAAAAACTGATTGAGCCCGCCCGGATTCGGGCGAGCTCAATCAGCGGTCCAGGTTTAGTCGCGATCAAGGCTTCCCGGGACGGCTGGACATCATTGGCTATGAGCATCACCGGCACTATGACAGGCCGCCCCTGTCCAAGGATTTCCTGCTGGGTACCATTACGGCCGAAGACCTCTTCCTCGAGACCGACGACGACGGGCTGAACGCCGAGTGGATTCTGGGAGGCGGGGCGACCGCTCTCGACACAGACACGGCTGCCCGGGCTGCCGAAAGGCCAGCCAGCGAGGCACCCACGATCGCAAGGGTCTGCATAGTAAGAACTTCCTTCTCATTGCTTCATGCGCAACAATAATCGCGATAAGCAACACAGTGATGCATCTCATTTCACGTGTCAAGAAGTGACGCGGCAAATAAAAAGTCCTTGACAACAGGTGTGAGCTGACGCACTCTGTTGCTGAAGGCGAAGTGTGTTGATTACTGCGGAACGACTGAGCACAGCGTGTGCTCCCGGCGAAACTGCCGGTCCGCTTTCACGAAGTCAGGACCGTCGACGGCGACCGTCCTGGCTATCGACTCCGAGGACGCGCCGAACCTGGCGCCGGGTTGCAACCCGGACCGCCATGGCTGGGCAGTCCCACTTATTCAATTAAGGAAACCCCTCATGACAATCAATAGTGACGTCACTATCGATGAAAGCAGTGAAGACGGTCGGGCCCCGGGGGTGGAGCCGGCCTTGGAACAAGAATCTGAAACTCCCCAGGAAGACCTGGAAATCCTTCAGGCCCTGCGGGAAACCGAATCAGAACACGAAGAAGCCCGGCGCAGCAGCCAGCTGTTCCGGAAGGGAGGACTCGACAAGGTAGTTTTCGGCGTCGCCGGACTGCTCACGGTGGCCTTTGTAATCTGGGGCTTTGCCGGCAAGGACCACCTGGCCGCCACCTCCCAGGTGGTCCTTGACTGGGTCATGGAGAACACCGGCTGGCTGTTTGTTGCCCTTTCTTCGCTGTTCGTGGTCTACGTGCTGTGGCTGGCCGTCAGCCGCTTCGGGAACATTCCGTTGGGGAAAGACGCGGAAAAGCCCGAATACTCCATGGTGTCCTGGGTCTCGATGATGTTCGCGGCAGGCATGGGCATTGGCCTGATGTTCTACGGCGTGGCCGAGCCGCTCTACCACTACATCTCCCCGCCGCCGGGCACCGTTGACGGCCAGACTCCTGCGGCCGTCCAGACGGCGATGGCAACCTCGATCTTCCACTGGACCCTGCACCCCTGGGCCATGTACGCGGTCGTGGGCGTTGCGATGGCCTACGGAACCTACCGCCTCGGCAGGAAGCAGCTCATTTCCACCGTCTTCACGTCGCTGTTCGGCATCCGGCGCGTGGAAGGTCCCATCGGCAAGGTCATCAACATGCTGGCCATCTTCGCCACCCTCTTCGGCACCGCCGCATCGCTGGGCCTCGGTGCACTTCAGATCGGCAGCGGCATGGCGTCCAACGGCTGGATCAGCGGCCAGCTTGCCACTCCCGTGCTGGTGGTCATCGTTGCCGTGCTTACAGCCTGCTTCGTGGCCTCGGCCGTCTCCGGGATCAGCCGCGGCATCCAGTGGCTGTCCAACATCAACATGGTCCTGGCTGCAGTCCTGGCCGTCATCGTGTTCGTGGCCGGGCCAACGCTCTTCATCCTGAACCTGATCCCGGCAGCCGTCGGCGATTACGCACGGGACCTGGCTGAGATGGCATCCCGGACCGAGGCCGTCGGCGACGACGCCCTCCGCACGTGGATGTCCGGCTGGACCATTTTCTACTGGGCATGGTGGGTCTCCTGGACTCCCTTCGTCGGCCTGTTCATCGCCCGCATCAGCCGCGGCCGCACCATCCGCCAGTTCGTCACCGGCGTCCTGCTGGTCCCCAGCATCGTCAGCGTGATCTGGTTCGGCATCTTCGGCGGAGCAGCCATCAACATCCAGTCCAAGGCAGACGCCACCCCCGACACCAGTGATGGCCTGGCCAAGATCGTCGACGGGGCTCCCTCGATATCCTTCGACGGCGCCCTGTTCGACCTGCTGCACCACCTGCCGCTGCCTAACGCCATTGCGGGCGCGGTCGCCGTCCTGGCGATGGTCCTGGTGGCCATCTTCTTCGTGACCGGCGCCGATGCGGCCTCCATCGTGATGGGATCACTCAGCTCCAACGGTGCCGAGGAACCACGCCGCGGAGTCGTTATCTTCTGGGGCGCCCTCACTGGTGCAGTGGCGGCAGTAATGCTCCTCGCCGGCGGCGACAAGCCTGCCGAGGCGCTGGCCGGACTGCAACGGATCACCATCGTGTCGGCGCTGCCGTTCGTCGTCGTGATGTTCCTGATGTGCTTTGCCCTGACAAGGGATCTGCGCCGGGACCCGCTGTCGCTCCGCAGACGCCTGGTGACCTCCGTCGTCGAGCGGTCCATCCGCAGCGGCGTCACACAGCACGGCGGGGTCCAGTTTGACCTGGTGACCAAGCACGAGTGTGATGAACGGTGCGCCAACAGTGAGCTCGATGCTCACGGGGACAAGCGGCACTAAGCACAGGGCGGCACCAGGTCCAGAGCGGCAATGAGCATAGAGCCGCAATGAGCACAGTGCCGCAATGAGACAGGGCGGCCGGATCCGGGTGGCACAAGCCGCCGGGATCCGGCCGCTCCTGCGTTGAGCCCCTACCCCGCTCCGGCCGGGCCGCCGCGCCCGGCGTCCTTGCCGTCCGGACTCCCGGCCCGGTCCTCGCACAGCCGGAACGCGATGCCTGCGGCCCGGGCGGTCGCTTCCCTGGCCCCTGCAGAACCCGTGTTGTTTTTCCCTGCCTTCTGGCCCGCCGCGTAACCCACCAGGAAGGCCGTCACCGGAGCCGCGGCGTGGATGACCTGATCCGCGGATTTCCGTGCCAGATCCAGCAGCAGTTCCTGATCGACGTCGAAATCGGGGATCTCCAACGCCCTCGCCAGCTGCTCATACCACTCACCCAGGATCTGCATTTCATCGTTGACTGCCATGATCTCTCCTTCCACAGAACACTTCGTTCAGCTTGCGCCGACCGCGTTGACGCAGCAAGGTCCGGCACATACGATCGCTTATATATCAGTTATCTAGCTCACAAATATCAAAGGCATATCAGCGCCGCGCGTCTGGGTGGACTGTGTTAGCCGCAGAAAACCCGAAAGGAATGTGACCTCATGGTTCATAGAGTGAAGGCAGTTGTTGTCAGGGCGAAGGATGCTCCGGTGTCGGTGGAGACGGTTCTGGTGCCGGATCCGGGTCCGGGGGAGGCTTTGGTTGATGTTCTGACGTGCGGGGTGTGCCATACGGATCTGCATTACAAGCTGGGTGGTATTGGGGATGAGTTCCCGTATTTGCTGGGCCATGAGGCGACCGGTGTTGTGTCCGCGGTGGGTGCGGGTGTGACGGAGGTGGCTCCGGGGGATCGGGTGATCCTGAACTGGCGTGCGGTGTGCGGGCAGTGCCGGGCGTGTGCGAAGGGCCAGCCGCAGTATTGTTTCAACACGGCCAACGCGACGCAGAAGATGACGCTGGAGGACGGGACCGTGCTGTCTCCGGCGCTGGGGATCGGGGCGTTCGCGGAGAAGACGCTGGTCGCTGCGGGGCAGTGCACCAAGGTTGATGAGGACGCGGACCCGGCCGCCGTGGGTTTGCTGGGCTGTGGTGTGATGGCGGGGATCGGGGCGGCGATCAACACCGGTGAGGTCAGGCGCGGCGAGTCGGTGGCCGTGATCGGCTGCGGCGGGGTCGGGATCGCGGCGATCGCCGGGGCGAAGCTCGCCGGCGCGACGACGATCATTGCCGTGGACATTGATGAGAACAAGATCGAGATGGCCAAGTCTTTGGGCGCGACGCACGGGGTGAACTCGCGCACCGCTGACCCGGTCGAGGCGATCCGGGAACTGACGGGCGGGAACGGCGCGGACGTGGTGATCGAGGCCGTGGGACGCCCGGAAACCTATAAGCAGGCGTTCTACGCCCGCGACCTGGCCGGCCGGGTGGTCCTGGTCGGTGTCCCGACCCCGGAGATGGTGCTGGAGTTGCCGTTGCTGGATGTGTTCGGGCGGGGCGGGTCGCTGAAGTCCTCCTGGTACGGGGACTGCCTGCCCTCCCGGGACTTCCCGATGCTTGTCTCCCACTACAAGCAGGGGAACCTGGACCTGGACGCGTTCGTGTCCGAACGGATCACGATCGACCAGGTCGAGGAAGCGTTCGACAAAATGCACGAAGGCAAGGTCCTGCGCTCCGTCGTCGAAATCCAGCCCGCCACCAACACCCGGCAGACCGCAGCCCGGTCCGCCGCAGCCCGGGGAGCCTCCGCATGAGTGTCAGGATCGAGAACCTGGTCACCTCGGGGACGTTCTCGCTGGACGGCGGGACCTGGGATGTGGACAACAACGTCTGGATCGTGGGCAACGATGAGGAGTGCGTGGTCATTGATTCCCCGCACGACGCCACCGCGATCATCAACGCCGTGGCCGGCCGGAAGGTCCTCGCGGTCCTGCTCACCCACGCGCACAACGACCACATCGGCGCCGCCCGCGAACTCGCCGACACCGTCGGTGCCCCGATCTGGCTGAACCCGGAGGACCAGGTCCTCTGGGAACAGGTCTACCCCGGCACCACCCCGGACCGGGCCATCAGCGACGGGGACGAGTTCCAGGTCGCCGGCGCCACGCTCAAGGCGATCCACACCCCGGGCCACTCACCCGGGTCCACCTGCTTCCACCTCGACACCGAGGGGACCGTGTTCACCGGCGACACCCTGTTCAACGGCGGACCCGGCGCCACCGGCCGCTCCTACAGCGACTACCCCACCATCCTGACCTCCATCCGCGAACGGCTCCTCACCCTGCCAGCGGACACCATCGTCAGGACCGGACACGGCGAGAACACCACCATCACCGCCGAACGCGAAACCCTCGCCAAAGCCACCCAATAAACAGGTGGCCGGGTAAACCCCGGCAGGCAGCGGACGGCCCCGCCAGACAGTGCTGGGGCCGTTCGCTGTGCCATTTAAGGGCCTCTCCTCCCCCGTGTCATGTTCTTGACAATGGACTGTGAGCTGACGCACTCTGTTGCATAAACCGAATCATGTTGATTACTACGGAACACGAGAGGATCCCACGCGCGGTCCCACGTAGAAAGTCATGGTCCCGGACGGCGCCTCGCTGGCCCTGGAATCCGAGGGCCCGCCGAATCTGTCCGCGGGGCAGGGCGCAACCCGTGCCTGCAAGCCCCGCCAATACTCAGTAAGGAACCCTTTATGACGGTTAAAGGTGATGTCACAACCAATCAGAGCAGTCAAGACAGACCGCACTCCCGCCGGCTCACGGTGTCCAACGTCAATGTCGTGGACCAACGGATGCTTAAGAAGGCCCTGGGCGGCACCATCGTGGGCAACACCATGGAGTGGTACGACGTCGGCGTGTTCGGCTACCTGATCACCACCATGGGTCCGGTGTTCCTGCCAGAGGCGGACAGGACGGTCCAGACCCTGTTCCTGCTCGGCACCTTCGCGGCGACGTTCATTGCACGTCCTATCGGGGGCGTTGTCTTCGGCTGGCTTGGCGACAAGGTGGGGCGGCAGAAGGTGCTCGCCGCGACCCTCATGCTGATGGCGGCCAGCACGTTCACCGTCGGCCTCCTGCCCGGCTACGCCCAAATCGGCGTCTGGGCGGCCGCGCTGCTGGTCCTCCTGAAGCTCGTGCAGGGCTTCTCCACCGGCGGCGAGTACGCCGGCGCCACCACGTTCGTCTGTGAATATGCCCCCGACAAGCGGCGCGGCTTCTTCGCCAGCTTCCTGGACATGGGCTCCTACATCGGCTTTGCCCTGGGCGCCGCCACCGTCTCGGTCCTGCAGGTCACCCTTGGCGAGGCCGCCATGGAGGACTGGGGCTGGCGGCTGCCCTTCCTGGTGGCCGGGCCACTGGGCCTGATCGCCATCTACTTCCGGAACAAGATCGAGGAATCCCCCCAGTTCCAGGCCGCCCTTGGCGCAGAGACAGCCGCACAGGAGGCAGGCGCGCAGAACGTCGGCGGCCCGGTGCGCCTGCTGAAAAGCCACTGGCGCCAGATCGTGCTGGCCATGATCCTCGCCGGGGCCGCCAACACCGTCGGCTACGCCCTGACGTCGTACATGCCCACCTACCTGACCGAGTCCAAGGGTTACGATCCCCTCCACGGCACACTGCTGACCATTCCGGTGCTCGTGGTGATGTCGCTGTGCATTCCGCTCACCGGCAAGCTTTCGGACCGCATCGGGCGGCGTCCGGTGCTGTGGATCGGTGCGGGAAGCACCGTCCTGTTTGCGGTCCCCGCGTTCATGCTGATCGGCATCGGGAGCGTGTGGTCCACCCTGGCGGGGCTGTCCCTGGTTGCCTTCCCGGTGACGTTTTACGTGGCCAACCTCGCGTCGGCACTTCCGGCGCTGTTCCCCACGTCATCCCGCTACAGCAGCATGGGCATCGCCTATAACTTCTCCGTGGCGATCTTCGGCGGGACAACGCCGTTCCTGGTCCAGGGCCTGATCCAGGCCACCGGGGACGACATGGCCCCCGCGTATTACCTGATGGCGACGTCGGTCATCGGGGCGATCGCCATCTATTTCCTTCGTGAGTCCGCAGGCCGCCCGCTGCCGGGCTCCATGCCCAGCGTGGACACCGACGCGGAGGCACACGAACTGATCGCCGCCCAGGACGGGTGGCGGTAGCCGCACCCCGGCACAGATGTGTCCCCGTCGCAGGAGCGACGGGGACACATCTTTAGCGATGTCGACGGCGGGAACGTCCCGCCGTCGACAACCTCAGGCTGCGAACAGGGCCGTCCGCACGGCCTTCTCAAAGCCGTCAACGTGTTCGCGGGCCAGCTCTGCCGCCCGGGCCTCGTCGCCGGCTATCACCGCTTCCAGCAGGGTTACGTGCTCGTACACATGCCTGGAAAGGTTCGGCAGCCGGTCCAGCACCATGCACCAGATGCGGGTCGCCAGGTTGTCATAGCGGATCAGCGCGTCCTCCAGGTGCGGGTTCGCCGCTGCGGCGTAGATCCCCTGGTGCACCCGGGCGTCCAGGCGGAGGGTCTCCACCACAGACGCCCTCTCCACGTCGAAGGCCTCCACTTCCTCCACGATGAGGCGCAGGCGGTCACGGGCGGCCGCAGAGGCCACCCGTGCAGCGCGGGAGGCCGCGAGGGGCTCCAGCTGGGCACGGATCTCGGAGATGAATGCGAGGTCTGTCACCTCCACGCGCGTTGCGAAGGTGCCGCGCCGCGGATAAGTCACCACCAGCCGGTCCACCTCAAGCCGTTTCAGCGCTTCCCTGACCGGGGTGCGCCCCACGCCGAGCTCCTTGGCAATCCCTTCGTCGTAAAGCGGATCACCGGGCCGGATCTCGAGGGTCAGCAGGCTGTCGCGGATCCGTTCATAGGCCACATCGGCCAGGGACCTCGAACCTCCGGCCTCCGTTACCGCCAAAGCTTCAAACGCCACCGTTCCGCCTCTCCGATGGGCCACCTATTGACCTCATCCGCACACCAGTATACGCTGGCCATCACCCCTGATATATCAATACGGTGATCAACCATATATCTAAAGGATGCGACATGACCGTTGTGGACACAGCCACAAACACCAGGCCGGCCGCGCAGCCAGAAGCCTCTGAAGAAACCAAAACCGGCAAGTTCGTGCTCACACTGTCGTGTGTCGAGCGTGCCGGCATCGTCCAGGCAGTGACCACGTTCCTGTTTGAGCGCGGATTCAACATTGAAGAGCACCAGCAGTTCGACGACGGCCTCCGCCAGACGCTGCACCTGCGCACGGCTTTCTCGGGTGCCACGGATTACGATCTGCAGGCTCTCGAAGAGGAGTTCCGCCCCATCGCGGAGCGCTTCGAGATGAAGTTCAGCGTCCACGATGAGACCAAGCAGCGTGTTCTGGTCATGGTGTCCAAGTTCGGGCACTGCCTCAACGACCTGATTTTCCGCTGGCGCGGCGGCAGCCTCGGCGGCGACCTGGCACTGGTGGTTTCCAACCACGAAACGCACCGGGCCATGGCCGAGGCCGCCGGCCTTCCGTTCGTCCACATTCCCGTGACTCCGGAAACCAAGCAGGATGCCGAGCGGCGCCTGCTCGAGTTGGTGGATGAGTACAACATCGACCTCGTGGTCCTGGCCAGGTACATGCAGGTGCTCTCCGATGACCTGTGCCGGTCCCTCGAGGGCAGGGCCATCAACATCCACCATTCGTTCCTGCCGGGGTTCAAGGGCGCACGCCCCTACCACCAGGCCTACGACCGCGGCGTCAAGCTCGTGGGCGCAACCGCCCACTACGTCACCGCCGACCTCGACGAGGGCCCGATCATCGAGCAGGAAGTCATCCGCGTCGACCACAGCTACGGACCCACCACGCTCTCCACGGTCGGGCAGGACGCAGAGGCCCTGGCGTTGTCCCGCGCTGTGCGCTGGCACTGCGAGCACCGCGTGCTGATCGACCAGGCCAGCACCATCGTCTTCCGCTAAAGCAGCCCCGCACAGGCCGCACAGCAGCCCAATACTTAGATCCGCAGGAGAAACCACATGGCATCCACGCCACGTATTGTCATCATCGGCGCCGGCATCGTCGGCACTAACCTGGCCGACGAACTGGTCGCCCGGGGCTGGAACAACATCACGGTCCTGGACCAGGGGCCCTTGAACATGCCCGGGGGCTCCACCTCCCACGCCCCGGGCCTGGTCTTCCAGACCAACCCGTCCAAGACCATGGCATCGTTTGCCAAGTACACGGTGGAGAAGCTGCTGTCGCTGACGGAGGACGGCGTGAGCTGCTTCAACCAGGTGGGCGGCCTGGAGGTGGCCACCACCGAAACCCGGCTGGCGGACCTCAAGCGCAAGCTTGGCTACGCAGCCTCCTGGGGCATCGAAGGACGGATCCTCTCGTCGGCCGAGTGCAAGGAGCTGTACCCGCTCCTGAACGATGAGAACATCTTGGGCGGCCTCCACGTTCCCAGCGATGGCCTGGCCAGCGCCGCACGTGCCGTGCAGCTGCTGATCAAGCGCACCGAGGCCGCGGGCGTGAAGTACCTCGGCTCCACCACCGTGACGGGCATTGAGCAGTCCGGACGGCGGGTCACCGGCGTCGAGACGTCCGAGGGCGTCATTCCGGCGGACATCGTCATCTCCTGCGCCGGCTTCTGGGGTGCCAAGATCGGCGCCATGATCGGCATGGCCGTTCCCCTGCTTCCGCTGGCCCACCAGTACGTGAAGACGACGGCGGTTCCCGCGTTGAGCGGCCGCAATGAACTTCCGAACGGGGCCACCCTGCCGATCCTGCGCCACCAGGACCAGGACCTCTACTACCGCGAACACGGCGAACGCTACGGCATCGGCTCCTACGCCCACCGCCCCATGCCCGTGGACCTCGACACGCTGGGAACCTACGCCCCCGAGTCTGTCAGCGAGCACAACATGCCCTCCCGCCTCGACTTCACCCTCGAGGACTTTTTGCCCGCGTGGGAGGCCTCCAAGCAGATCCTCCCCGGCCTGGCCGAAAGCGAAATCGAGGATGGCTTCAACGGCATCTTCTCCTTCACCCCCGACGGCGGACCCCTCCTTGGCGAGTCCAGGGAACTCGACGGCTTCTACGTCGCGGAGGCCGTCTGGGTGACACACTCCGCAGGCGTTGCCAAGGCGATGGCCGAACTGCTGACCACGGGCAAGTCCGAAACCGACCTCGGCGAGTGCGACATCAACCGCTTCGAGGAAGTCCAGCTCACCCCCGAATATGTCAGCGAAACCTCGCAGCAGAACTTCGTGGAGATTTACGACGTCCTGCACCCGCTCCAGCCCAAGCTCTCCCCGCGCAACCTGCGGGTCAGCCCGTTCCACGCCCGGCACAAGGAACTCGGGGCCTTCTTCCTGGAGTCCGGCGGCTGGGAACGGCCGTACTGGTTCGAAGCCAACGCCCCGCTCCTGAAGGAGATGCCGGCCGAATGGCTGCCCCCGGCCCGGGACGCCTGGTCCAACATGTTCAGCTCCCCCATCGCCGCCGCCGAAGCGTGGAAGACGCGCACCGCCGTCGCCATGTACGACATGACCCCGCTCAAGCGCCTGGAAGTGTCCGGCCCCGGCGCCCTGAAACTGCTGCAGGAGCTCACGACCGCGGACCTGGACAAGAAGCCCGGCGCGGTCACCTACACCCTCCTGCTCGACCACGCCGGCGGCGTCCGCAGCGACATCACCGTCGCGCGCCTGAGCGAGGACACGTTCCAGCTCGGCGCCAACGGCAACATCGACACCGCCTACTTCACCAGGGCAGCCCGGCACCAGACCCAAAGCGGCTCCGCCTCCGACTGGGTCCAGGTCCGCGACACCACCGGCGGCACCTGCTGCATCGGCCTCTGGGGTCCGCTGGCCCGCGACCTGGTCGGCAAGGTCAGCGACGATGACTTCACCAACGACGGCCTGAAGTACTTCCGGTCCAAGAACGTCGTCATCGGCGGCATCCCGGTCACGGCCATGCGCCTGTCCTACGTCGGCGAACTCGGCTGGGAGCTCTACACGTCTGCGGACAACGGACAAAGGCTCTGGGACGCGCTCTGGCAGGCAGGACAGCCCCTCGGCGTCATCGCCGCCGGACGCGCAGCATTCAGCTCGCTGCGCCTGGAAAAGGGCTACCGCTCCTGGGGCACGGACATGACCACCGAGCACGACCCCTTCGAAGCCGGCCTCGGCTTCGCCGTCAAGATGGCCAAGGAGAGCTTCATCGGCAAGGCCGCCCTCGAAGGCCGGACCGAAGAGGGCTCGGCCCGCCGGCTGCGGTGCCTGACGGTCGACGACGGCCGGTCCATCGTCCTCGGCAAGGAACCCGTGTTCTACAAGGAACACGCCGTGGGCTACGTGACCAGCGCCGCCTACGGCTACACCGTGGCCAAGCCGATCGCCTACGCCTACCTCCCGGCCACCGTTTCGGTGGGCGATTCGGTCGAGATCGAATACTTCGGACGGCGCATCACGGCCACTGTTTCAGAGGAGCCGCTGTACGACCCGAAAATGACCAGGCTCCGCGGCTAAGCAGCCCGCAGGGCCCCCTGGGGGCACGCAGCCCGGCCCATCCTCGCAACGGGGGCCGGGCTGCGTGCAGCCCCCTTCCGCTCCAGCCCCAACCAGCCCAGGAATGGACAAATGATCGGTTCAGAAACAATTAATGACTACCTCGGCAGGCTTGCCTCGCGGAAGCCGACACCGGGTGGCGGCGCGGCCGCGGCGCTGCACGCGGCGCAGGGTGCCGCCCTCGTGGCGATGGTGGCACGGTTCAGCACCGGCGGTAAATATGAGCAGCACGCAGAGACCACCTCCAGAATCATCGCCGCCGCCGACCAGCTCATCGGCGAGGCGCTGGGGCTCGCCGACGCCGACGAAGCAGCCTTCAAAGCCGTTATCGCTTCCTACAAGCTGCCCGCCGCCAGCGAGACTGAGGGGAAGGCACGCGCAGCCGCCATCGACGACGCGCTGGGCCAGGCCGCCCAGCCGCCGGCCCGGCTGATCAGGCTGTCGGGCGCCGTCGTGGAGCTCGCCGCCGAGCTTCTGGATATCGCCAACCCGAACGTCATCAGCGACATTGCCGCCGCAGCCGACGCCGCCAGGGCGGCCGCCACCACGGCCCGCGTCAACATCGACATCAACGTCGTGGCCATCAAGGACGCCGACGCCCGCGCCGCGCTGGCGGAGCAAACCGACGGGCTTGAAGAAAAAGTTGTTCTGGCCGCTGACTCACTCTCACGCCAGGTACGCGAAAGGATCCTCCGATGACGGCTACCCTGCTCTCCGGAAAGCCCCTCGCCCAACTGATCCAGCAGCAGGCTACCGCCCAGTCCAAGGCACTGGCCGAGGATGGCACCCGCCCAACCCTCGCGGTCGTGGTTGCGACGGAGGACAGCTCCACGCACTGGTACGTGCGCTCCATCGAGCGCGCCGCGGGAATCGCCGGCATCGGATGCAGGATCATCGACGTCGGCCACGACGCCACCGAACAGGTGCTGGTCGCCGTACTGAAGGACCTCAGCGCGGACCCTGCAGTCCACGGCATCATCCTGCAGACTCCGCTGCCTGCAGGCGTCAGAACCCAGGAACTGGTCAGGTACATCGCACCGGAAAAGGACATCGACGGCGCCAACCCGCTGAGCCTCGGACTCCTCGCCGTCGGGGAACGGGCCTTCGCCCCGGCCACGGCACGCGCCGTGGTGGAAATCCTGGACCACTTCGACATTCCGGTGGCCGGCCGCAGCGTGGTGGTGGTAGGCCGTTCCACAGTGGTCGGCAAGCCGCTGTCCCTTTTGCTGCTGCAGAAGGACGCGACTACCACCGTCTGCCACTCGAAGTCCGGACCGCTCGGAAAATACACGAAGGCGGCCGACATCGTGGTGGTCGCCGCGGGCCGCACCGGACTGCTCACCGGGACGGATGTTTCGGAACATTCAGTGGTCATCGACGTGGGAACGAACGTGCTCGCCGACGGCTCGCTCGCGGGCGACGTCGACGAAGCCAGCGTCCGTCCGGTCGCTGCCGCGCTGACGCCTGTCCCCGGCGGCGTGGGCTCGGTCACCACCGCGCTGCTGCTCCTCCACACTGCCGAAGCTGCCCGCGAACAGCTCCGCGCAGCCCCGACGCCTGTCCTGACGCGGTAACCGGGGCACTGATGGCGCGCAGCACCGCGGTTGAGTCCGCCGGCACGAAGGTCGTGGCCACCGAATGTTCTTCCGCGAGGACGGCGACATCGTCACCGTCGAAAATTCCCTAGGCAACGCACGCCTCACTGCCCTGCACTGATCTGAAGGAAAAGCCCATGGCCTCCAAAGCCCCCCGCCACAACATCGACGAGTCAAAACTGACCGTCAGCAAACCCAAAACCAAGGCGGTCGGCATTCCCGCGGTGGCCAACGCCCTGAAGATATCGCTGGAGCAGATGGGTCCGCTGCGCAGCGTCCAGACCCTGATGGCCGTCAACCAGATCGACGGCTTCGACTGCATGGGCTGCGCCTGGCCAGAACACGAAAAACGCAATGCCGCGGAGTTCTGCGAGAACGGCGCAAAGGCGGTGGCCGAGGAGGCCACCCGCCGCCGCGTCAGCCCGGACTTTTTCGCCAGCCATTCCGTCGCCGAGCTGAAGACCCGCGATGACTACTGGCTGGGGCAGCAGGGACGACTGACCCACCCGATGGTCCTGGACGAGGGCGCAACCCACTACCGGCCCATTGACTGGGACGATGCCCTGGAACTGATCGCCCAAGAGCTCAGGGATATGGACGATCCTGACCAGAGCGTCTTCTACACCTCCGGCAGGACCTCCAACGAGGCGGCGTTCGTGTACCAGCTGCTGGTCCGCGGCGTGGGCACGAACAACCTTCCGGACTGCTCGAACATGTGCCATGAGTCGTCCGGGTCCGCACTGGTGGAGACCATTGGCATCGGCAAGGGATCTGTCAGCCTCAAGGACCTGGAAACAGCGTCCCTCATCTTCGTGGCGGGCCAGAACCCGGGCACGAACCACCCGCGCATGCTCAGCGCCCTGGAAAAGGCCAAGAAAAACGGCGCCGCCATCGTGTCCGTCAACCCGCTCCCCGAGGCAGGGCTCCTGCACTTCGAAAACCCGCAGACCATCTCGGGAACATTCGTGGGAACGGAGCTGACGGACGACTTCCTGCAGATCAGGGCCGGCGGCGACCAGGCACTGTTCCAGGGCCTCGGGAAATACCTGCTGGACGCGGAACGGGCAGGCAGGAACACGCCAGGCCTGTCCACGGTCTTCGACCACGACTTCATCAGGAACCACACCTCGGGCGTCGAGTCCTACCTTGCTCAGCTGGAACAGGTGCAGTGGGACGACATCGTCGAGGCGACCGGCCTGAGCCGAGAGCAGATCGACGCCACCGGTGAACGGCTCCTGGCCTCGGGCTCCACCATCGTCTGCTGGGCGATGGGCCTGACCCAGCACAAGCACTCGGTGCCCACCCTTCGCGACGTGGTCAATGTCCTGCTGCTGCAGGGCAATATCGGCAAGCCCGGAGCGGGAGTCTGCCCGGTCCGCGGACACTCCAACGTCCAGGGCGACCGGACCATGGGCATCTTCGAACGGATGCCCGAGGGCTTCCACGACCGGCTGGACCAGGAATTCCAGTTCCGCTCTCCCCGGGCGCACGGCTACGACACCGTCGCCGCCATCCGCGCGATGCGTGACGGCAAGGTCAGGCTGTTCGTGGGCATGGGCGGGAACTTCGTGCGGGCGGCTCCGGACTCGGAGGCCACGGAGAAGGCCCTCGCCAACACCCGGCTGACCGTGCAGATCTCGACAAAACTGAACCACTCCCACCTCTCGACGGGAAAGCGCGCCCTGATTCTTCCCACGCTGGGCCGCACCGAGCGGGATGCCCAGCGTTCCGGCGACCAGAGGGTCACCGTGGAGGATTCCATGAGCGCCGTCCATGCATCCCGCGGCCGGCTCAGGCCTGCCAGCGAGCACCTGATGTCCGAGGTGGCCATCGTCTGCAACCTCGCGCACAAGGTGTTCACCGGCGCGGACGGCCACCCATGCCCCAACACGCCGGTGGCCGACTGGCCCGCGCTCCGGGACGACTACTCCCTGATCAGGAAGCACATCGAGGCGGTCATCGATGGCTTCGAGAATTTCGAGGAGAGAATCCAGCACCCCGGCGGTTTCGTGCTGCCGCACCCGCCACGGGACAACAGGGAATTCAAGACCACGTCCGGCAAGGCACACTTCACGTCTAACGCCCTGGAGTACATCCGGGTCCCGTCCGGCCGGCTGATCCTGCAGACCCTGCGTTCACACGACCAGTACAACACCACCATTTACGGCAAGGATGACCGCTACCGCGGAATCCACGGCGGCCGGCGTGTGGTGCTGGTCAACGAGGCGGACATTGCCGAGCTGGGTTATGCCGACGGCGACCTGGTGGACCTGGTTTCGGAGTTCCGGGGCACAGAACGCCGTGCCGGGAACTTCCGCATCGTCAGCTACTCGACGCCGAAGGGGTGCGCCGCCGCCTATTACCCGGAGACCAACGTGCTGGTTCCGCTGGATTCCGTGGCCGACACCAGCGGAACCCCGACGTCCAAGTCCGTCGTCGTGCGGCTGGAACCAGCGGGGGCCAGGGCAGAGGAAAACCAGGTGCTTGCAACCCTTCCGTACTGATATATCTTTACGATATATTTGGAATATCACGGCGCGACATGGAGCAGTTTCGTTTCCCGTAAACGGTGTTTCGGAGGCCTGAAATACCTGGGGAGGTAAGCGCCGGAGCACCGCTTTCGGGAAACGAAACCTGCCAACCATCCAACGAGGGAACAACCCGTGACAGCTCCAGCCCTTCGAACCGCCAAAAGCCAGGGCGCGGCCCGTGGCCACGCCGCCCACGGTGAGCACACCTGGGCAGACGCCCGCAGTCTGGCCTTTGACTCCGCCAGCCCCCTCGGACCCGAACATGTACCGCTCGGGGAGGCGAACGGCAGAACCCTGGCGAGCGACGTCGTCGCACTTCAGGAGATGCCCCACTACGCCTCGTCCGCCATGGACGGCTGGACAGTCAGTGGCGGTGGCCCTTGGACGCTGACGGAACCGGGAGCCCCGCTCCGCAGCGGAGAGGCCAGCCCCGTGGTCACCGGCGGCGTTATCCCTCCGGGCACCCAGGCGGTGCTCCGCGTTGAGAGCGGACGCGTTGCAACGGATGCAGACGGCCGGGCCTCATTGCTGGTGGGCGAGGCGGCATCGCCCGGGGAACCCCGCCCGGGCCAGCACATCCGCAAGTCGGGCGAGGAAGCGGCCGCAGGCGAGGTGCTGATCCCCGCCGGGACAACCCTGAACCCTGCGCACATCGCGCTTGCCGCCGTCGCCGGGTTCGACCAGCTGACGGTCCGCGGCAAGCCGCTGGTGAAAATGCTGGTGACCGGTTCAGAGGTGGTCACGGCCAGCACCCCGGCACCGGGACAGGTCCGGGATGCCTTCGGCCCCCAGCTCAGCACCGTCATCCAGCTGCTTGGCGGTGTTCCGGGACCGCTGGTGCGGATCGGTGACTCCTATGAGGAATGGCTCACGGCCCTGGGTGCCGCCGAGGCGCCGATGGGGCAATGGCCCGACGTCATTGTGACAACCGGCGGCACGGGCCGTTCAGGCGCAGACCACCTCCGGGATGCCGTGACGGCGCTCGGCGGGCGGCTCCTCGTCGACGGCATCGCCATGCGGCCCGGCCATCCCGCCGCCTTGGGCAAACTGCCCAACGGCCGGTTCGTCGTCGGACTTCCCGGCAATCCGCTCGCCGCCCTCATGGCCCTCTTCACCGTTGGCGGCCCGCTGCTGGCCGCGCTCGGCCACCAGCCGCTGCCCGGCATCAGCCGGGTGCCGTGCGGCACAACCATCGACGCCCACCGTGCGTCCACACGGCTCATGCCGTTCCGCTGGGTCAAGGATTTGGCGGCTCCCGTCCACTACACGGGGCCCGGAATGATGCGCGGACTGGCCAGCGCCGACGGCGTCATGGCCGTCCCGTCACGCGGCGTTCAGCTGGGTGAGCCGGTTCCGGCATTTGCGCTCCCCTGGCGCCCGGAGCTGCGGCCGCCGCTGTCCGGGATATAAACGTTGTGTTCACGAAAATGACGCCCGGTTGTCCGCCTCGGTCTAGGATCAAACGTGTGAAGTAAGCGTGATGGTGCAGTGCCTGACCGCTGGTCACGGCGACAACATGGGAGCACCATTGATGGCTGCAAAAGACGAATCAGGGACTGGCAGGGACCCGGACGCCCAGGGCGGAGGCGTCCAGTCGGTGGACCGCGCCATGCAGATCCTGGAGATCCTCGCCCGGGACGGACACGCCGGCGTGAGCGAAATCGCCGACGAAATGGGCGTCCACAAGTCCACCGTCTCGCGGCTCCTCGGCTCGCTGGTGGCCAGGGAGATCGTCCGGCAGAACAACGACCGCGGCAAGTACCAGCTGGGCTTTGGCATCCTGCGGCTGGCCAGCTCCATTCCCGGCCGGCTGAGCCTGGTCCAGGAGGCACGCCCCATCCTGGAGGGCCTCGCAGACCGGTACAAGGAAACCGTCAACCTTGCCGTCCTGCGGTCCAATTACGCTGTGAACGTGGACCAGGCCATGGGCCCGTCAACGCTGGCAACGTCCGACTGGGTGGGCAGCCTTACGCCCCTTCACGCCACCTCCAGTGGCAAGGTTCTGCTGGCAGCGCTGCCGGTTGAGGAACGCTCCCGGATCCTGGACAAGGTGGGCCTTCCGGCCCGCACCCCACGCACCATCACGGACCGGGACACCCTGGAAACCCAGCTCCTGGACGTTTCCCGCGACGGCTATGCCGTTGTGCACGAGGAATTCGAGATCGGGCTGACCGCGGTTGCGGTGCCCGTCTATAACCACTTCGGGACGGTCGTCGGGGCTGTCAGCATCTCCGGCCCGGCCTTCCGCTTCGATCCGGAAAATACGCCCGGCCTGATCCAGGGCCTCCAGGAGGCAGGCCTCACCATCAGCGCAAAGATGGGTTACACGCACAGATGACCCCTCACGCTGGTTGAGCCTGCCGAAACCTTGATTCGACAGGCTCAACCAGCGGCGCGTTTTAGGTTGCGGGGGTGGTTTCTTTGCGCTGGAGGGTTTCGGCTCGTTCCTCCAGTGGCGGGGTGTCCGCGGTGAGGCCGAGCAGGGCTTCGCCGGTGACCGGGACGTCGCCGACCTTTTCCTGGACCCAGTCGTGGAACGCACCGATGTGGTGCTCGGACGGGACCAGCACGCCGCCCTTGGCGTAGGACTTGGAGGCCATGCCCGGCTGGCAGCGCTCGCACGCGTCGAAGTCCTGCATGTTCACCCGGTGGAACAGCTCCACCGACGCCGACACGTCCTTGCCGGACTCCACAACGGAGGGCAGGTACAGCCAGTCACATTCAACGATCGTGTGGTCCGCGGACATCGGGAACATCCGGTGGATGATCACATGGTCCGGGACCAGGTTCACGAACACGGTCGGCTTGATCGTGATCGCGTAATACCGGCGGTCCTGGTCCTCGGCCACGCCCGGGATCACGTCCAGGCCCTCGGACCCGTCCACGGTGAAGCCCTTGATGTCCGCACCGAACTCCGCCCCGTGGCCCACAAAATACTGCGCGGCCAGGCCGTCGGCGAACTCCGGCAGGACCTCGGTCAGTTCCGGGTGGATCGTGGCGCAGTGGTAGCACTCCATGAAGTTCTCAATGATCAGCTTCCAGTTCGCCTTCACGTCATACCGGATCCGGCGGCCCACGGACAGGTTCGCCACGTCATACCCGTCGATGGCGTGCACATTGCCCAGGCGTTCCTCGATCGCACCCATCACTTCTTCCTCGAAGGACGGCGGCTCCTCGGCCAGGCACACCCACACGTAGCCCAGGTACTCGCGGATGTGGACCTTGGACAGTCCGTACTCGTCCCGGTCGATGTCCGGCATCTTGGTCAGGTTCGGCGCCGCGATCAGCTTGCCCTCAAAGTCATACGTCCAGGCGTGGTACGGGCACTGGAAGTTCCGGGCCGCTTCGCCCTTTTCCTCCATGCACAACTTCACACCACGGTGCCGGCACACGTTGTAGAACGCCCGGATCTCACCCTTGCGGGTCCGCGAGATCAACACCGATTCTCGGCCCACCTGCACCGTCTGCCAAGCCCCCGGCTTATCCAGATCCGAGGACCGGATCGCGCAGAACCACATCTGCTCAAAAATACGCTCCTGCTCCGCCCGGAAAATCGCCGGATCCGTGTACAGATGACCGCCCAACGTCGGGATCAGGCTCGGCGTAGATACCTCAACAGACAATTTGCTCTCCTATCAAAAACACAAAAAACCTAAAAATGCAGAAGGGCCGGGGGGCTAGGGCCCCGCGGTTGCACCGGCCAGGGCGGGTTCGCCCGCCGGGGCGGAGACTGCGGGTACGACGGCGGCTGCCGGCTTGGGTGCCGACGTCAGCAGGCTCCTCCGCCACTTGGTGAACAGCCGCGGCTGGTTCATGCCCAAAACGGCGACGGGAACGTCTTCCCGGTAGTACACGGCCAGCAGGCTGTGCTCGGCAGCGTCCCCGGCTTCGACGTCGAGGCGGTCGTAGCCTGCGGAGTGGCCGGCAAACTGGATTTTCACCCCGTGCTGGTCCGACCAGAAATACGGCGGCTTCAACGGCTGCGCCTCGGCGTTACTGTCCAGCAGGGCCTGCACCGCCAGCGCCGCCCGCTCCAGGGCACCCGTCCAGTGCTCCACCCGGCGGTGCCTGTCAACCGCGGCGTCGAACCAGGCAGCACAATCACCCACGGCAACGATGCCCGGAACACTGGTGCGCCCCATCGCATCACACAACACCCCGCCGTCGACCTCCACCCCCGAACCGGCAAGCCACTCAACATTCGGCTCCGCACCGATCCCCACCACCACAACATCCGCAGCAACATAGGTTCCGTCGGCCAGCCGGAGCCCGGTCACGTTTCCTTCGCCTGCGTAGAAGTCCTCAATGACGGCCGACGAGATGAGACGGACGCCCTTGGCGGTGTGCAGGCCGCCCACCACCGAGCCCAGCTCCATGCCCAGCTGGGCCGCAAAGGGCACCGGTTTGGTGTCGACCAGGGTGACGTCCATACCGCGTGACGCAGCGGAGGAGGCAACCTCGGCGCCGACGAAGCCGGCCCCGATGACGGCCATCTTGCTTCCCGGCACCAGTTCCGGTGCCAAACTTTGCGCGTCGTCGAGGGTACGCAGGGAGAAGACGTTGCTCAGGCCTGCGAGGGCCGGCAGCTGGCGGGCCCGTGCGCCGGTGGCGATGACGATACCGTCGGCCTGGACAACCTGGCCGTTGGCCAGACCGATGATTTTCGATTCAGCATCCAGGGACACGGCACGCGTACCCAGCAGCCATTCGGCGTCGAGGTCGTCAGTTTCGGATTCCAGGGACAGGTCCTCGGCCGTAATGGAGCCGAGCAGGAAGTCCTTGGAGAGTGGCGGCCTGTCATACGGACGGTGCTCTTCATCGCCGATGATGACGAGGCGTCCGGTGAAGCCTTGGGCGCGGGCTGCCCGCGCGGCGGAAAGGCCGGCCAGCGAGGCACCCACGATCGCAAGTGTCTGCATTTCTTCACCCTCTTTCTATTGCTTTTAGCGCAACAACAATCGCTATATGCAACAGCGTGATCCAAGCCACGGTGACTGTCAAGGGGTTGGCGACGCATTAAAGGGCGGCCGCGTAATCGGACCCCCACCCCTTGACAAAACAGTGTGATCGAAAGCACGCTGTTGCATATTACGACGGCTGTTGAACTATACGGAACAGACTGCCGGCAGGATCCATATACCTTCCCAACAAGAAAAGAGGCCCCCCAATGCACAAGGCATGCCCGCTCAGCGAACTGGCACCAGGGGAAGCCCTGCGACTGAACACCGCACCGCCCATCGCCGTCTTCCACACCGAGGAAGGCGAGCTCTTTGCCATCGACGACACCTGCACCCACCAGGACGCCTCGCTGACCGACGGCTGGGTGGAAGGCTGCGAGGTCGAGTGCCCGCTGCACGCCTCCAAGTTCAACCTCCGGACCGGACAGGTTGATGCACCGCCGGCCAAACTTCCCGTCCGCACCCACGAAGTCACTGTTGTCGATGGCGACATCATGGTCATCGAGTCCGAAGAGGAGCCCAACCTTCCCCCTGGGCTCACCGTTAACGGCCACGTCTAAGCCGCCCTGCCACTGCATCGCCGCTGCTGCTATTCCCTAGGAGAAAATCTTGTCCACAGTCCTTGAAGGCGCGCCCGCAGCCGGTGCCAGTGCCAAGACCCGTACCGCTGAATTTGTCCTCACCCTGGCCTGTCCCGAACGGCCGGGCATCGTCCGCGCCATCACCACGTTCCTGGCCGACCGCGGCTTCGACATCGTGGAGCACCAGCAGTTCGACGACCACGTCAGCGGCAAGCTCTACCTGCGCACCGCGTTCAACCACAGCGCCGACGACCAGAGCAGCGACGACGCCGGTCAGACCGCCGAGAGCCTCAGCTCCGAGTTCGCAGCCATCGCCGGCGAGTTCGGCATGGACTTCAGCATCCACGACGGCCGCCCGCAGCGGCTGCTGGTCATGGTGTCGAAGTTCGGCCACTGCCTGAACGACCTCATCTTCCGGTGGCGGGCGGGCAGCCTGGGTGCGGAGATCGCCGTCGTGGTTTCCAACCACGAGGACCTGCGGCCCATGGCCGAGGCGGCCGGGCTGCCCTTCATCCATGTGCCGGTGACGGCCGGCACCAAGCCCGAGGCCGAGGCGCGGCTGCTCGAACTCGTGGCCGAATACGACGCCGACCTGGTGGTGCTGGCCCGCTACATGCAGGTGCTGTCCGACGATCTGTGCACAAAGCTGCGCGGACGGGCCATCAACATCCACCACTCGTTCCTGCCCGGGTTCAAGGGCGCGAAGCCGTACCACCAGGCCTACGACCGCGGGGTCAAGCTCGTCGGCGCCACCGCCCACTACGTCACCGCGGACCTCGACGAGGGTCCCATCATCGAGCAGGAGGTCTTCCGGGTTGACCATGCCCAGGACCCCGATGCGCTGGTGACGGTGGGCCGGGACGCGGAGACCCAGGCGCTCTCCCGCGCGGTCAAGTGGCACTGCCAGCACCGCGTCCTGCTCAACAAGACCCGCACGGTCGTATTCCGCTAATTTTCCGCTAACGCGAACCAGGAGAACCACACACCATGAGCGCATCACCACGCGTCGTCATCATCGGCGCCGGCATCGTCGGCACCAACCTCGCGGACGAGCTGGCCAGCCGCGGCTGGAACAACATCACCGTCGTCGAGCAAGGCCCGCTGGAACTGGCCGGCGGGTCCACGTCGCATGCCCCCGGCCTGGTGTTCCAGAACAACCCGTCCAGGACCATGACGGAATTCGCCACGTACACCGTGAACAAGCTGCTCTCCCTGAGCAAGGACGGACAGTCCTGCTTCAACCAGGTGGGCGGCCTGGAACTGGCAACCACTCCGGAGCGACTGGCCGACCTGAAGCGCAAGATGGGTGTGATGACCTCCTGGGGCGTCGAAAGCCGGATCGTCGACGCCGATGAATGCGAAAAGATCTATCCGCTGCTGAACACCGGCAAGCTCACCGGCGGCCGCGAGGTCCTGGCCGGCCTGCTCATCCCCACCGACGGCATTGCCCTTGCTGCCCGTGCCGTGCAGCTGCTGATCGAGCGCTCCAGGGAACGCGGCGTGACCTACCTCGGCTCCACGACCGTCACCGGCATTTCCCAGTGGGGCGGCAAGGTCACCGGCGTCGAGACCTCCTCTGGCGTGATTCCGGCCGACATCGTGGTCTCCTGCGCCGGCTTCTGGGGCCGTGAGCTCGGCAAGATGATCGGCCTGGAGGTGCCGCTGCTGCCGCTGGCCCACCAGTACGTCGTCAGCACTCCCCTTGCCGAGCTCGAGGGCGTCAACGAGCTTCCCAAGGGCGCCAGCAAGCCCATCCTCCGCTACCAGGACAAGGACCTGTACTACCGCGAATGGGGCAACCGCATCGGCATCGGCAGCTATGCCCACCGCCCGATGCCGGTGGACATGTCCGCCCTGCCCAAGGTCGCCGCCGACGAGATGTCCGACCACCGCATGCCCTCGCGCCTGGACTTCACCCTGGAAGACTTCGTCCCCGCCTGGGAAGACAGCCAGGACCTGTTGCCGGCACTGCGGAGCGCCGCGATCGAGGACGGCTTCAACGGCATCTTCTCGTTCACCCCCGACGGCGGCCCGCTGATCGGCGAAGCCCCGGACCTCTCGGGCTTCTTCGTTACCGAGGCGGTGTGGGTGACCCACTCCGCAGGTGTTGCCAAGGCCGTGGCCGAACTGCTCATCGAGGGCCGTTCCCGCACCGACCTGCACGGCACCGAGCTCACCCGCTTCGAGAAGGTGCAGACCAGCGACGAGTACGTCAGCGAAACCTCGCAGCAGAACTTCGTGGAGATCTACGACGTCCTGCACCCGCTGCAGCCCAAGGAATCCCCGCGGGACCTGCGCGTGAGCCCGTTCAACGTCCGGCAGAAGGAACTCGGGGCGTTCTTCCTCGAGGCTTCCGCCTGGGAGCGGCCGCACTGGTTCGAGGCCAACCGCCCCCTGCTGGACGAACTGCCGGCCGAGTGGCAGGCGCCGGAACGCGAGCCCTGGGCCGCCATGTTCTCCTCCCCCATTTCGGCGGCCGAAGCGTGGAAGACACGGACCGCCGTCGCGCTTTACGACATGACGCCGCTGAAGCGGCTGGCCGTCAACGGCCCGGGCGCCCAGGCGCTGCTGCACCGGCTGAGCACCGGCAATATCGCCAAGAAGCCGGGGGCCGTCACCTACTGCCTGCTGCTGGAGCACGACGGCGGCATCCGCAGCGACGTGACCGTCGCACGGCTCGGGGAGGAGGACTTCCAGCTCGGCGTGAACAGCAACGTGGACTTCGACTACCTGCGCGTGGAGGCCCGGAAGCAGTCGGCCGCCGACCCGGCGAAATGGGTGCACGTCACCGACATCACGGGCAGCACCTGCTGCATCGGCCTGTGGGGCCCGCTGGCGCGCGAAGTGATCGCCAAAGTCAGCGCGGACGATCTCAGCAATGACGGCCTGAAGTACTTCCGCACCAAGGAAATTTCGGTGGGCGGCATCCCCGTCACGGCCATGCGGCTGTCCTACGTGGGCGAACTTGGCTGGGAGCTGTACACCACCGCCGAATACGGCCTCAAGCTCTGGGACCTGCTGTTCGAAGCCGGACAGGAGCACGGCATCATCGCCGCCGGCCGCGGCGCCTTCAACAGCCTGCGCCTGGAGAAGGGCTACCGGCTCTGGGGCACGGACATGAACACCGAGCACAACCCGTACCAGTCCGGCCTCGGCTTCTCGGTGGCGAAGGACAAGGAAGGCTACGTGGGGGCCGAGGCCCTGGTGGCGCTCAAGGAACAGCCGGCCGAGAAGGTGCTGCGCTGCCTGACGGTCGACGACGGAACGTCCATCGTGCTGGGCAAGGAACCCGTGTACGTGGACGGGGTGGCCTCCGGTTACGCCACCAGCGCGGCGTACGGCTACTCCATCCGCAAGCCAATCGCCTACGCCTGGCTGCCCGCCGCTGTCTCGGAGGGTGACGCCGTGGAGATCGAGTACTTCGGCAGCCGCGTCGCGGCCACGGTCAGCGCCGAGCCGCTGTTCGACCCTGGCATGGAGCGCCTCCGCGGCTGACACCTCTCGGGGGCCGTCCTGACCCTGTTTGCAGAAAGAACGACGGCGACACACCGGCAAGTCCGGAGTGTCGCCGTCGTTTTTGGTTAATAGGGGGTCAGGACGGCGGGGCGCCGGGTTGCACGGGAAAAGGCCCAAGCGAACGGCCCCGCTTCCGGAAGGAAACGGGGCCGTTCTGCCTGGAACCCTGGTTGGGAGTACCAGCGGGTGTTGGACCTGCTAGCGGGCCGCAGCGGCCTCAAGGCCTGCCGCCTCAGCAGCCTCCGCGGCGGCGACGCCCCCGGCGTGCGGTTCGAAGCGGACGAACATGGCCTTGAACCCGGGGGTGTTGGACACGCGGGCCACGTTTTCCTTGTGGACCAGGGCGTTGGCCTCGGGGAAGTACGCAGCGGCGCAGCCCTTCGCCGTCGGGTAGGCAACCAGGCGGAACTTCTCCGCGCGGCGGTCATTGCCCTGGAACGTGCTCACCACGTCCACGAGGTCGCGGTCCTTGAAGCCCTGCTCGGCGAGGTCCTCCGGGTGCACCAGGATCACGCGGCGGCCGTCGGAGATCCCGCGGTACCGGTCGTCGAGGCCGTAGAACGTGGTGTTGTACTGGTCGTGGCTGCGGATGGTCTGCAGCACGAGGTGGCCGGCCGGCGGCGTCAGGTACTCCAGCGGGCTGACCGTGAACCGGCCCCGGCCAATGTCCGTGGCGAAGGAACGGGTGTCCCGGGGCGGGTTGGGCAGCACGAAGCCGTTCCTGGTCCGAACCCTGGCGTTGAAGTCCTCGAACCCGGGCAGGACCCGGGCGATGTGGTCGCGGACCACGTCGTAGTCCTCGGCCATGGCCTTCCAGTCCACGGAGTGGTCCGGGCCAAAGGTGGCCTCGGCCATCCGGGCCACGATCACCGGCTCGGCGAGCAGGTGGTCGGAGACCGGCGTGAGCCGGCCCTGGGTGGAGTGGACCACGGACATGGAGTCCTCAACGGACAGGAACTGGGCGCCCTTGGGGTGCTTGTCGTCCTTGTCCGTCCGCCCCAGCGTGGGAAGGATAAGCGAGGTGCGGCCGTGCACGATGTGCGACCGGTTCGGCTTGGTGGAGATGTGGACGGTCAGGCCAATCCGCTGCATCCCGGCTTCCAGGGTTTCCGTGTCCGAGCACGCCAGCGAGAAGTTCCCGCCCATGGACACGAACACATCCACCTCGTCGCGCTCGAACGCCTCCATGGACTCGACGGCGTCGTGGCCGTGGTGCCGCGGGGACTGGATGCCGAACTCCTTGTCCAGGGCCTCCAGAAGCCATTCCTTCGGCTTCTCCCAGATGCCCATGGTCCGGTCGCCCTGGACATTGGAATGTCCGCGCACGGGGCACGCACCGGCGCCGGGCTTGCCGAAGTTGCCCTGCAGCAGCAGGACGTTGACCATTTCCTTGATGGTGTCCACCGAGTGCGGCTGCTGCGTGACGCCCAGCGCCCAGCAGAAGATGCTGGCCTTGGACTTCACCAGCATCCCGGCCACGGTCTCGATCTGCTGCCGGCTCAGGCCGGTGGCCAGCTCCGTCTCCTCCCAGTCGAGCTCCTGGCGGGCTGCGACGTACGCGTCAAAGCCGTCGGTCTGCGCGTCAATGAAGGAACGGTCGACGACGGTGCCCGGGTTCTGCTCTTCGGCTTTCAGGAGCAGGTGGCCCAGTGCCTGGAACAGCGCGAGGTCGCCGCCCACCTTGATCTGCAGGTATTCGTCGGCCAGCGGCGTGCCGCCGCCCACCACGCCGGAGAGCGTCTGGGGGTCGCGGAAGTTGAACAGGCCGGCCTCGGGCAGCGGGTTCACGGCCACCACCTTGCCGCCCTTGTCCTTGCACTCCTTCAGCGCGGACAGCATGCGGGGGTGGTTGGTGCCGGGGTTCTGGCCCACGACGAAGATCAGCTCGGCGTCGTGGATGTCATCCAGCGATACCGTGCCCTTGCCGATGCCGATGGTCGGGTTCAGCGCGGAACCGGAGGACTCGTGGCACATGTTGGAGCAGTCCGGCAGGTTGTTGGTGCCCAGGGACCGGGCGAACAGCTGGTACATGAACGCCGTCTCGTTGGCCGTGCGGCCCGAGGTGTAGAAGACGCAGCGGTCCGGTGTGGTGGCCCGGATGTGCTCCCCGATCAGCTCGAAGGCATCAGCCCAGGAGATAGGCGAGTAGTGCGTCTCCCCTTCCCGGATGACCACCGGTTCGCTGAGCCGGCCCTGGTTTCCCAGCCAGTACTCGGTCTTTTGGGACAGCTCAGCGATGGAGTGCCTGGCCCAGAACTCCGCCCCCACGGTCCGCAGCGTGTTCTCCTCCGCCACGGCCTTGGCGCCGTTCTCGCAGAACTCGGCGGCCTTGCGCTTCTTGTCCGACTCCGGCCACGCACAGCCCGGGCAGTCAAACCCGCCGCGCTGGTTCAGCCGCAGCAGCGACTGCGCCGTGCGGGTCACGCCGGCCTGCGCCACGGCGCGTTCCAGCGCCACCATCACGGCTTTGACGCCGGCGGCTTCGGTCTTCGGCTTGTGGACTTCAAGCTCGTCCTCGTTGATGTCCGCGACGGGGGCGGGCTGCTTCCCGAACTTCATTGTTCCAACTTCCTAACCGGCTGCTTTCGTGCCTGTTTTGATCGCCACGAAGGCGCGCCAGGCATTCCTGGCGCGCCTTCGTGTGGCGATCTTGTCATTGTTCTTACTGTGCCACCTGTTTATTGGGTGGCTTTGGCGAGGGTTTCGCGTTCGGCGGCGATGGTGGTGTTCTCGCCGTGTCCGGTCCTGACGATGGTGTCCGCGGGCAGGGTGAGGAGCCGTTCGCGGATGGAGGTCAGGATGGTGGGGTAGTCGCTGTAGGAGCGGCCGGTGGCGCCGGGTCCGCCGTTGAACAGGGTGTCGCCGGTGAACACGGTCCCTTCGGTGTCGAGGTGGAAGCAGGTGGACCCGGGTGAGTGGCCCGGGGTGTGGATCGCCTTCAGCGTGGCGCCGGCGACCTGGAACTCGTCCCCGTCCCTGATGGCCCGGTCCGGGGTGGTGCCGGGGTAGACCTGTTCCCAGAGGACCTGGTCCTCCGGGTTCAGCCAGACCGGGGCACCGACCGCCTGGGCGAGTTCGCGGGCGGCGCCGATGTGGTCGTTGTGCGCGTGCGTGAGCAGGACCGCGAGGACCTTCCGGCCGGCCACGGCGTTGATGATCGCGGTGGCGTCGTGCGGGGAATCAATGACCACGCACTCCTCATCGTTGCCCACGATCCAGACGTTGTTGTCCACATCCCAGGTCCCGCCGTCCAGCGAGAACGTCCCCGAGGTGACCAGGTTCTCGATCCTGACGCTCATGCGCCGGCTCCCTGGGCTGCGGCGGACCGGGCTGCGGCGGACCGGGTTTCGGTCTGCCGGGTGTGGGTGGCGGGCTGGATTTCGACGACGGAGCGCAGGACCTTGCCTTCGTGCATTTTGTCGAACGCTTCCTCGACCTGGTCGATCGTGATCCGTTCGGACACGAACGCGTCCAGGTCCAGGTTCCCCTGCTTGTAGTGGGAGACAAGCATCGGGAAATCCCGGGAGGGCAGGCAGTCCCCGTACCAGGAGGACTTCAGCGACCCGCCCCGCCCGAACACATCCAGCAACGGCAACTCCAGCACCATCTCCGGGGTCGGGACACCGACCAGGACCACCCGGCCGGCCAGGTCGCGGGCGTAGAACGCCTGCTTATAGGTTTCCGGGCGTCCCACGGCCTCGATCACCACGTCCGCGCCGTTCCCGCCCGTCAGTTCCCGGATCGCCTCGACCGGGTCAGCGGTGCGGGAGTTCACCCCGTGCGTCGCGCCCAAAGACTTGGCCATCTCGATCTTGTTCTCATCAATGTCCACGGCAATGATCGTCGTCGCGCCGGCGAGCTTCGCCCCGGCGATCGCCGCGATCCCGACCCCGCCGCAGCCGATCACGGCCACCGACTCGCCGCGCCTGACCTCACCGGTGTTGATCGCCGCCCCGATCCCGGCCATCACACCACAGCCCAGCAAACCCACGGCGGCCGGGTCCGCGTCCTCATCAACCTTGGTGCACTGCCCCGCAGCAACCAGCGTCTTCTCCGCGAACGCCCCGATCCCCAGCGCCGGAGACAGCACGGTCCCGTCCTCCAGCGTCATCTTCTGCGCCGCGTTGGCCGTGTTGAAACAATACTGCGGCTGGCCCTTCGCACACGCCCGGCACTGCCCGCACACCGCACGCCAGTTCAGGATCACCCGGTCCCCCGGAGCCACCTCCGTCACACCCTCACCCACCGCGGACACAACACCGGTCGCCTCATGGCCCAGCAGATACGGGAACTCATCCCCAATACCACCCAGCTTGTAATGCAGATCCGTATGGCACACCCCGCACGTCAGAACATCAACCAAAGCCTCACCCGGACCCGGATCCGGCACCAGAACCGTCTCCACCGACACCGGAGCATCCTTCGCCCTGACAACAACTGCCTTCACTCTATGAACCATAAGGTCACATTCCTTTCCTGGGCCCGGGGGCCCTTTGGCTGCGGCACCTCAGCCCAATCTAACCGACTTGCTGCGGTTCGAAATCCCCGTCCCGAGGACCGGACATTCCACTCCCCGTGCTGCTGGCGTCGAGGCCGGCGGGCGGCTCCTGCGCGGGCACCGGGACCGGGATCGTAGCCGGGGCAGCGTGCTCGGCGAGGACCCCCGTCTGGTGCCTGATCTTCAGGCGGTAGAGCAGCGCACCGCCGCCGGTAACGGCGGCGACGAAGAGGACCCCGCCCCATTGCAGGTACCACTCGAACGGCGGCACCGAGTTGTAGATCTCGGGGCGGGGCCAGATCAGGTTCACCGTCATGGCGCCGCCCCACAGGACCGCCAGGATGTTCACGGGCAGTCCCCACTTGCCCATGCTGAAGCCGGTCTCGGAGTGGTCCCCGGTGCCCGGCCACTTCTTCACCAGGCGCTTGCGCAGCATGGGGACGGTCACCAGCAGGTAGGACAGGTAGATCAGGACGATGCTAATGCTGGACAGAATGGTGAAGATGGCAGGCTGCGTGATGTTGACGAGCAGCGGGATGACGGCCAGGACGCCGATCACGATGGCTGCCACGGTGGGGGTCTTGCGGACCGGGTCCACCTTGCTGAGCTGGCGGCTGAAGGGCAGGTTGTTGTCCCGGGCCATGGCGAACATCATCCGGATGGCGGCGGCGTGGACGGCCAGCGTGCAGACCACCACGGCAACGACGATGCACACCAGGAAGGCCTTGCCGAAGGGGCCACCCAGGACGGAGAGCACGATGTGCTGCAGGCCTCCGTCGGCAGCTCCGATCTTGGGGTCGGTGAGGTCCGGCGCGGCCAGGATGCCGAAGAGCAGGATCAGCCCGCCCAGCAGGAAGGACGCGGTGACGGCGCGCAGGATGGCCTTGGGGGCAGTCCGCTTCGGGTCCTTGGTTTCCTCACCGAGGGAGCTGGCGGTGTCGAAGCCGTACATGACGTAGCCGGAGGCCATGGCCCCGATGAGGAAGACGCCGAAGAAGCCGAGGTCGTGGCCCTCGCCGAAGCCGGCGGTGTCGAAGAAGACCCCGGGTCCCCGGACCACGTGCCAACCCAGCGCGAGGATGAGCAGCACGGCCGCGATCAGCTCGACGAACACGCCGATGCTGTTGATCCGGGTCATGAGCTTCACGCCGAACGCGTTGATGAGGGTGGAGATGGTGATCATGATGGTGGCGAGCAGAACCCCGTTAAGGGCGAAGTCGTACGTGCCGGTGCCGTCGCCGACGATCTGGAATCCGGACCACAGCTGCGGCAGGGTGATCTGCAGCGCCAGCGCCACGGACCCCAGCGCCATGATGGAGGACAGCAGCAGCAGCCAGCCGGCGAGCCAGGCCGAGGTCCCGGAGGCGAGGCGCTTGGCCCAGTTGTAGACCGAGCCGGCCACGGGGTAGCGGCCTGCCAGTTCGGCAAAGCACAGCGCCACCATCAGCTGGCCGACGAAAACGATGGGCCAGGACCACGCGTATGCGGGGCCGGCCATGGAGAAACCAAAGTAGAACAGTTGAAAAACGCCGGTGAGGATGGAGATGTAGCTGACGCCGGCGGCGAAGCTGGCGAACTTGCCGATGCTCCGGTCCAGGGTCTGGGCATAGCCGAACTCGTCCATGCCGCTTGAATCAGTACTCTTGCTGGGTTCCAACATCTGAACTCCTAAGTAAGAAAAGCACGATGGTGATGACCCGCGGCCGCCTTTGGACGCGGGTAACACTACACGCACGTGAAGTCACACGCAGGTGGATTCACGCAGGTGTATCGACGGCCGGGCACCGCGCTGCAGCGCCCGGCCGTCTTCCCCCAAAGTTGATGCCTAGCCAGCTGCGCCGAACCAGCCGCTCGGGGCGGGGGCGACGTTCTGCCAGATGTGCTTGGCTTCGCGGTACTCAGCCAGGCCTGCCTGGCCGAGCTCACGGCCGATTCCGGACTTCCCGAAACCGCCCCATTCGGCCTGCGGGACGTAGGGGTGGTAGTCATTGATCCACACCGTGCCGTGGCGGAGGGCGCCCGCGACCCGCTGGGCTTTGGATGCGTCCGAGGTCCACACCGCGCCGGCCAGGCCGTACTCGGTGTCGTTCGCGATCCCGATGGCCTCGGCCTCGGTCCGAAACGTCTCGACCGTCAGCACCGGGCCGAACGATTCTTCCTGCAGCACGCTCATCCCGGACCTGCAGTTGCCAAGTACGGTGGGCGGGTAGAAGTACCCGTCGGCGAGCGGCCCGTCATCGGGGATGTAGCCGCCGCACAGCAGCTCCGCGCCCTCGGCGATACCGGCCTGGACGTAGGCGTGGACCTGGTCCCGGTGCCTGGTCGAGATCAGCGGCCCCGTTTCGGCGTCGGAATCGAAGGGCCCGCCCATCCGGATCTTCTTCGCCCGCTCGACCACCTCGGCCACGAAGCGCTCGGCGATGGTCTCCTCGACGACGAGCCGTGCTCCTGCCGAGCAGACCTGACCGGAGTGCAGGAACACCGCGGTCAGGGCGTTGTCGACGGCGGCGTCCCAGTCCGCGTCCGCGAAGACGACGTTGGGGTTCTTCCCGCCAAGCTCGAACGCCACCCGCTTCACGGTTTCGGCAGCGGCGGCCATGATCGTCTGCCCCGTGGCCAAACTTCCCGTCAGGGAGACGAGGTCGACTCGCGGGTCGGAGCTGAGCGGTCCGCCCACTTTCGACCCGGACCCGGTGACCAGGTTCGCGACGCCGGCGGGGACGCCTGCCTCTGCGAGGGTCTCCATGAGCAGGATCGAGGTGGACGGCGTGAGCTCGCTGGGCTTGAGCACGAACGAGTTCCCGGTGACCAGTGCCGGCGCGACCTTCCACGCCGCCTGCAGCAGCGGGTAGTTCCACGGCGCAATCAGCGCGCAGACCCCGAGCGGTTCGTAAACCACACGGCTGATGGCGTCCGCCCGGCCGGTGTCGATGACCCGGCCGGCGTCCAGCCCGGCGATCTTGCCGTAGTACCGGAAGCACGCGGCGATATCGTCCATGTCGTACTCTGCCTCCACGAGCCGCTTGCCCGTGTCCAGCGCCTCGGCCCGCGCATAGGCGGCCTTGTCACGCTCAAGGAGGTCCGCGACACGAAGCATGACCGCACCGCGCTCGATGTCCGTCAGCCGCCGCCACGGTCCGTCGTCGAACGCGGCCCGTGCACTGGCGATCGCCCGCTCCGCGTCCTCCGCCGTGGACTTCGCGACCACAGCGACCTCCCGCCCGTCCGCCGGGCACCGCACAACGGTGGTCCCGCCGTCGGACGGCTGTTGCCATTCGCCGTCGATGTACAGTCCCCGGGCGAGCTCAAGCTTGGTATCGATTGTCACGCTCATGCCCTTAGCCCTTCGCTGCCAAGGCGGCTGCTGCCGGCGCAGATCCGCTGCGTTCCAGCGGGCTCACGCCGTGCCGGTAGAACTCGGCGTGCTGGGGTGCGAGCGGTGCTTTGCCGGCAATCAGGTCGGCCGCCTTTTCGGCGAGCATCATCACCGGGGCGTAGATGTTGCCGTTGGTGACGTAGGGCATGGCCGAGGCGTCCACCACGCGGAGGCCGCTGGTGCCGTGCACGGTCATGTCCAGCGGGTTCACCACGGCCATGGGATCCGAGTCCGGGCCCATCTTCGCGGTGCAGGAGGGGTGCAGCGCCGTCTCGGCGTCGCGGGCCACCCAGTCGAGGATCTCCGCGTCGGTCTGCACGGCGCGGCCGGGCGAAAGCTCGCCGCCGTTGAAGGGCCCCATGGCGGACTGGCCGAGGATGTCGCGGGCGACGTGGATCGCCTCGACCCACTCGCGGCGGTCCTGGTCGGTGGAGAGGTAGTTGAAGATCATCGACGGGTGCACCGTGGGATCGGTGGACTTGATCTTCAGGCTGCCTCGGGCGTCGGAGTACATGGGCCCGATGTGCACCTGGTAACCGTGCTTGGCGTCCGCCTTCTGGCCGTCGTAACGGACGGCCACCGGGAGGAAGTGGAACATCAGGTTGGGGTAGTCCACGTCCTCGTTGGAGCGGACGAAGCCGCCGCCCTCGAAGTGGTTGGTGGCGGCCGGACCCTTGCGTCCCAGCATCCACTGCAGGCCGATCCACGGCATGCGCCAGACGTCCAGGGCCGGCTGCATCGAGACCGGCTGGGTGCAGGCGTGCTGGATGTAGACCTCGAGGTGGTCCTGGAGGTTTTCGCCGACGCCGGGAAGGTTCACCACGGAGTTGATGCCCAGCGAGTTCAGGTGGGCAGCGTTTCCCACGCCGGAGAGCTGCAGCAGCTGCGGAGTGTTGATGGCGCCGCCGGCCAGGATCACTTCGCCCGCGGTCACCTGGTGGGTCTTGCCGTTGCGGCGGTAGGTGACGCCGGTGGCCACGTTGCCCTTGAAGTTGACCTTGGTGACGAGGGCGCGGGTCAGGACGGTCAGGTTCTTCCGGCCGAATTCCGGCCGCAGGTAGGCGCGGGAGGCGGAGAGGCGCTGGCCCTTGTGGACGTTCCGGTCGAACGCGGCGAAGCCTTCCTGGCGGTAGCCGTTGACGTCGTCGGTCAGCGGGTAGCCGGCCTCTTGGGCGGCGGCGAAGAAGGCCTGGAACAGCGGGTTGGTGGCGGGGCCGCGCTCCAGCACCAGCGGGCCGGAGTGTCCGCGCAGTTCATCGTCGGGGTCGGCGGCGAGCGCGTTTTCCATCCGGTTGAAGTACGGCAGGCAGTGCGCGAAGTCCCAGGTTTCCATGCCGGCGTCGGCGCCCCAGCGCTCGTAGTCGAGCGGGTTGCCGCGCTGGAAGATCATGCCGTTGATGGAGCTCGAGCCGCCCAGAACCTTGCCGCGGGCGTGAGCCACGCGCCGGCCGCCCATGTGGGGCTCGGGATCGGACTCGTAGCGCCAGTCATAGAACGGGTTGCCGCTGGGGAAGGTCAGCGCGGCGGGCATCTGGATGAAAAGGTCCCAGGGGTAGTCGCTCCGACCGGCCTCCAGGACCAGGACGCTGCTCTGGCCTCCGTCGCTCAGGCGGTTGGCGAGCACGGAGCCCGCGCTTCCGCCGCCGACGATGACGTAGTCGTAATTGGTCTGTGTCATGCAAAATCTCCTTCTACCTGGTGCAGGTCACCTGCCGGAGCGGATTACTCATCGTCCGGAGGAAGCTGGCGGTGGGGTTTGACGAGATGGTCAGGGAGTGCGGCTGGTGGTGTTTTTCCTGAGCCGCAGTCCGGAAGCCGCCGATGAAACGCCGTTATTTCCGCGGGGGCCCCGCTTGTGTGGTGTAGGTCATACACAAGCAGATTAGTGCAGATTGAACAAGTGTTCAAGGTTAAAACTGAACCGATGTTCAAGTATTTTTTGGGCACAGGTCTGCCAGGGCCGGGGTGTTCGGGTTTTGGTTAGGGCTTGTTGCCGCTTGGGCTTGTTGCCGCTACGCGGCGAAGGCGATCTGCTCCGTGCGCGCGAGGCTCCGCTGGATCGATGCCTCGTCCACGCCAAGGAGGGCAGTGAGCCACATGCCGTTCTGCACGACGACGATATCCGCCGCCCGCTCCTTGCATTCAGTGGCGGAAAGCTCTGGTTTGGCATTCCCGATCAGGGCCGCGAGCCCATCCAGATAGCGGTCAAAGGCTGCCGCATTGATCAGCGCAAAGTCTTCGTCGGCCTGCGCGAGCGCCCACAGGTGGAGGCGGAGGGACAGGTGCTGCGTGGTCAGCAGTTCCGGGTCCGCAACGCGCCGGAGGGCCTTTTGGAGCTGTTCGTCCGGGGACGATGCCGGGTCGGGCGCCACCAGTTCAAGGTCGCTCTCGTCAATCCGGTGCAGGGCCGCACGGATCAGGCTCGACTTGTCTTCGTAGTAGTAGTTCACGAGCCCGAGCGCCACCCCGGCTTCGCGGGCAACGGCGCGCATACTCACACCCGAGATGCCGTGGCGTGACAGCAGGTCCAGCGCCGCTTCGAGAATGCGCGCTTGCCTGTCAACCTGTTCGCCGGATTTCACGGTGCCTGTATCCACTGAGCCAGACTATGGCTAAACCCGTTATGGTGCATCTGCTGTCCACGAGTGGGGTGTCAGGGGCGCGGTGCGGACTTGAACTTGACGCGGGCATCCAGGCCCGGGGAGTCAGGCCTGGCTTCGAGGGACGCCGCCGCGCCGCTGGCCTCGGCGAGCTGCTGGACGATGGCCAGGCCCAGGCCGCTGCCCTCGGACGTCGACTGGCCGCGCCAAAAGCGGTTGAAAGCCCGGTGCCGGTCCTCCTCGGAAAGCCCGGGACCGTCGTCGAGCACGTGAAGCTCATAGCCTCCGGAGGCTCCGTCCGGCCGGACCACCAGGCGGATCTCCGAGCCCTGGGGGGCCACGGCCAGGGCGTTGTCGATGAGGTTGTCGATGATCTGTTCTGCTGCGCCGGGCATGGCCATCACCCTGGCCTCCGGAACAGCGTCCAGCACCGTCCGCACCCCGCTTTCCTCGGCCAGGGCCTCCCACTGCTCCACGCGGTTCCGGGCGATCTCGCTGAGGTCCACGTCCTCCCGGTCCACATGGCGGCTGTCCGCTCGGCTCAGGAGGAGCAGTCCGTCAATGATCCGCTGCAGCCGGTACGTCTCCTCCAGCGAGTCAGCCACCATGACGCGAGCGCCCTCGGGATCGTTGCCGACGGCGTCCACGGCGTTCTCCAGCCGCAGCCGCAGTCCTGTCAGCGGGGTGCGCAGCTGGTGCGACGCGTCGCTGGCAAATCCGCGCTGCTGCTGCAACAGGTGCTCCAGGCGGTCGGCCATCTGGTTGAAGGACCGGGCCAGTGCGCGCAGCTCCGGCGGCCCCTGCTCCTCCTCGGTGCGGGTGGCCAGATTGCCTTCCGCCAGCAGCTCCGTGGCTTTCTGCAGCCGCTTGATCCGCCGCGTCACGGCGCCAGCCATCAGGTAGGCCAGCAGTCCGGCGAGCAGCACGGTGGTGCCCGCTACCGCCCACATCACCCTGAGCTGGCCGGACACCCTGTCGTCCACCACGGAGGCCGGATAGGTCAGGCGCACCGCCCCGGTGATGTTCTCGCCACTGAGGACGGGAACCGTGACGTACACCAGGTCGAACCCCAGCGTGTCCGAGTGGCGCTGGCCGGAGGTGATCTGGCCGGCGAGCGCCGCGGAAATCTCGGGGCGCGAAAGGTATGAGGCACCGGTGGCCGACTGGTCGTCGTCGGACGTCACTACCGCCGTCCCGGCACGGTCCACAATTACGACGCGGGCGCCGCTGGCGCGCCCGTAATCCCGGACGGCGGTGGTCACCGGCCCGGAGGCAGAGACACCGGATTCCAGCAGGTGGTGCGCCCGCCCGCTGAGCAGGAAGGCGTCGCGTTCCAGCGAGGTGGCCAGGCGGTCGCGTTCCGCCCGGACGAGGTAGCTGCCGAGCGGAATGTCCTGCACCAGCACCACCAGGAGCGTAATGGCCATGAACGCACCAATCAGCCGCCACCTCACCCGGGCACGTCCAGCCTGAATCCGACGCCGCGCACCGCCTCGATCCAGCGGGGGTCGCCGAGCTTCTTCCGGATTGCGGCCACGTGCGCGTCCAGGGTCTTGGTGGTTCCGTACCAGGTGCCGTCCCACACGGCACGAAGGATGTCGCCGCGCTGGCATACGGCGCCGGGATCCTCGGCCAGGTAGTACAGGAGCTCGAACTCCTTGGCGGTGAGGTGGATTTCGGTGCCGTCCACCAGCACCCTGCGGGAGCGCTGGTCGATGCTCAGGGTGCCGATCACGCGGGTGCCGTCGGCCGGCGGGGCGGTCTCGGACTGCGGATCGGCCGTGCGGCGGGCCACCGCCCGGATCCGGGCGATGAGTTCGCGCATGCCAAACGGCTTCACCAGATAGTCGTCGGCCCCCAGTTCCAGGGCCAGCACGCGGTCGATCTCCTCGTCCCGGGCACTGACGACGATGATCGGCGTCATGGTCAGGGAGCGGATGGACCGGCAAACGTCCGTGCCGTCCATGTCCGGCAGCCCAAGGTCAAGGAGCACGAAGTCAGGGCTGGAGGACCGGACCTCGGCGAGCGCCGCTGCCCCGTCGGCGACGTGCCGGGCCTGGAAACCGGCCCGGGTCAGGCCCTCCAGCACGCCGGCAGCCACGGATTCGTCGTCTTCAACCACCAGGATCTGCATATCCGATTATCTTCCGGCCGGAACGGTTCCACGGCGGATAGCCACGGCCTGACCAGCCTACTTCTCCGAGCTTCGACAATTCTTGGGCCTCCGAGGGCCCCCAACCACCCCCTCCGCCGCCAGACGCTTCCTCGGCTCCTGCAGGAAAAACCCCAACCCTTCCGCACCGATTGCGGAAGCGTTGGCCGAAAGACTGCGAAAGCTGAGGAAGCGTCGGGAGGAACACCGCAGCAAGTGATAGCTGGACTTGTTGCAGGTGTGGCGTGACAAGTCTGCAGAGACAGGAGTTAATAGAGGCATGTCTTCAACCCCTGAGCCGCGCCGCGCCGTCGTGATCGAGGACGACCCGGATATCAGGGGCCTGCTGGTCCGGGTACTGTCCAAGCAAGGCTTCGACGTCACCGAGGCCGGCGCCGGCTTCCCGGGCATCGAGGCGGTCCGGAACACGAAAGCGGACCTGGTCACGCTGGACCTGAACCTTCCCGACCTGGACGGGCTGGAGGTCTGCAAGCGGCTGCGGGAGTTCTCGGACGCCTTCATCATCATGCTCACGGCCAGGGTGGACGAGCTGGACAAGCTCACCGGCCTGGACAACGGGGCGGACGACTACATCAACAAGCCCTTCAGCCCGCGCGAGTTCCAGTCCCGGATCAACGCGCTGTTCCGCCGCTCCCGTACCCCCGCCGCGGACGAGGCCGCCCAGAACGAACTCCGGCGCGCCGCCGAGGTCCAGCAAAGCCTGCTTCCCCGCGAGGAGGTCCGGCTGGAGGGCTACGAGGTGGCAGGCGTGTTCCGCCCCTCCCGCAGCGTGGGCGGCGACTTCTACGACTGGTACCAGACGCCCGGCGGGCTGCACCTGACGTTCGCCGACGCCATGGGCAAGGGCATGGGCGCCGCCCTCATCGCGGCGACCGCCCGGGCAGTGATGCGCTCCGTCCGCCACGAGCCGGACCTCGGCAGCGCCTTCAGCCTTGCCAGCCGCTCGATCGCGTCGGACCTTGACATCTCCGGGTCCTTCGTCACGCTCTTCCACGCCCGGCTGCACGCCGGTTCCGGCACGGTCAGCTACGTCGACGCCGGCCACGGCCTGGCGATCCACGTCCAGGCCGACGGCGGTGCCCAGCGGCTTCCGTCCGCCGGCCCGCCCGTCGGGGCGTGGGGGGACGCCGGCTGGACCGAAGCGGACCTGGAGCTTGGCGCCGGCGATTCGCTCGTCGTCGTGAGCGACGGCGTCCTTGACGTGTTCGGCTCCGTCGAGGAGTTCACCGATGCCGTCCGCCGGGCGACGCACGGGCAACCCACCGCGGAGGCGGCCTGCGCTGCACTGCTCCAGCTGGCCCCGGCCGAGACCGCGGAGGACGATGTCACCGCGGTGGTGGTGCGGCGCCGGGCGCTGGCACAGGCGGCGGCCGAGGTTGCCGGAACGGCTGGGCAGTGAAGCGTTTCTGGACCCGCGTGGTGGTGCTCCTGACGGTGCTCCTGGGAATCAACTACATCGCCTGGCGCTGGCTGGCCTCGCTGAACTGGGAGGCCTGGTGGATCGCCGTGCCGCTCGTGGCCGCGGAGACCTACAGCCTGATCGACGTCATGCTGTTCGGCATGACCGTGTGGCGCCTGAAAATCCGCAAGGCCGCGCCGCCGCCTCCAGCCGACGCCACCGTGGACGTCTTCATCACCACGTACAACGAGCCGCTGGACCTCGTGATGACCACGGCCCTCGCGGCGAAGCGCATCCGGCATCCGCACAGCACCTGGATCCTCGACGACGGCGCCCGCCCCGAGATGCAGCGCCTCGCCGAGGAGCACGGGCTGGGGTATGTCACCCGCAGCGCGGACTGGAAGAACATGCCCCGGCACGCGAAGGCCGGCAACCTCAACAACGCCCTGATGGTCACCGAGGGCGAGTTCCTGCTGATCCTCGACGCCGACCAGATCCCCGAGCCGGACATCCTCGACAAGACGCTCGGCTACTTCACCAACCCCAAGGTTGCACTGGTGCAGACGCCGCAGTACTTCAGCAACGTCCCCGCCTCCGATCCCCTGGGCAGCCAGGCGCCGCTGTTCTATGGCCCCATCCAGCAGGGCAAGGACGGCTGGAACGCGGCCTTCTTCTGCGGCTCCAACGCCATCCTCCGCCGCGAGGCCCTCATGCAGCTTGGCCTGGTGGGATACGTCAAGGAGACGGAAAAGAGCATCCGCCGCGCCCTGGCCGCCTCCCAGTCGGCCATCCGCAAGGCCCGGAAGTCGGCCGATTCGGACAACCTCCTCGTGGCCCAGATGCTGGACGAGGTGGAGGCCGCCACCACGGAGGCCCGGAGTAGGCTCGACGACGGGGAATCCCTCAGCGAGATCACCTACCGGGTGCGCCGGAAGGTGGACGAGGCTGTCCAGGCCCTCGTCCAGGCAGATGTGTCAGCGCTGCAGGCAGACCTTGAGGAAATCGCCGCCATGGAACTGGCGCACGTGGGTGATTCCGGCGTCCCCGTTGTGGCCGACGACGCGGTGCAGCGCATGTCCGCGCGGGACTGGTCCCCGCTGGGTGCCATCGAATCGGTGCAGGCCGTGCTGGACGCCCTCTCCGTGGAACGCACCGGCGAAGCCCAGCCCGTCATGCCGCTGGCCACCATCTCCGTGACCGAGGACATGGCCACGGCCATGCGCATCCACGGCATGGGATGGGAGAGCGTCTACCACCACGAGGTCCTCGCCTACGGCCTCGCGCCGGAGGATCTCGCCACCATGCTGACGCAGCGGCTGCGCTGGGCGCAGGGCACCATCCAGGTGATGCTCCGCGAAAACCCGCTGGTGCAGCACGGCCTGAAACTGGGCCAGCGGCTCATGTACTTCGCCACCATGTGGACGTACCTGAGCGGTTTCGCCGCGGTGATCTACTTTGCCGCCCCCATCGTCTACCTGCTGCTCGGGATCCTGCCGGTCACCAGCCTCAGCGCCGACTTCTTCATCCGGTTCATTCCGTTCATGGTGGTCAACCAGCTGCTGTTTGCCATTGCCGGCCGCGGCATCCCCACCTGGCGCGGGCAGCAGTACAGCCTTGCGCTGTTCCCCACCTGGATCAAGGCATGTACGACGGCGGCCCGGAACGTCTGGTTCGGACGCCCCCTGGGGTTCGCCGTCACCCCCAAGGACCGCCAGACCGGGGGCCCCAGCTGGAGCCTGATCCGGCCGCAGATTGTGGTGTCCGTGCTGCTGGCCATTTCCTCGGTGGTGGGCATCGCGCGGCTTGCCGCCGGGATGTCCGAACCGATCGGTACGCTGGTCAACGTGGCCTGGGTGGTGTTCGACCTCGTGGTTATGAGCATCCTGGTCCGGGCCGTGCTGTACAAGGGTTTTGAAGCAGAGGGTTTTGAGCCTAAGGGTTTTGAAGCAGAGGGTTTTGAAGCAGAGGGTTTGATCGAAGAGAGGAAGACGGATGGATCTTAGTTACGAGGTCAAGGATTCGTACGCCGAAATCAGGGCGGCCGGCCGCCTGAACATGGTGTCTGCGCCCAAGCTGCGGGAGTTCGTGGCGGACGTTGTTGCCTCGGGATCCAGCCGGATCGTTGTGAATCTTGAAGATACTGCATTCATGGATTCCTCGGGACTCGGCGCCCTCATCGGCTGCCTGAAGGCGGCCCGGCAGGCAGGCGGCGACCTCCGCATCGCCGCCGTCCAGCCGCAGGTAAAGATGGTCCTGGAGCTGACCAGCATGGACCGCGTGCTGACGTCCTATGCCACCGCTGACGAGGCGTTCGGCAATGACTGACGTCCTGGCCCGCCGGAACTTCCGGAGCGTTGCCACTCCCGAGTCCGTCGATGCAGTGCACGGCGAGTTGGACGGCCTCTGGGAGGATGCCCCCTTCGTTCCCGATATGGACCGGATGACCTTCGCCACCGCCGTGATCGAGGCCGCCGCCAACGTGGTTCAGCATGCGAAGCCCGAGTCAGAGGACCCCGTGGAACTGGGTGTGGACATCTGCATCCGGCAGTCGAGCCTGCGGGCCAAGGTCAGCGCCTTCGGCGCCGCCAGCCCGGCCATCGACGACGACGATCCCGCCATGCCCGGCGAGGATGCCGAGTCGGGACGCGGGCTGGCTTTGATCCGCGCGCTGGTCACCACCGTGACGTTCACCCGGCAGGACGGGACGAACACCTGGATCCTGGACCGGGACCCCATCGGTTCCTGACGGGTTAGTTCCTGGGGCCTGTGCGAATCCTTGGCTGATGCTGCGCTCCTGCAGCGCATGCGCCGAGATGTTGGCGGTACCTTGAGCGGCTATGAGACTGCCCAGATTCCTTGCCACCGTCATCGCCGCCCTTTGCGTTGCCCTGCCTGGCATCACAGCGGCCGGCATCGCCCCTGCGCAGGCCGCCACGGCCGCCATCAAACTCGACACCGGTTCCGGCCCCGCCGGCACCACTGTCACCGTGACCGGGACCGGGTTCCCCAAGAAAGGTTCCGGAACGCTCAGCGCCGGGGCCAACTCGGCGCCCTTCAGGGCCAGCGCATCGGGCTATTTCACCGCTTCCCTCGTCATTCCGGAGAGCACCGATTTGGTGGTTCCGGTCACGGCCGTGTCCGGCAGGGTGAGCGCCTCGGCCCCCTTCACCCTCACCTACAGCTCCCCCTCCGCCGCCGATCCGGCTGCGCAGGTGGCCCCGGCATCTGCCCCAACCGGCGGGTCTGCCACAGTTGAGGGATCCACGTCGTCTGCGCCGTCATTCCTCCAGCCCAGCACGTCCGCCCTGCGGTTCGGGGTGGGCACCCCCGGCGGGCCGCTCGCTTCGGCGGAGCTGGACGAGGTGGCCGCCCTGACCGGCGAGGCGCCGTCGATCATCCTGTCCTACAAGGACTTCAACCAGGCGCCGCCACTCGCCGAACTCGAGGCCGCCCGGAGCCGCGGGGCCGTGGTGCTCCTGACGTGGGAGCCGTGGTCCTGGGGCGGAGGCACGTCCCAGCCGGCCTACTCGCTGGACCGCATTACCGCCGGCGACTTTGATCCCTACCTACGGCAGTGGGGGCAGGCGCTGGCGAACTGGGGCCATCCGGTGATGCTGCGCTTCGGCCACGAGATGAACGGCAACTGGTACCCGTGGTCCGAACAGCTCAACGTCAACGGCCCGGGCGACTATGTTGCCGCCTGGCGGCACGTCCACGACGTCGTCACCTCCACCGGCGCCGCAAACGTCAGCTGGGTGTGGAACCCGAACGTTCCGTACTGGGGCTCCGCTCCGCTGGACACCCTCTACCCCGGGGCTTCGTACGTGGACGCCGTGGCGCTCGACGGCTACAACTGGGGTACCTCAGCGTCATGGAGCACGTGGGTCTCGCCGTCCCAGCTGTTCGGACAGGGCCTGGCGGAACTCCGCGGCCTGGCTCCCGGCAAGCAGATCCTCATCGGCGAAACATCATCCGCTGAACAGGGCGGGTCGAAGGCCGAATGGACGTCGTCCCTGGTGGGCTATCTGGCCGCCCAGGGTGACGTCACTGCCCTGACCTGGTTCCACTTCAACAAGGAGACCGACTGGCGGATCAACAGCAGCACGGCCGCGGCGGACGCCCTGCGCAACGCCCTGGCCGCCCGCCGGGGCTAGCCAGGTAGGCGCCGTCAGGTGGGGATGATGCGGAACAGGAACCTGGTCCTGACCATGACCCACAGCAGCGCCAGGATCACCGCGTAGGCAGCGGTGTTGAACAGCACCCGGCCCTCCTGCAGGGCCGGGATGTTGGCTATCACGGCGATCAGGGCCACATGGATGATGAAGACGTACAGCGTGGCCCGGCCCAGCGGGATCAGGAACCAGCCCACTGCCCGGTGGACCGGCTTCCAGTACGCCGTCAGCAGCGCGTAAGCGGCCACCACCAGCACCATGACGTTCAGCAGCCGTCCCACGCCGAGGTAGGTCCGGCCGAAGTACGCGTCGTACAGCGCCCGGTAGGTGGTGTCCGGCAGGACGGCCACGCGGACGTCGTAGCTGTTGGCAAGGTAGGGGTTGCCCCAGGCCAGGAACGCGAGACCCGCAGCCAATACCGTGCACGCCGCCACCACCCACGAATGGGCGGCCATCCAGCCGATGATCCGGCGCCTGTGGTAGCCGGCCACCATGCCGAGGATGAACAGCACCTGCCACACCAGCAGTGGAAAGGAATCCTCGAATTCGGACGGCAGGAGCCGGATCCGGAAGATGGCCCCGGCCGCGTACAGCGCCGTGGTGGCGGCCAGCACCCACAGCACCTTTCCGCGCGACAGGGCCCAGAGGACCAGCGGGCTGGCCAGGAGCAGGATCACGTACAGTCCCATGACGTTGAACTGCCAGGGGCCGAACTTCAGCAGCAGGATGCCCGGAATGACCTCGGGCGCCACCGGGAAGTGCAGCAGCGACTCCATTCCCGCGTACAGGTCGTAGGAGCGGCCCGCTCCGCCGCGTCCGGCCGCCCCCGTGCCCTGGTCCACGAACGACGTCAGGGTGTCGGCGTTGATCGCGGGAACCAGGGAGATCAGGAAAACCCCGATCAACACCACGAGGGCTGTGGCATAGAGCTTGCCGGCGCGCTTGGTGGTGTGGTCAACCACGTCACCGAAGCTGTCCCTCACCCGGGGACCGAACACCATGCCCAGCACCAGCCCCGAGAAGAGCACAAAGAGCTCCGCGCCGGACACAAACCCCACGGCTTCCTGGGTGAACAGCTGGAACAGCGAGGTCATGCCCACGTGGTTGACCACCACAAACACAATGGCGAGGCCGCGCAGGAAGTCCACCCGGGAATCGCGCGGGGAGGGATCGCCGTACGCCCAGCCGGCGGCCCGGGGCAGGAAGCGCGGAAGCAGCCAAAGCATGCCCACGACGGCGGCCAGGGCACCCGCCGTCGTCCACGCACCGATTCCGCCGAGGACTTTCCCTACGCCGCCTGACTCGTCGCCGGCCAGCCCGCCTCGGACCGTCACCGGCCCGGTCACCAGGGCTGAGTCCGCCAGCCTCGCGCCGGCGGCCGAGGCGATGCCGGGCTGCCCCGTCAGCCGCCAGTCGATCGCTGCCACCCCGGTGTCGCGGGTGCTGGTCCGTTCGTCCCAGACAACGGCGCCGATCTTCCCGAACCGTGCGGACGAGGCGACGTCGAGTACCTGGTTCCACCAGGCCAGCTTGATCTCCGATTCTGCCGGGCCGCCGGTGGTGGAGCTGAAGAATGCGGCCGTCTGCAGCATCAGCGGCTTGCTGCGGCCCTGCACGTAGTCCGCGTAGAAGTCACCGTAGCCGCCGCGGCCGCCGCTGCCGGTCAGCATGCCGGCCAGCTCGCCGTCGGGCGGAAGGGTGTTGACGGCGGTGGCCCCGCCGGTGTCGTCGTGGTACGCGCCCAGGCCGGCCCACTCCACGGCGTCATCGCCAGGGTAGTACGGGGAATAGGGGTTATCGGCGCCGTCCCAGCGTCCGTCGCCGTTGGTGTCGAGCAGCCTGAAGCCGCCCGACCCCTGGGCGGGGGCGTTGCGGTTCCGTTGGAACGGGTAGTCGCGGCCCAGGAACGGCTGCCACACCATGACGGTTCCCGCGTCGTCCTCGGATTCGAAGGCTGCGGCCACGTCCCGGAACGCGTTCCGGTAGGCCTCCGGCTGCTGGCCCCAGGAGACCCAGCTGGTGTTCATGTCCGGCGCGAACCTGATGTACAGCGTGCCCTGGAAACCGGTGCTGAGCTGTTCCACCGTCCGGGCAAACGCTGCGGCGTCCCCGGCGGACAACTGGTCCAGGGACCGCGAGGGCTTGACTGTCAGCAGGGCGTGGGCTCCCTGCGAGTCGCTTTGCCGGAAGAATTCGCGGAGGTGGACCTTCTCGGCTTCCTGCAGCGGGAAGGCGATGTCGTGGCCGAAGATGGCCGCAGTGGCGCCCAGGCGTTCCGCGAAACCGGCGGCACTGTCCTCGCCCCACTCCAGGGCGGCGCCGAAGAGCGGGCCTCCCCCGGCATCAGCAGTCGCGCCGAAGGCCGGCCCCGCGGCAGGCTCGGTGCCAGCCCGCGCCGGGCTGGCCGCAGCCGAAGTGGCCGGCAGCAGCACGAGCAGGAGCACCAGCAGGAGCGCGCGGACCACGGCGCTGTTCACGGTGCGGCAGGGAAGGTCAGCACCACGGTGGTCCCGCCGCCGGGGGTCTCCGTCAGCGTCAGGTCACCCCCATGCGCCTGCGCGATCCGCCTGCAGGTGGCCAGGCCAAGCCCGGAGCCCTGGCCGTCCCCTTCCCTGTGCAGGCGGACCAGCGGCTCCAGCGCGCGTTCCCTGTCCTCCGGCCTGATCCCCTTGCCGTTGTCCGCCATCAGGACCGCGGTCCCGTGGTAGTTGGAAACGGCGCTGATCCGGATTTCCAGGGGACGGTCCGGGCTGCGGTAGTTCAGGGAGTTGGACAGCAGATTCTGAAGCAGCGCGCGCAGCTGGAGCGGGTCGGCGTGCAGCTGCGCGTCGTCGGAGTCCAGCATGGCCCCGGCACCGAACGGAATGCCGAGATCCCGCGCGGCGTCCGCGGCGGCCCCGCGCAGCGAGACGGGCCGCGGATGCAGGGCTCCGCCCACCTTCGAATAGTCAAGAACGTCCTCGAGCATGGCCAGCATGCGCCTGCCGCTGGCGCCGATGAGCTGCAGATACTCGGCGGCCGGGTGTTCCGGCAGCATGTCCGGATCGTCCTCGCTCAGTTCCACGTAGCCAAGGATCGTGGTCAGCGGAATGCGCAGGTCGTGGCTGACGCGGCCAGCGAACTCGCCCAGCTTGGCGTTGCTCCGCCGCACCTCATCCAGCGCCACGTTCAGCTGCAGCGTCCGGTGCTGGAGTTCCAGGAGTTCCACAGCCTGCTGGGCGAGGAGCTCCAGCATGGCGATCTGCTCCGGCTCGGGGTTTGCCGGGGCCTCGGAGAAAACGCACAGCGAGCCCAGCACAAGGCCCGAGTCAGTCTCCAGCGGCACCGAGGCGTAAAAACGGACGCGGGCGATCTCGCCGGTCACAAACGGATTATTGGCAAAGCGCGGGTCCTCGGACGCATCACTGACCACGGTGGTCTCCCGGGTCAGGAAGACCCGGGCACACATCGAGTCCTCACGGGAGCAAATGCCCGGTTCGACGCCCGACGCCGCGATCTGGCGCTGCTCGTCAGCGGTAATCACATTCACCACGCTGAAGGGGACGTGGCAGAGCTTGGCGGCCAGGTCCACGAGGTTGTCCAGGGCGGTGCGGGCCGCGGCGGTGCGGGCGGAATCGGCTGGGGAACTGCCGCTGACGGGCGGGACGGTGATGCCCTCCTGATCGCCCAGGAGCCCATAGGCCTGCAGCGCTGCCTGCCGGTCAATATCCTGCTCCGGGAGCGTCCGAGCGCCGCTGCCTTTCATCCGTCCCCTATCGCCGCGCGGGACTCCGACCCAGCGTCAAGTCCCCCCGACGCCGATACTATCCGGCCAAGCTCAACCCTGCTGTAGTCTCTTGACACCGGCGGACCCGCTCCGCTTCACTATTACGTATGCTGAAATAACAGTTCCATGATGCGGAACTCGACACTCCCAAGCGTTGGGTGTCGATCGCCGGGAGAGTATCCGGCCTCCGCATAGCCGTCACCATGGATGCCAGCATCTGCCTGAGGATCACAACGTGAAGCTTGCCGAATTCAATGCCGCGGACAGGGACGCCGCCGACGCTGTCCTGCGTCCCTGCATCGACGTCCCGCGCTGGGTGGACCAGATCGCCGCTGCGCGCCCGTTCGCCTCCCGCCAGGAGCTCCTTGACGGAGCCCGCGCTGCCGCCGCACCGTTCACTCCGGAAGAGGTGGAAGGCGCCATGGCGCACCACCCGAGGATCGGTGAACGCCCCGCCGCAAAGACCACCGAGGCCGCCATGTCCCGGTCCGAGCAGGCAGGCGTTGACCCGGCAGACGCCGAGGTGGCCGATGCCCTGGCCCGCGGCAACCGTGCCTACGAGGAGAAGTTCGGCCGGGTCTTCCTGATCCGCGCCGCCGGCCGCACCGCCGCAGAAATCCTGGCAGCGCTGAACGAGCGCTTGGCCAACACCCCGGCGCAGGAAGACGCCATCGTCGCGCAGCAGCTCCGCGAAATCGCACTGCTCCGCCTGGAGGGAGTGATCACCGAATGAGCGTTTCCCACGTAACAACCCACGTCCTGGACACCGGCGCCGGCCGCCCGGCGGCCGGTATCGCCGTCGTGCTTTACGCGCACGACGGCGGCAGCTGGACTGAGCTGGGCCGCGGCACCACCGATGCGGACGGCCGCGCGAAGGACCTTGGGCCGGAGGCCCTGGCCCCCGGGAACTACCGGCTCAACTTCGCCATCGGCGACTACTACGCCCGCCAGGGCGGCACGACGTTCTTCCCGGAGGTGGACCTGGTCTTCGAGGTCACCGGCACCGAGCACTACCATGTGCCGCTGCTGCTGAGCCCGTTCGCCTACTCCACCTACCGAGGCAGCTGAAAGGAGACAGAATGCGGCTGATGCGCATTGGCCAGGCGGGCAACGAGGTTCCGGTGGTCATCGATGACGACGGCCAGGCCTACGACCTGCGGCCGGTAACCCAGGACATTGACGGGAACTTCCTGCAGGCCTGGACCGGCCAGCTGGCAGAACTGGACCTGACCGGCCTGCCCCGGGTGACGGTGGACGGCAAACGGATCGGTGCACCGATCGCCAGGCCCGGCGCCGTGATCGGCGTGGGGCTGAACTACGCTGCACACGCTGCCGAATCCGGTCTGCCGGTGCCGGAGCGTCCCATCATCTTCTTCAAGCATCCAAACACCGTGGTGGGTCCCGACGACGACGTCGTCATTCCGCCCGGGGCGCAGCGGGTTGACTGGGAGGTGGAGCTGGGCGTGGTCATCGGCCGGCGTGCCAGCTACCTGGCCTCCGACGCCGAGGCGGCGGACTGCATCGCGGGCTACGTCCTGTCCAACGACGTCTCCGAGCGCGAGTACCAGCTGGAGCACTCCGGCCCGCAGTGGTCCCTTGGCAAGTCCTGCCCCACCTTCAACCCGGTGGGGCCCTGGCTGGTGCCCGCCGCGGACGTGCAGGCGGAGGAGATACGACTGGCGTCATGGGTCAATGACGAGGTCCGGCAGGACAGCTCGACGGCGGACATGGTCTTCGGACCGGCCGAACTGGTCCGCCGGCTGTCGCAGTACATGGTGCTCGAACCCGGAGACCTCATCACCACAGGCACCCCGGAGGGCGTGGCGCTGTCCGGACGCTTCCCGTACCTGCAGGCCGGGGACGTCATGCGGATGTCCGGCGGGCAGCTCCTGGGCGAACAGCGGCAGCGGCTGGTGCCGGCGGGACCGCAGGCCTGAACACAGCTGGAGGCCTGAACGTACCGGCGCAGGCCGGTGGCCGCGATGACAGTAGGCTAGATGGCATGTCTTCCGACCAGCCCACCCCCGAACAGCGCGAATTTCCCGAACACGGGATTCCTGAACGGCGCGAGATCACCGTCCGACGCGCGCCCAAGTATGTGCCCTTCCTGATCCTGGGCGGGCTGGTGGGCTTCGCCGCAGCGGCGGTCATTGCGTACGCCCTCCCCGGCGATGCCAGCTACGACCGCGGCGCCGTGTACGGCTTCTTCATGGTGCCGTGCGCCGCCGCCGGTGTGATTCTCGGCGCAATTGCCGCCCTTGTGCTGGACCGGGCCAGCGTCCGCCGTGCCCGCCGCGGCGTCGTGGAAGCCGTGCCGGAAACGGAACATCCCGCCGCAGGCGGGGAAATAATCACCGAACCGGCACCGGAGCCGGGCCCGGCACCGGAAAGCACTCCGGACGACGGCGGCAAGCCCGGCCAGCAGTCATAATCCGGCGGCCGGAATTTCCTTACCTCATGACGTGAGATAATCGACCAGTGGCACGCGGCGATGGAAAACTTTCTCATGATCTTCTCCCTGGCGAAAAAGGCCCGATGGACGCTTGCGGCGTCTTCGGCGTCTGGGCACCAGGTGAAGAAGTAGCAAAACTTACCTACTACGGGCTGTACGCGCTGCAGCACCGCGGTCAGGAGTCGGCTGGTATAGCCACCAGCGACGGCAAGCGGATCAACGTCTATAAGGACATGGGCCTCGTATCCCAGGTCTTCGACGAGACCACGCTTAACACCCTGACCGGGCACCTGGCCGTGGGCCACTGCCGCTACTCCACCACCGGAGCCAGCCACTGGGCCAACGCGCAGCCCACGCTCGGCGCTACCGCCACCGGCACGGTGGCCCTGGCGCACAACGGCAACCTCACCAACACCGCCGAACTCAACGCCATGATCCATGAGCGCAACGGCGGCCAGCTCAGCGGCGAAATGAAGCAGGGCAATACCTCCGACACCGCCCTGGTGACGGCGCTGCTGGAAGGCGAGGAGGGCAAATCCCTCGAGGAGACCGCCCTCGAACTGCTCCCCAAGATCCGCGGCGGCTTCTGCTTCGTCTTCATGGACGAAGGCACGCTCTACGCAGCCCGCGACACCTTCGGCATCCGCCCGCTCTGCCTGGGCCGCCTGGAGCGCGGCTGGGTGGTGGCCTCCGAGCAGTCCGCCCTCGCCACCGTGGGCGCCAGCTTCATCCGGGAGATCGAGCCCGGCGAGTTCATCGCCATCGACGAACAGGGCGTGCGGTCCCGCCGCTTCGCTGACCCGACGCCGGCCGGTTGCGTTTTCGAATACGTTTACCTCGCGCGACCCGACGCCGCCATCGCCGGACGGTCCGTCTACGAATCCCGTGTGGAGATGGGCCGCCAGCTGGCCCGCGAGAACACGCAGGTCGCCGACATCGTCATCCCCGTCCCCGAATCCGGCACCCCCGCGGCCGTGGGCTACGCCGAGGAATCCGGCATCCCGTTCGCACACGGCTTCGTCAAGAACTCCTATGTGGGCCGCACATTCATCCAGCCCTCACAGACGCTGCGCCAGCTGGGCATCCGGCTGAAGCTCAACGCCCTGGAGTCCGTGATCCGCGGCAAGCGCGTGGTGGTGGTGGATGACTCGATCGTCCGCGGCAACACCCAGCGCGCCATCGTCCGGATGCTCCGCGAGGCCGGCGCCGCCGCCGTCCACGTCAAGATTTCCTCCCCGCCCGTCCAGTGGCCCTGCTTCTACGGCATCGACTTCGCCTCCCGGGCAGAGCTGATCGCCAACGGCGCCACCATCGAGGAGATCTCCCAGGCCATCGGCGCCGATTCGCTGGCGTACATTTCCGAAGACGGCATGATCGGCGCCACCCAGCAGCCCCGCGAACGGCTCTGCACGGCATGCTTCACGGGCAAGTACCCCATCGAGCTGCCCGGCGCGGACAAGCTCGGCAAGAACCTGCTGGAGCGCACTGACCTGGGCGGACTGCCTGCCGCGTCCGGCGCCGCACCTGCCGCCGGCCCGGCAGCGGACGCTGCCGCCGAGGCCGCCATCGAACCGGCGGCCGCCACCCCCGGCAACCCGGACAGCATCCCGGTGACCGAGGACCCCGCGGAAAAGCCTGGCGCCACGGGCTGTGACCCGGGACCGGATTCCGAGCTCGAGAACCTGCTCACCGACGCCGACCGCGTGCCCGACCTCCACCACGACGCTGCGACCGTCGGCGCTGACAAGAAAGAGTCCTGATGACTTCCGCTTCCTCCACTGCTGACATGAATGCTGCCCAGAACAACGCCGGCATCACCTATGCGGCCGCCGGTGTGGACGTCGAGGCCGGCGACCGCGCCGTCGAGCTCATGAAGGACGCCGTCAAGGCGACCCACAACGCATCGGTGATTGGCGGCGTCGGCGGCTTTGCAGGCCTGTACGACGTCTCCAGGCTCCTGACCTACAAGAAGCCCCTGCTCGCCACCTCCACGGACGGCGTGGGCACCAAGGTGGCCATCGCCCAGGCCATGGACATCCACGACACCATCGGCTACGACCTCGTGGGCATGGTGGTTGACGACATCGTGGTGGTGGGCGCCGAGCCGCTGTACATGACCGATTACATCGCCTGCGGCAAGGTGGTCCCGGAGCGCATCGCGGACATCGTCCGCGGCATCGCCGCCGCCTGCTCCGTGGCCGGCACCGCGCTGGTGGGCGGCGAAACCGCCGAGCACCCCGGCCTGCTGGGCGAGCACGAGTACGACGTCGCCGGTGCCGCCACCGGTGTTGTCGAGGCTGACGCGCTGCTCGGACCGGACCGCGTCCGCGCCGGTGACGTGGTGATCGGCATGGCCTCCTCCGGCCTGCACTCCAACGGCTACTCACTGGTCCGCCGCGTCATCAACCACGCCGGCTGGGCCCTGGACCGCCAGGTCTCCGAACTCGGCCGCACGCTGGGTGAGGAACTCCTGGAACCCACCCGCGTCTACGCCGCCGACTGCCTGGACCTGGCCCGGGCGTTCCCCGTCACGGCTGACAAGGCTGTGCACGGCTTCAGCCACGTCACCGGCGGCGGCCTGGCCGCCAACCTGGCGCGTGTCCTGCCGCAGGGCCTCGTGGCCACCGTTGACCGCTCCACCTGGGAGCTGCCCGCCATCTTCAAGCTCGTCTCCGAACTGGGCCGCGTGCCGCTGCCCGACCTGGAGCGCACGCTGAACCTGGGCGTCGGCATGGTGGCCGTAGTGTCCGCCGAAGCCGCGGACGCCGCCGTGGCCCGCCTGAACGAACGTGGCCTGCCGTCCTGGATCATGGGTGCCGTCAGCGCCGATTCCGACGCCGTGATCAAGACCGGCCCGGACTACGTGCAGGGCGCCAAGGGCGTGGACGGCGGCGCCGTCCAGCTGGTCAACGCCTACGCGTAATCCCCACCAGCCCAAACCGTCGAGTACTCCGTAACCGCCCTTTGAACCTTCATAAGGGCGGTTGGGCCCACGCCGGCAGGGTTCCCTGGCCGAGCTTGCGAGGCGAGGGTGCCGGTGGGGAGCACTCGATCTGTTTTAGACCTCCAGGACGCTGAACACTCCGCCCTGCGGGTCCCGCAGGGTGGCGATGGTGCCGCCGTCGTCGTCGAACTCCGGCTCCACCAAAACCTCGGCTCCGGCAGCCACGGCAGACAGCACCGCTTCCTTGACGCTGGAGACGCCGAAGTAAACCTGCCAGCCGCGGCCGCCGGATTCGCCGTCTTCGTCGTCCTCTTCCGGAGCCGGGGCGACCCCCGCCACCTCCGCGCCGTTCACCATCAGGGTGGTGTAGGTTCCGCCGTCGTCCTGCGGGTATTCGGTGACCTCGTGGCCGAACAGCTGCTGGAAAAATCCGACGGCGGCCTGCGGCTCGGGCGTGATCAGCTCGGCCCAGGCGAAGGCACCGGGCTCATTGTGCCGCCCGCTGCCCGGATGGGTACCGGCCTGCCACACGCCGGTGGCACCCCCGCCCGGCGGCTCCACGAACACCATGGTTCCGGTGTCCCCGATCTCCTCCGGCCCGAACTGCACCGTGCCGCCGGCGTGGTCGGCTTCCTCCGCGGTGGACCGGGCGTCGTTCGTGGCGAAGTAGACGTTCCAGTGTGCAGGCCGGGGCGCACCGCCCTGCTGCGGCTGTGGTGCAACCGTCGCCACAAGGTCGTCATCCAGGAAGGCCTTGGCGTAGCTGCGGCCGTCGGGGGTGGGCAGGTCCTCGTAGCGCCACCCGAACACGGCGGCATAGAACGCCTTGGCGGCAGCCACATCCGGTGTCTGGACGTCCGCCCAGCAGAGCTCTCCGAGGCTGTACCCGCTGCGCTGAACCATGCGTCCGTACCTTTCGTTGGCTGAAGTCCCCCCAGCCTAATTCTTCTAGGCTCCGGCGTGCACAGCCCGTCCGGTGAAGGCAACCAGCCGCTCCAGGCTGCCCGCCGTCTCGGCCACCTGCCGGGCCGGGGCGAAGCTGCCGCCTGCGCGCACCTGCTCGCTGATGGTCTGCTGGGCAAGCACCTCCACGTAATCAGTCAGGGCGTCGGCAACGCTGAGGTCGGCGCCGAAGGCCTTGCTGAAGTCCCAGGCGTGAACCAGGAACTCCAGGTTGAGGATGGAGGCCACCATGGTGGCAGGCAGTTCCGCGAAGCCCATGTCCACGGTCCCCTCCAGTCCGCGCCGGTAGAAGGCTTCCAGCACCGGCTGGGCGAGGTCTGCGATGCGGGCCTCCGGCGCCTTGGTGGAGTCGTCGGAGACCTGCACGCCGAGGGCCTGGCCGATGCCGCTGATGGAGCCTGCCACATGGTCCAGGAGCTGGCCGGCGTTGTAGTCGGCGCAGGGGGTCTGGGTTTCGAGATGGGCCGGGGTGACGGAACGCAGCACGCGCTGCAGCACTGCCAGCGTGGCGTCCGCGGCAGTGAGCTCGTTGATTGGGTCCGGCGCCGCCGCCCACTCGTCTGCACCGGCGTCGCCCGCCGTGCCGGCGGCAACCAGACGGTCCAGGTAGTGGTTCCAGCCCTCGGCGTGGGCTGCTTCCTGCTGCTCGCCCAGGCCAGCGTGGGTCAGGCGGACGGACGTGCCGCCGTCGACCGGTTCAAGCGTCAGGGACACCACCGAGTCGGACGGAGCCATCTCTGCGCTCTGCTCCCAGCCCCAGGTGAAGACGAGGCGTTTTCCGGGTTCAATTTCAATGAAGGAACCGGTGGCGTGATGCCCGGGTGTGACGGTCCACCGATATTCGCCGCCGACCCTCAGGTCGACGCGCGCGGCAACGGTCTGCCACCGGCGGAGCCGCTCCGGCTGCGTGATCAGCGCGAATGTCTGGTCTAGGTCCAGCGGAACAACAACTGTCTTGTCGAAAGTCATGATTTTTCCTTTGACGTGGGGAGTTCGGATTGGGAGAGTTCGTGGGCGTCCGCAACCAGCAGGTCCAGCTCATGGGTCCAGAACTGGTCAAATAACCGGCGGAGTTCGTTCATGCCCCTCGGATCGGGCCGGTAAAACCGGTTCCGGCCCTCCTTGCGTGCGGACACCAGCCCGGCCTGTTCGAGGAGGAGAAGGTGCTGGGAGATGGCGGATCTGCTCACGGTAAATTCGCCCGCGAGTTCGGTCACCGTCTTCTCGCCGGCTGCCAGCAGCTGCAGCAACCGGCGCCGGTTCGGTTCGGCCGCGACTTCGAGGGGATCTAGCACGCTTAATACGTTAGCCACCACTAACGCATTTGGTCAAGGCCTCCCCGGGCGCCGACCCGGAAACGCAAAAAGGCCCGTTGGGCACACCAAAAACTGGCGTGCCCAACGGGCCTGATGATTTGTGGTAACACCGCACTATCCCCTGCGCCAGATATCTGGCCATGACCAGACGTCCGGATCAGGCAGGAAAACGGGCAACCCGAATGCGGGAAATACCCAGGAGGTGTACGACGGCGGCGTGCAAGCCAACTGCCTTGCGGCAGTTCAGCGGGAACGACTAACCGATACGACGGCTGTCTACCTCGTCGTCGTCTTCATCCAAATCGTCCGCGTACTTATCCACGTAGGCTGAATAGTCCGGCTCAACCGGTTCATTCGCGAAATGGCTCGTGGCACGACTTCCCGGACCCGTGAGCTCACGCTGTAGGGCCGAATAATCGGTGTTCGGGGAGTAGTACTTGATGTCCCGAGCCTGCTTGGTAGCTTTTGCCTTTTGACGGCCGCGCCCCATGGCGTGACCCCCTTTTGTACTTGGACCGGAGGTGGTCACCTTTGGCGATCGGTGAGGCCCCGGAATGTTTGGTCAATTTGTCGTACCCCTAGATTACATGCTTTCGGCGGCATCTGCTTGCCACGCGGGCCTCCGGAGGCCGACTCAGCCTCCTTCTGGGCGGCAATCCGGGGCTCGCAGGGATTTTTTGTTCGATAGAGTCTCCTGAACGACTGCATTTGATGCCCGCCGCCGAGCGAACGCCAGGAAGGGGTGCCGCCCCATATGAGTGAGAATGATCCCAGCCACGACGGGGAACGTGGGCCGGCCCGCTCCGTCGCCGTGCGGCCCGGGCCAACGGCCGAGCCGGCACAATCCCGACCCAGTGAAGCCCAGGACAGCGAAGTCCGGGACAGTGAAGCCAACGACGGCGCGGCCCAGGACGATGCGGCACAGCCCAAAGGCCTCGTTGGATCGATCCGTTCCCGGCTCGCACGGCCCGAGGTCCGGCAAACCCTGCTCAAGGCCGGTTTCCTCGCTGCGCTCCTGGTGGCGGGCGGCCTGCTCGTATGGCTCCTGACGTCACTCCTCGCCAGTGCCACCATGCAGTCGGCGAACCGGCCCGAGGCGGGCGCGGCGGAGCCATCCGCCGCGCCGCCGGCCGCGTCTCCCCGGCCGAGCCTGCCTTTGGCCAGCGTGGGCCCGCTGGACTTCCGGGTAGGAGACTGCTTCAAGGATTTCGACCCCGAAGCGTCCAAGTCGACGATCGTTGCGTGCACCACCGACCATTCCGCGCAACTGGTGGCGGTCACCCATTACGCCGGGGGTGACGGCTACCCGGGCCGGGATGCCCTGAAGACCAGAGCCAGGGAGACGTGCCAGACGGCGGCCCTGACGGAGAAGTCCAACGCCTACAACCTGAACTACCGCCTCGCCTACCCGAGCACGGCAAGCTGGGCCAAGGGCGACCGCCGCGTGGACTGCTACGTCACCGCGTCCGGCAACATCATCAAGGCAAGCCTGCTCCCGTAGCGGCCTAGTCCCGGCGGCGGACGGTGAGACCGCTGCCCAGGGACGCGCCGCCGTCGGGACCTGCCTCCAGCCCCGCCACGGTGAGTTCCCCGAGGTCTGCGGCGGTGTCCACCAGGACGGTGTCGCCGTCGGAGATTTCACCGGCCAGGACGGCCTTGGCCAGCCGGTCGCCGATTTCGCGCTGCACGAGGCGGCGCAGCGGCCGGGCGCCGTAGGCCGGGTCGAAGCCGGACATCGCCAGCCAGGAGCGCGCGCCTTCGGTGACTTCGAGCGAGAGCCGCCGCTCGTGCAGGCGCTTGGCCAGCTCCGCCACCTGCAGCTCGACGACGCGGGCGAGCTCCTCGACGGACAGCGGATCGAACAGCACCACCTCGTCCAGCCGGTTCAGGAACTCGGGCTTGAAGGAGGCGTTCACCGTGGCCATCACCGCGTTGCGCTTGGCGTTCGCATCCAGCGTGGGGTCCACGAGGAACTGGCTGCCCAGGTTGGAGGTGAGCACCAGGATCACGTTGCGGAAGTCCACGGTGCGGCCCTGGCCGTCGGTGAGGCGGCCGTCGTCGAGCACCTGCAGCAGGATGTCGAACACCTCGGGGTGCGCCTTCTCCACCTCGTCCAGCAGCACCACGGAGTACGGCCGGCGGCGGACGGCCTCGGTGAGCTGGCCGCCTTCCTCGTAGCCGACGTAACCGGGAGGCGCACCGACCAGGCGCGCCACGGAGTGCTTCTCGCTGTACTCGGACATGTCGATCCGCACCATGGCGCGTTCGTCGTCGAACAGGAAGTCCGCGAGCGCCTTGGCGAGCTCGGTCTTGCCGACGCCGGTGGGGCCGAGGAACAGGAAGGAACCGGTGGGCCGGTTGGGGTCGCTGATGCCGGCCCGGGCACGGCGCACCGCGTCGGACACGGCGGTGACGGCCTTGGACTGGCCGATCAGCCGCTTGCCGAGTTCCTCCTCCATGTGCAGCAGCTTCTGGCTTTCGCCCTGGAGCATGCGGCCGGCCGGGATGCCGGTCCACGCCGCGATGACCTCCGCGATGTCGTTGGCAGTAACCTCCTCCGCCACCATCAGGGCGGACTTGTCGGCCACGGCGGCCTCTGCCTCGGCGGCGTCGTTCAGCTCGCGTTCCAGGGCCGGAATTTCGCCGTAGAGGATCCGGGACGCCGTCTCCAGGTCACCTTCACGCTGCGCCTTGTCCGCCGTGGACCGCAGCTCATCCAGCTTTGCCTTCAGGTCGCCCACCCGGTTCAGGCCGGCCTTCTCGGCCTCCCAGCGGGCATTGAGTCCGGCCAGTTGCTCCTTCTTGTCCGCCATGTCGGCCCGCAGCGCAGCGAGGCGTTCCACGGACGCGGCGTCAGTCTCGCCCTGCAGGGCGAGCTCCTCCATGGTGAGCCGGTCGACGGCGCGGCGCAGCTGGTCGATCTCCTCCGGGGCGGAGTCGATCTCCATGCGCAGCCGGGAGGCGGCCTCGTCCACGAGGTCGATCGCCTTGTCCGGCAGCTGCCGGCCGGAAATGTAGCGGTTGGAGAGCGTTGCGGCCGCGACCAGGGCGGAGTCGGCGATGGCCACCTTGTGGTGCGCCTCGTACCGCTCCTTCAGACCGCGCAGGATGCCGATGGTGTCCCCCACGCTGGGCTCCCCCACGTACACCTGCTGGAAGCGCCGCTCCAGGGCAGGGTCCTTCTCGATGTTCTCGCGGTACTCGTCGAGGGTGGTGGCGCCGATCAGCCGCAGCTCGCCGCGGGCCAGCATGGGCTTGAGCATGTTGCCGGCGTCCATGGCACTTTCGCCGCTCGCCCCGGCACCCACCACGGTGTGCAGCTCATCGATGAATGTGACGATCCTGCCGTCGGAGTTCTTGATCTCCTCAAGGACGGCCTTGAGCCGCTCCTCGAACTCCCCGCGGTACTTCGCGCCGGCCACCATGGAGGCCAGGTCCAGGGCGATCAGGGTCTTCCCGCGAAGGCTTTCCGGCACGTCGCCGGCCACCATCCGCTGCGCGAGGCCCTCGACGACTGCGGTCTTGCCCACGCCCGGCTCGCCGATCAGCACGGGGTTGTTCTTGGTCCGGCGGCTGAGCACCTGCACGACGCGGCGGATTTCGCTGTCACGGCCGATGACCGGATCGAGCTTTCCTGAACGCGCCACGGCGGTGAGGTCGGTGCCGTACTTTTCCAGGGCCTGGAAGGTGTTCTCCGGATCGGGCGAGTTGACCTTGCGGTCGCCGCGGACACCCGGGAGGGCGGCCGCCAGTGCCTCGTGGGACGCGCCGGCGTCGCGCAGCAGCCTGCCCACGCCGTCGCTTCCCGCCGAGAGACCCAGCAGCAGGTGCTCGGTGGAGACGAAGGAATCCCCCAGCTTGTCGGCCTCGTTCTGCGCGTTCTGGATCGCTTGCAGGGAGGGCCTGGACAGCTGGGCCTGCTGGACCGAGCTTCCGGACGTTGCGGGCAGGGCTTTGATGGCGGTGCTGGCCTGCACGCTGACGGCGTCCGGGTCCGCACCGGTGGCGCGGAGGAGTGCGACGGCGACGCCCTCCCGCTGATCCATCAGCGCCTTGAGCAGGTGGGCAGGTTCCACCTGCGGGTTCCCGGCCGTGGAGGCGTTCATGGCGGCAGCCGAAAGAGCCTCCTGGCTCTTGGTGGTGAATTTGACGTCCAAAGAGAGCTCCTTTCGAAGACGGTTTAGCTAAGTTGAGTCTACTACGCTCAACTTATCTTTTTCGGGTCTTCCCGGCCAAGTTTTCCCACAGCGAAATGCCCTCTGGTGGGCGGGCGAATTTTCCGTGAAGGCTGGCCCTTGAACTGTATCGCCGCTGGCCGAATCCCCCTAGGATCGACCTGTGGCTGCCGCTACCCCAGAGAAACTACCCCAGAGACAGGACCGGCAATGAAGAAGTTTGTGGTTCTTTACAACGCACCGCAGTCGGCACAATCGCAGATGGCGGAGAGTTCCCCCGAGGCCGCGCAGGAGGGCATGAAGGCGTGGATGGAGTGGGCATCCCGGGCCGGCAGCGGCATCGTGGACATGGGCCAGCCCCTGGGCGCCGGCAAGGAAGTGACCCAGACGGGCGCCACGGATACGAACACGCAGGTGGGTGGCTACAGCATCCTGCAGGCGGAGGACATGGACGGCGCCTTGGCCCTGCTCGAGGGGCACCCGCACCTCATGATGCCCGGCGCCAGCATCCAGGTGTACGAGACCCTCGATCTGCCAGGAATGTAGCCGGCCTGCCCGGATGCAACCTGCCTGCCCGGATGCAAGCGCTAGGAGCCCCGAACCCCCGAGACGCTGGTGATCCAGGCGAGGTTGCGGACCACGGAGGCATGGTCGTTGTAGTAGCCGGTGTAGTTCGAGGGGTTCGGGGCAGGCAGGATGTCAGAGGTGGACAGGACCCCGGCCAGTTTGCCGTTCACGATCAGCGGCCCGCCCGAGTCCCCATTGAGCGTGTGGCCACTCTCGGACCGCGTCCGGACAGACGGGCCGCCATAGTTGTCCACGCCCTGCCAGACCACCGAGACGTCCGCTGCCTTGAGGTAGTAGGACATGGCACCGGACCCTTCGGACTGATACCCCCAGCCATAGACCTTCGCGGCCGTTCCGGTGACGGGGAAGGAACCGGACAGGCCCACGTAGGAGCCGTAGTACGGCGTGGCCAGCTTCAGCAGCAGGACATCGCCGGCCGGGGCAGGGTAACGCCCGGCGACCGAACGGACGGCGCCCCCGGTTCCGAGGTGGCTGGTGCCCAGCCGGACCGACCTCAGGCTCGTGGAGTTGCAGTGCTTGGCCGTGATGACCCAACTGGCAGCGATCACGCTGCCGGTGCATCCCACACTGGTGCCTGCGGAATCAAAGGAAACTTGCGCCGCGAAGGGGGCGGCTGAAACTGTGGTGGTACTGCCACCGGCGATGTCCCTGCTGAACGTACCGTCGCCATGAGGCGCCGGCGCATCTCTGCCGGGCACGCCCCGGGCCGGCATCGCCTTGGCCGGCAGCCCCTGGGCAGGTATCTCTTGGGTCACTGCGGCCTGGGCCGGCGGGCCGCAGAGTAAGGGAGCCAGCAGCGCTGCACCGGCCGCGGCCGTGGCCAGGATTTTCGCGGTCTTCAACGTGGGGCTCCTTAGCGTTGGGTGCGAGAGGTCCGACTGCGAGCGTACGCGCAGTGACAACATTTGTCGTATTCATTACGGATGCTGTCAGCGCAATCCTCGCCGGGGCCGGTGTGTGGTCTGGGGGGCCTGTGGGCATTACCCTGAGGCCTAGCAGTAAATACCGTTCCCCAGCCTGCAGCGGCATCAGGCTCAGTTCCGTGATGTGAGGGATCATGACTGGACTGTCGAAACCGCGGACATGGTCCGGCGTGGCTCCGGCCGTTTTCTCGCTGGCGCTGCTGCTCACCGCCTGCCAATCCGGCCCGCCCGTGCCGCCGTCGGGAACGCCGGTTCCGCCCGGGACGTCCGGGCCGCCGGCAACCGCGCCGTCCAGCCCCACTGACCCCTCCTCCCCGGCCGGGCCCTCGTCGCCGACGGATTCCGCGTCCGCCACAGCACCCGCCGCCGTCCACTTCACAGCCCAGGGCGACATTGGGCTGAGCACGGGCGCACGGGAGGTGCTTGACACAATCAACGGCCTCCATCCTGAGCTCAGCCTGGCCCTCGGGGACTTCTCCTACGAGGCAGGGCGTGAACAGGAGTTCTGTGACATGGTCACCGGCAAGCTGGGCGGAAACTTCCCCTACCAGGTGGTGACCGGAAACCACGAGAGCGACGGCCACGACGGCGACATCGCCAACATCGTCAAGTGCCTGCCCAACAGGCTGCCCGGGCTCCAGGGCGAGTATGGAGTCCAGTGGTATGCGGACTATCCGGAACGCGACCCGCTGGTGCGCTTCATCATGGTGTCCCCAGGGATCGAGTTCCATGACGGACACACCCTCGACTACTCGAGGGGCAGCGAGCGCTGGCAGTGGACGGCAGCTGCGCTTGACGGTGCGAGGTCCAGGAGGATCCCGTGGACCGTCGTCGGCATGCACACGCCGTGCCTGAGCGTAGGCAAGTACGACTGCCAGGCGGGGCGTGACTTCACCAACCTGCTCATCGACAAGAAGGCGGACCTGGTGGTGACCGGCCATGACCACAATTACCAGCGGAGCCACCAGCTGGGCCGCGGCCAGGGCTGCCCGGCGCTGGTTCCGGACACCTTCTCCGGGGGCTGCATCGCCGATTCGGACAGCGCCCTGGTCCAGGGCGCCGGAACAGTCTTCGCCACCGTGGGTACCGGCGGCGTGGGTCTCTATGACGTCAGCGGCCAGGACCCGGAATCCCCTTACTTTGCTGCCTGGTCCGGAAAAAACCGCGACGCCGCCCTCGGCACCCTGGACGTGACGGCCACCGCGAAACGGCTCTCGGCACGGTTCGTTCCGGCGGCCGGCTACACCTTCACGGACAGCTTCGAGATCGGACGGAAGTAGCCCCTAGCCCCGCTTCCAGATGGCGATCCAGTCCAGATAGACGTGCCCGGCCGTCTCCGGTTTGGGGCAGCCGAACAGGCAGGCCTCGGTCTGGAGAATGTAGTGCATCGGGATGTTCGGGGTTTTGGAGGCTCCGGCACCGATCGAGCGGCCGTCGAGGAAAAACTCCACCTTGCCCGGACTCCACTCCATCGTGGCGACGTGCCACTGCGTGAAGGTGGTCCCGGACGAGAAAACATCGGTGGCGTAGGGGTCGTTTCCCATCTTGTGCACTGCGCCGTAGAACTTCGTGGAGAGGTCCCCCTCGGGGTAGTCGAGTTCGCCGTCGCGGGGCCAGATGCCGCTGTCCGGCCACAGCAGCCAGGCCGTCTTGAAGCCGCGCAGCGGATCAGCCTTGAACCGCACCGAGAACCTCCCGTACAGGAAGCTGTTGTCCCGGTGTGGACTCACGCTGCTGTTCGGAATCTTCGGGGTGGGCGCGGCCCCCATCGAAACGCCGTTCTCCGTGTGCAGGTACCAGTCCAGCATGCCGTTCTTCACGCTGAGCACCTTGGACGGGTAGTAGCCCGATTTCGCGCCCCGCTGCCCCGCCGTGTCCGGCGTGCCGTCCACGTACCCGGCGCTCCACTTCGCAGCGTACGCGGGGCCCGGAAACCCGCCAATTGGCACACTCCCCTGGCCGAAGTCCTCCCGGAACACCTGTTTCCACCCGGGCAGGTCACCCGTGGGCAGTTCGTGCAGCTTGGGGTCAGCTGCCGGCACGGTCGCGGTCAGGGGCTTCGGCGCGGGCGGCGCCGCGGCGCCTGTCGAGGGCGGCGCGGGGAGCGATGGGCCAGGTGCCGGGGCGGCGGCCCGGGATGGTCCGGGCCTGGAGGTCGCCGGCGATGAGGGCGACGGCGGGGCGGGCTCGGCTGCGCCCGCCGCCCGGGACGGAGACACAATGGGCCGGGCAGCCGGGTCAGTGGCCGCTTTCGTCGCTGATGGTTCCTCGGCAGGCCCCCGGTCCGACGGTGCCCGCTGCGCCTCCGTGGCCACTGTTCCGTACACGGTCAGCGCGGCCACCGCTGCGAGCACAGCAAGCCGCCCGAAGGGACGTCGCAGATTGCGGCGCCCACGGTGCCTCCCGTGGGCTGAGTTAACCATGGGGCAAGTGTGACACCGGAGACTTGGAGCTACCAAGGATTCTGCGACCCCTAAAACTGGGGCTTGCTCAAGCGGCCCCAAGCTTTTTACAAGTTGCCGGGCCGAACATGTTCCGAGGGGGAGTGCAAGCAAAGTTGCCAGTACCGCAGCAGCAGGCGCTTCTATTTTCCCGTATCCAGGCGGGAAGGCTGCTCGGGAGGGGCATAGGCATACGACTCCAATGAGTGGTGAGGCTAGTGACCATCCCTATACAAGTTTCATCTGTTAGTGCACCAAATGCGGTACCGGTACCCCTGGCCTCCATCAGCGTGGTGATCCCCACCCTCAATGAAGCCCTGAACCTTCCGTGGGTCCTTCGACGCATGCCCTCGTATGTGGACGAGGTGGTGATTGTCGACGGGCGATCTCTGGACAGCACCGTCGACGTGGCCCGCGCGCTGCGCCTGGACGTCGTGGTGGTCTCCGAACCCCAGGCCGGCAAAGGTTTCGCAGTGCGGGCGGGGCTGTCCGCGGCATCCGGGGACATCATCGTCATGCTGGACGCCGACGGGAGCATGGATCCGCAGGAAATCGGCTGGTTCATCTCGCCGCTCCAGCATGAATTCGACTTCGTCAAGGGCTCCCGGTATGTCACCGGCGGGGGTTCCGAGGACATCACGCTGCTCCGCAGTGCCGGCAACCGCGCCCTGACCCGGCTGGCCAACCTCGTCCTGCACAGCAACTATTCGGATCTTTGCTACGGCTACATCGCCATGCGGCGCGAATGCCTGCAGATCCTTGAGCTGGAGTCGGAAGGGTTCGAAATTGAGACCGAGCTGATCGTCCGCGCCTCCAGGGCCGGCCTGCGGATCGCCGAGGTACCCAGTAACGAACTGACCCGGATCTCCGGTAACTCCAATCTTCATACCTTCCGCGACGGATGGCGGGTGCTGCGGACCCTGGCCCGTGAATGCGTGGGCTGGGAAGCCCCCACGGCGGGCGCCAGGCCCGAGTCGCTCAGGCGTGTGAAATACAGGTATCCCAGCATGACCCTCCCCCACATTCCGACGGATCCGGCAACCGTCCTTGGCCTGATAGCGGGTGATTAAGGTGAACCACGCTGAAGGGCTCCCGGCCGTTTCGGTGGTGATCTGCTCCTACACGGAAGACCGGTGGGACCGGCTGATGGCCGCCGTCGAATCCGTCCGCGTCCAAACGGTGCCGCCTCAGCAGACCATCCTGGTGGTGGACTACAACGTGGACCTCTACAAGCGGCTCATCTTTACGGTCGACGACGTCGTGATCCTGGAGAACACCGGCCCCAAGGGCCTCTCCGGAGCACGGAACACAGGCGCCGCGGCGGCAACGGCCGGCATCGTAGCCTTCCTTGATGACGACGCAGTAGCGGCCCCGGACTGGCTGGAGCGGCTGACGGCCCTCTACGACGACCCCGACGTGCTGGCCGTGGGCGGACGCGTGCTGCCGGATTGGGAAACGGGCCGGCCGGACTATTTCGGCGAGGAGCTGGACTGGATCATCGGCTGCACGCACCGCGGCCTGCCCAAGGTGGCCGCCGAAGTGCGCAACGTCATCGGCGCCAACATGTCCTTCCGTTCCCAGGTTCTCCAGGTGGTGGGCGGCTTCAACACGTCCCTGGGGCGCCAGAACTCGCTGCCGCTCGGCTGCGAGGAGACAGAGATCTGCATCCGCGCGGTCATCGGTTCGCCGGGGGGCCGCGTGGTGTACGAGCCGGCTGCCCTGGTGAATCATTTTGTTCCGGCCCAGCGGGGCACGCTCAGCTACATGCTGCGGCGCGCCTGGTCCGAGGGAATTTCCAAAGCCATGGTCAGCAAGATCGTTGGCCACAAGCGCGCTCTGGGGCCCGAGCGCCGGTACGTGCGCAGCGTGCTGCCGCGTGCCGTGGCCTCAGGCATAGCGGGCAGGATCCGGGGAAAGGACCCCGCCGGCCTGCGCCGCGCAATGGCCACGGTGGCTGTACTGGCGGTCACCACCTGCGGGTACATCCGCGGACGCCGCCTGCCCCTTGATCCGGCGGACGCGGGCCTCGCGCCGCACGAGCCACACGCCAGCTGGAGGAAAGTCAAATGATCCCGATGTACCCGCAGTACACGCCTGCCTACACGGCAAAGACCACCGAGACCGCTGGAAGGCACGGGGCATGAGCCAGTCCGAAAAAGAATTCGTGCGGGATTCTGTCCCGTCCACCGGCACCAGCTTCGATGTCCACGGCCTCGTGGGTATCGACGTCGCCCCCGAAACCCCCGGCGAAGCGCAGCTGCGGGACATGCTCGCCCCGTTCCTGGGTCCGTCCCGGGCACCGCTCCGGCTGCATGTCAGCGCCGAAACGGCGGAGGTGGCGGACCAGTCGCACGCCGAGGACGCCTTCCGGTTCACCGCGGAGTCGCTTTACATCCCGGCGGACCGCGTCCAGGTCCAGGAAACCCCCGACGGTTACTCGGTCCAGGGCCGCGGCGAGCTGCTGACCGCCGTCATCCCCCTGCTGGACCGGCTCTGCATCAGGCAGAACGCCGCCATGATCCATGCGGCCGTGGTCGATTTCCGCGGCTCGGGGGTCCTCCTCCCGGCGTGGGGCGGCGTGGGCAAGACCAGCACGGTTGCGAAACTCGTTGCCATGCCCGGCGTTCGGTTCATGGCCGATGACTGGGCGTTCCTGGATGCCGACGGCATGCTCATGGGCTACGCGAAGCCGATGTTCCTCAAACCGCACCACCGCAAGATCTACCCCGAGGTGTTCAGCGGCGCCCGCAAGCCCCTCGCCCCGGGCTGGCTCACGAATACGGTGGCCCACCTCGCCACGGCCGTCCATCCCGTGATCGTCCGCTATCCGAAGACCGCCGCCTTCACGCGCCGCTGGTCCCCGGAGCACCGCATGGTCCATCCGGAGCTTGTCTTCGGGCAGGACGGCATCTCCTCGGCGGCGCTCACCCGGCTGGCCATTTTCCTTGAACGCTACGACGGTTCCGAAGCCCGGCTTGAGACACGCAGCCGTGAATGGATGACCTCCCGCATTGTCGGGAACTTCCATTCCGAGCTCCCGGTGGTGTCACGGCGGCTGATCGAGGCCCTCGGCGCCACCAGCCTGGTTCCGCTGGAGGAATTCTTCAGCCAGAAGGCAGCCGTGGTGCGGCGGGCCTTGGATGATGTGCCATGTTCCCTGCTCCGGATACCCGCCTCGTGGTCCGCCGACCGGACATCCGACTACGTTGCCGGCCTGATCAGCTCCAAGCTGGAGGAGTGATATGCGGGCCCACGTGAGCGACCTCGACGTGTCCGTGGTGGTTCCCGCGCGGAACGCTGCCCGCTGGCTGGGCGAATGTCTGGAATCCATCCAAGCCGAGAAACCGCGGGAGATCATCGTGGTGGACGGCTGCTCCACGGACAACACGGCAGAGATCGCACGGTGCGCGGGCGCACGCGTCATCTCGGACGAGGGCCGCGGGCTCCCGGCAGCGCGAATGCTCGGGGTACAAAGCGCCAACTGCGACGTAGTGGCGCTGATCGACGCCGACGTCGTCGTTCCGGCCGGTGCGTTGGGCGGGCTTCTGGACGAGTTCAAGGCCTGCGGCTACGACGGACTGCAGTTCGGCCTGGTCAGCGAGGCGGACGGCCCCGGCTATTGGGGTGCGGCCCTTGCCTGGCACCACGTCCACAGCCGGGTGCGCTCGTGGTTCGGCGTCTGCGCCACGCTCATGCGCAGGAAGGTCCTGCTGTCCGTCGCGTTCGATGACACCTTCCGCTCCGGAGAGGACATCGAGCTGAGGATCAGGCTCGAAGAGGCCGGCTACCGGCTTGGCGTCTCGCGGACCACTGCGGTGCGGCACCGCTTCATGGATTCGTTCGACGACGCACGGGACCAGTGGCTCCAGGACGGGGCCGGGATGGCCCGCACGATCCGAAAGCACCCCGGACGCGCCGGATGGCTTGCGGTGCTGCCACTGCTGGCCACCGTCCGCGGCGTCGGTCTGTCGCTGCTGCATGCGCCCAGGTTCCTGCCCTACTGGGCCTGTTTCCTGGTTTATAACTACCGGTCGATGCTGGGCGAGCTCCTGCGTCCACCCGAGGCCGGGCTCTCCGTCGGCGGCAATGCGGCCTGGCTAACCGCGGCCCGGGTTGCTCCGATGGCCGCCGGGTTCCTGTTCTGGGCGCTGGCTGCGGTCGCGCTGCCGCCGGGGCAACTCGGCCTGGGTTCCGCGGTGGTGGCGGCGGCCCTCCTGACCGTACAGCTGGGAATGCTGGGTGTTGGCAACGCCACTCTCACGCTGCTTCCCGCACAGTCCGACGGCGGACGCCAGCTTGCCGCCAGCAGCCTCCTCACAGTCGCGGTTTCCACGATCGTTGTGTCCGGCGCAGTGGCGGCGGTGACCTACGGGTTGGGGTCCGGAGTGGGCCTCGCGTGGAACGATCCGGTCATGACCGGGTTGTTCGCCGCGACCGCGCTGTTTGCTGCGGCCGCGTACCAGCTGGACCACGTAGGCGTCGCACAGGAACGCTCCGACCGCGCCATGGTCAGGAGCCTTGCCCAGAGTGTGGTGCAGCTGACTGTGCTGGTTCTAGCGCTGGCCGCCGGAATCCGGGAAACGTCGGTGGTGGTCGCTGCGGTGGCCGCAGGCGCCCTGGCGAGCGTGGTTTTCGGGCTGCGCCAGCTCAACCGCGCCGGAGTGTCACCCGACTGGAAGCACGGGCTGCGCGTTGGACCGGCCCTGCGGCTGCTGCGGCCGGGCCTGCCGAACCATGCGCTGATGCTCGCCGACCGTGCCCCCGGCTACCTCCTTCCGCTAATCGTGGCCGCCGTCCTCGGTCCCACCGCCACCGCATCCTGGTACATGGTGTGGATGATGGCGTCGGCGGTGTTCTTTGTGCCCCAGTCAGCCGGGTTCTCGCTGCAGACCGCACTCGCCGGTGGCAGGTCACGGCCGGGGCTGGTCTCCTCGGCGCTCAAGGCCAGCCTTGGCCTCACGCTGGCCGCCGGCGTGATGCTGCTGGTCGCCGGGCCCTTCCTGTTCAATTTCCTGGGTCCGGAGTATGCCGCGGCCAGCATCCTGCTCCCTGTCCTGGTGCCGGCCCTGCTGCTGGGCTGCGTCACGCAGGTCTACTTCGGCCTTTGCCGCGCCCAGGGGCGGCTCGCCGAGGCTACAGCCGTCGCAGTGTCCGCCGCCGTGCTGACCGTGGCCCCTGCTGCCTTCACCGCCCAACAGTTCGGCCTTGTGGGCATCTCTGCCCTCTGGTCAGGCGCCCAGGCCGCCGCAGCACTGGTGGCCGTCTGGCGCCTTCGGATGCTGACCCCCGCCTTGCCCGCCGCTGAACCGGTCCAGGTTGCATCAGCGGTCCTCAACCAGCCGACCGAAATCGAGAAGCCATGACACCTGAACCCACGTCCACGGCCCCTGCGGCGCCACCGTCACCAGCCCCTCCGACGCCGGCGCCGCCCTCGCATGCGCCGCACCGGCACGCCGAGCCGAAGCGCGGCGAAACCCACCACGGCCACCATGGCGAGCACGCCGAAACCAAGCACAGCGGTGCCAGGCACGGCGGGACTGAACCGCCCGCCGTCGTACATCACGGCCCCACCCCGCCGTGGAAACTGGTCACGTTGGCTGCTTTGGCAGCCGCTGCCCTGGCGCTTGGGATCTGGAGCCTGCTGAGCGTGGACCCGGCGCGAATTGGCGGTACGGGGCTCGTGGAGGCAGTGCCGCCCACCTACTTCCTTGCCATCCTCCTCAGCCTGACCGGGTTCGTGGCAACGCTGAACCTGCGCCGGCACACCCCGACGCTGCTGGCCGCCCAGGTGGTGGTCCTCGTGGTGATCCTGCATGCCGCCGACCCCATCGTCCACGGCCTGCCCCGGCTGACGGCAAGTTACCGGCACCTCGGCGTCGCCGACTACATTGCCAACTCGGGGCAGCTGGACACGAACCTCGACGCCTACTTCAACTGGCCCGGATTCCTCGCTTTTCTGGGACTGCTGTCCGATGCCACCGGCGTCAGGGACCTGATGGGCATCGCCACCTGGGCCCCCCTGGGAATGAACCTGCTGCTGCTGGCGCCGCTCCTGGCCCTCGCCAGGCGGCTCACCTCCCAAAGCCGGCATGCATGGGCCGGTGTGTGGCTTTTCTTTCTGAGCAGCTGGGTGGGGCAGGACTACCTCGCGCCGCAGGCTTACGCCTTCCTGCTCCTGGTCACGCTGATCGCATGCCTCCTGAGCGCCTTCAGCGGCTGGGCGTGGCCGACTGGCAGCAACCGCTTTACGAGATTCCTGGCACGCCACGTGACCCGGCTTGATCCGACCGTCCCGCACCAGGGCATGTCCAGCCCGCCGCCGGTGGACACTGCAATCCTGCTGGTCATCTGCGCCGGCCTCCTCGTGGCGATGACGGCCGCGCACCAGCTCACACCCTTCGCAGCAATCCCGATCCTCACCGTGTTCCTCCTGAGCGGCCGGCTCCGGATGCCGTCCCTGCCGATTCTGTCCGCGGTGCTGGCGTTGGGCTGGCTCGTGTTCGTGGCGAGAGACTTCTTTGACGGCCACCTGGCCCAGCTATTCGGATCGTTCGGCGACGTCGAGGGCCACACCCTGGGCGCCGTGACGCAGAGGGTTGGCGGCAGCGAAGCCCACGTACTGGTGGTCTACACGCGGCTGGCCGAGGTGGCCCTGGTTTGGCTTCTGGCCGCACTCGGAGCCTTCATGGCACATCGGCGGCGCTCAGCCTGGCTCACCGCGGTGCTCGGGGCGCTGGCTCCACTCACCCTCATTCCCGGCCAGCCCTACGGCGGCGAACTGCTGCTCCGCCTATACCTCTTCAGCCTGCCGTTCGCGGCCTGCCTCGCCGTGCTGACGCTCCTTCCGGATCGTCCCGGCAAGCCCGGCTGGCGCCGCGCGTCTGCGCTTCTGGCGATGGGAGCCGTCCTGGCCTCCGCCACCGTGGTCACCAGGTACGGCAATGACAGCATGGAGAAGTTCACGCCGGACGAGATCTCCCTGGTCAACCAGCTCTATGGGACGGCGCCGGAGGGATCGGTCCTCATTGAGGCAGTGCACAACACTCCGTGGAAGTTCCGGAAGTACGCGGACTACAAGTACCGCGCCCTGGTTAACGCCGAGCCGAGACCCGGTGCCGAACCGCTGGCCTGCGATCCGGCCAACAAGATCGCCCAGCAGTCAGGTGCCTACCTGATCGTCACGACCAGCCAGAAGCGGGCCGCGGACCTTCTCGAAACAACGCCCCCGGGGGATCTTGACCACTTCGTTGCCACCTGTGGCAGCTCCCCGGGCTGGACGAAGTTGTTCGAGAACGCCGGTGGCGTGGTCTTCCATATTCAAGGAGCAGGCAATGGCAATTGATCGCAATCACATCTCATGGGTGGTGGCGGCCCTCGCCGTCGCCGCGGTCCCGCTGGCGTTTTTCGGTCCTGAGGGACTGCGGTTGGCCGTCATCGGCCTCCTGATGCTCGCCGGCCCGGGAACCGCCCTGGTGCTCTACCTCAGGCTCGGCTCCGCAGATCCCGGAGCTGACGGAGAGTCCGACGGGGCAGGCGCCCACCGGTCCGCCGCGCAAAGCACCCTTCCGCTGGCCATCTCCATTGCGGTGGCGTCCAGCCTGGCCCTGTCGACGATCGTAGCGACGGCCATGGTCTTTGCCCGCATGTGGTCCCCGCCGGTGGCAGTGCTGGTGCTGGCGCTGATCACTCTCCTCCTGCTGGTTCTCGGGGCCAGAAGGTTCCAGGCTTCCACGGCAGGTGCGTCATGATCGTCTTTTTGGCTGGCTTTGCCACCGTCGTGGCAGTGGTCACGTGTGATGCCTTGCGCATTGTTCGGCCGGATGCCCCCCTGCCGAAAGCTGCGGTGTACACCGCAGCGGCTCTCCTTTCCCTAATCTGCGTTTCGCTGCTGACCAGGCTCATCCAACTGCTGTGACGGCGTTTCGCTCCTGGCGCGGACTGCCCCGCCGCTGCACTGGGACCGGCATCTCGTGCCGGCAACCGAACCGAAATGATAGTGAGGACTACCAAATGAGCAAGCTGAAGAAACTGGGCACCCTTGGCACCGTCGGTGTCCTGATCACGGGCGGGCTGATGCTCGGCTCGTCTCCCGCCAACGCTGTGACCTGCAGCAATTCGACAACCCTGCCCACCAACTCGATGACCGGCACTACGGTGGCCGCCACAGGCTTCGAGGCGGCATCCTTAGCCCCGTTCGTGGCCTCGACGGCGACCACCGGAACCGCAACCGTCAGCACGTCCCAGCATTTCTCGGGCACCTGCGCCGCAAAGCTGCACGTGACCTCGGACTCCGGTTCGCTGGCCAAGCTGTCCGTCTCCCTGGGCTCCACTGCCGCCAAGCGCGCCAATGCCGACGGCCGGTTCAACATCACCACGGCGGGACTCGCGGGCAACGACGTCCCCTACCTGCGGTTCTTCTCAAACGGCACGCGGATCGCGGACATTTACCGCTATAACAGCAACGGGCAGCTTTGGCTGCGCGTCACGGCGCCCAATGGGACGTTCTCCTACACCAAGCTGAAGTCATCCAGCATTCCGCTGAGCACCTGGCACCGTGCCCAGATGGAGGTCACGGCCGACGGCAGCGCCTCCACCATCAAAGTGTGGTTTGACGGAGTGCTTGAGTTCTCCAGCAGTGCCGTGAACCTCGGGGTCACGAGCCTGACTCACGTGCAGCTTGGAGCGGAGCACTCCCGCCAGATGGGCGACGAGTACATCGACAGCGTCATCGTCAAGAAGGCGTCGTCCTAACGGAAGGAGGTCTTACGGCACGGCAGGCGGTGGCCGGTAGTACGCCTGCCGTGCCGTGCTGCGCTTAGCAGGCGGGCGCGGGCGCAGACTAGACTCTCCCCCATGGCCGTCTATCTCGATCCGCCGCTCTGGCCTGCCCACGAAACACTGTTTTCGCACCTGATTTCGGATACCTCCCTGGCGGAACTGCACGCCTTCGCCCATGCCGCGGGCATCCCGGAACGGGCCTTCGACGGCGACCACTACGACGTGCCCCAGCGCCGCTACGACGATCTGGTGGCCGCCGGCGCCATCCCGGTGGAGGCGCGGGTCCTGGTCCGGAAACTCATCGCCAGCGGGCTCCGGATTCCGGCCCGCAGCCGCACGAAGTCCCTCAAGACGCCCCTGCTCAACCGCTGGAACACGGTAATGCCCGGCCATGACGCCCTGTTCCTGGACCTGCTGGACCGCTGGAGCGAGAGCCACCGCAGGTACCACGGCTGCACCCACCTGCTCGCAGTGCTGGAAGCGCTGGACCTGCTCACCGAACCTGCCCGGCCGCCGCGGACCGTGGTGCTGGCTGCCTGGTTTCACGACGCTGTCTACCGGGGAGCCGCCGGCCAGGACGAGGAGGAATCCGCCCTGCTCGCCGAACTTCGGCTCACCCAGGCCGGGCTTCCGCCGGCCGACGTCGACGAGGTGGCGCGGCTGGTCCGGCTCACCTCTGATCACCGGCCGGAGGCAGGGGACGACGACGGCGCCCTCCTCTGCGACGCGGACCTGTCGGTTCTGGGCGGGGAACCCGAGCCCTACGCCCGGTACGTAGCCGCCGTCCGCGAAGATTATGCGCACATCGGCGACGCCGATTTCGCGGCCGGAAGGGCCGCCGTCGTCCGCCAGTTGCTGGCGCTGGACCCGCTCTTCCACACCGAACGGGCCCGCGGGCTGTGGCTGGCCGCGCCCGCAGGAACCTGCAGGGCGAACTGGCCTGACCGGCGCCGGCCTGCGTTTGCGGGGTCAGCGGTAGGCGGTGATGAACGGCCGGTCCGTGGGAACGATCTGCTTGCCCAGCGGCATCAGCGAAACCGGGATCAGCTTCAGGTTGGCGATGGCCAGCGGGATGCCGATGATGGTCAGGGCCATGGCGACCGCCGTGACCACGTGCCCGATCGCGATCCAGATGCCGGCCACCAGCAGCCAGATGACGTTGCCGAGCAGCGAAAACACGCCGTTTCCACCCGGCTTGTCCACCACCATCCGCCCGAATGGCCACAGCGTGTACGACGCGATCCGGAAGGAGGCGATCCCCCAGGGGATGGTCACGATAAGCAGGCAGCAGATGATGCCGGCGGCGAAATAGCCGAGCGCCAGCCAGAAACCGCCGAAAACCAGCCAGATGATGTTCAGGATTGTCTTCATCCGTCCATTCTGCCGGTCACGGAGCCCGAAGCGCCTCGGGATCTGCCCTGATTTAACCCTTAACCTTCAGCCCGCGGACTTTCGTTCCGGGGAACGTCCGCCCCTGCGCTGAGGCGCGGGACCCCCGCGGCTGCGACCAGCAGCGCGAGCAGCCCCAGGCCCAGCGGGAGCGAGGCAGCGGTGGCGACCGCCCCCACCAGGAGCGGGCCGCCGGCGTCGCCGAGTTCGCGGCCCAGCTCGGCCGAGCCCATGGTCCGGCCCATCCGTTCCTTCGGCGTGCTGTCCGCCAGATGCGCAAAGCCCAGCGGGGTGGCCGCACCGACGCCGGCGCCAATCACCGCCGCGGCGATGAAGATGCTGACCGGCCCCGGCGCTACTGCCACGAGGGCCACCCCGGCGGCGGTGAGCAGCAGGCCGGTGCGCATCCCGCCGGCGTCCCCGATGCGGTGCATGTCGCGCATCGCGCCGATCCGCGGCTGGACCAGCAGCGAGGCGACAGCCAGCACGCTGACGGCTGCGGTGCCGGCCACGGGATCCAGGCCGTGCTGCACGGCGAGGGCCGGGAGGAAACCGATGGCCGCCCCCATGGCCCCCATCGAGGCCGCCAGCACCAGGGTGGGCACCAGGAACCTGCGCTCGGCTACCTGCCGTGCCAGGTCCAGCACGGAGTACCGCTGGCGCGGGAGCGGTGGCAGGTGCGGCACGGCGAGAAGGACCCACAAGGCGGTGGCCGCGGCCAGTACGGACAGCGCGCCGAACAGCAGCGCGAAGCCGCCGGCGGCAATCAGCCCGGCACCGAGCAGCGGGCCGATCACATAGCCGAGGCTCTTCCAGGACCCGTACCTGCCGAAGAAGGTCCCGGCGTTTTTCCCCGCCGAGAGCCGGGCCACCATCGCCGAAGATGCCGGCGAGAACGCCGAGGCGGCGGCCCCCTGGCCCAGGCGGGCAAGGCCCAGCAGCAGCGGGTTGGCGGCCCACAGACCGATCAGGGACAGCGCGGCGAAGCCGATGAGTCCGCCGACGATGACCGGCTTGGCCCCGATCCGGTCGCTGAGCGCGCCAAAGACGGGCTTGAGGAACACCTCGGAGATGTCGTAGACGGCCAGCAGGATCCCCAGGTTCAGCAGGGTCAGGCCGATGTTGCCGCTCTGGGCGCCCATGCCGGCGGCAATGCTGTGCGCGCCGAAGGCGGTCACGAATCCGGCAGCGTAAAGGGGGGCCGCGGGCGTACTGGCGCCGCGGACCGTAATTGACGGTGTCACGGGGCAGTCAGCCTTTGGCGGCCGTCACGAAAGCCCTGATCCTGGCCAGGTCCTTCACTCCCCTGCTTTGCTCGACGCCGGAGGAGACGTCCACGCCCCAGGCCCCGGCATCGCTGGCGGCCTGGGCCACGTTGGCGGCGTCAAGGCCGCCGGCCAGGAGCCACTGCCGTCCGGCCAGGCCTTTGTCGCGCACGGAACCGTAGTCCCAGGCCTCGCCGGAACCGGGAACCGCAGCGTCAATGAGCAGCAGTTCCTCGCCCCAATCGGCAAACGCCTCTTGTTCGGCACCCATGGTGACGGCGCGGATGACCTTCATGCCGGCGTCGTGCGCTGTTTTGACGTCATCGGGTGTGCGCTCACCATGAAGCTGGATCCAGTCCAGCCCGGCGGCGCGGGCGATGGCCACGGCATCGGCGGCCGGTTCGGAACGGAAGACGCCGACGGCGGCCACGCCGTCGGGCACCGCCTTCACGAGCTTGGTGACCTGCGCGGGCGACACCACGCGGGGGCTGGCCGTCAGGACAAAGCCGACGGCGTCCGCTCCGGCTTCCACGGCCTCCCGGACAGATTCAGGCGTGCTCAGGCCGCAGACTTTGACGAACATTCACCGGCTCCTTGTTGTTGAAAGCGTCGCCCTCGACCGCAGCGATCCGTCGCCGACTTTACGCGGGGAGGGAGTGTGCGGGCAACGCGCGGATAGGCTGGGCTGATGCAGATCATCCGCTTTGCCGACCTCAAACCCCAGCCCTGGAGCAACGGCGGCGGGGTCACCCGCGAGCTTGCCAGCCACAGCGGAGGCACTTCAGCCGGCACCGCTGCAGCTGAAGACGGGGCGTGGGACTGGCGGGTCAGCATCGCCGACGTCACCAGCGCCGGCGAGTACTCCGCCTTTCCGGGGATGGAGCGGGTGCTGACCGTAATCGAGGGCGAACTGCTGTTGCTGGCCGTGAACGGCACCGAGCACCCGCTGGAGAAATACCGGCCCTTCCGGTTCCCTGGCGGCGCGGCCTCCTCGTCGGCCCTGCCCACCGGGGATGTCCGCAACCTCAATGTCATCGCGAGGGAGGGCGCCTTCAAGGCGTACACCTCCATCATCGAGCTGTCCAAGAAACGGGCCCATCCCGTCTTCGCGGGCCAGCTGGGCATCCTGCTGCAGGGACAGGCCACGGTCAGCACCGGGAACGCCGGCAGCCCGGGGAACGGCGGGCCGGACGCCGGGTCCGGCGCCGCGCCGGACGGCGCCCCCGTTCCGCTCGGCCGCTATGACGCAGTGGCCGGCTCGGACAGCGAAACCCCGGAAATCCTGGGCCGCGGGTTCCTGGCCGTCGTGTCCATCGATCCGGTAACGGGCTAGCGGCTCTGGTCGCCGGGAGGTGCCGGAACCTAGACTCGGTGCCATGACGAAATCAAAATTCAGTGATCTCCTGCTGCTGCAGATAGGCAATGAATTCGCGGCCTCGCAGCAGTACATTGCCGTGGCGGTCTGGTTCGCCAACCAGGACCTCCCCCAACTGGCCAGGTACTTCTACCGGCAGTCGGTTGAGGAACGCAATCACGCCATGATGATGGTCCAGTACATGGTGGACCGGGGCGTCGCCGTCACCATCCCGGGGGTGCCCGCCGTCCGCAACGACTTTGCTTCGGTAACGGAGCCGCTCTCACTCGCGCTCCAGCAGGAGAAGGAAGTCACCCGCAGCATCGAAAGCCTGTTCCGCGCCGCCCGGGCCGAGGATGACGCGCTGGGCGAGCAGTTCATGCTCTGGTTCCTCAAAGAGCAGGTGGAGGAGGTCGCCTCGATGACCACCCTCCTGAACATTGCCGAGCGTGCGGACAACACCTTCGACATCGAGAACTTCGTTGCCCGTGAAACCATCGGTGACGGCGGCCGCGATGCCGCAGCACCGGAGGCAGCCGGCGGCAAGCTCTGACTGAGCTTCGCCCAGCGCAAGCTGCCGGCGGCGCCCCCTAACGCATGCGCCGCGGGCGGTGAGTTTTGCCACCAAGGGTGGCCGCCGCCGTCGGGCGTTGCTAGGGTAAGTGCCAAGGTCCCCTTCCCCGGACCTCCGGACGACGGTTCAGTACCCGGTGCGCGACAAGACTGGCCAAAGGATCTGTCATGTCGTGGTTCATCCTCATTCTTTCCGGCGCCCTCGAGGCGGTGTGGGCGGCAGCGCTGCACCGGGCGTCCCAGTCAACGGGCCGGCGCCGGATCGCGGCCGGGGCGCTCTTCCTCGTCGCCGTCGTGGCCAGCACCGCAGGCCTCGGCATCGCGATGCAGTCCATTCCCACCGGCACCGCCTACGCGGTGTGGGTGGGCGTGGGTGTGGTGCTGACATCCGCCTACGCGATCGTCGCCAAAGTTGAACGGCCGACGGCGGCGCGGCTGCTGTTGCTCGGCGGTATCGCCGCGTGCGTGGTTGGCCTGAAGGCGGTGGCGTAATGCTCGCGAAGCCCGCCACGGCCTGGATCATCCTGCTCGTCTCTGCCGTCCTGGAAGCTGTCTGGGCCACGGCACTGGGCCTGTCCGACGGCCTGACCCGCCCCGTTCCTGCCGTTGTCTTCGTCGTGACGGCCGCGCTCAGCATGCAGGGGCTGGGCATGGCGGTGAAGCACATCCCGCTCGGCACCGCCTACGCGGTCTGGGTGGGGATTGGCGCGGCTCTGACGGTCGGCTGGGCCATGGCCACCGGCGTCGAGCCCTTCAGCCTGCTCAAGGTGCTGTTCATCGCGGGCATTGTGGGATGCGCGGCCGGACTCAAGATGCTGCCGGCGGGTCCTGCCCGCCGGCGCGGGGCTGACCGGGCTCCCTAGGCTGGGACTCCTCCCTAGACTGGGCACATGGACAGCCTCATTCACTCACTTCAGGACATCACCATCCGCCGGATCTCGGTCAGCGAGATGGACAACAACGTGTATCTGCTGACGGCCAAGAAGTCCGGGGCGCAGCTGCTGATCGACGCCGCCGACGACCTGCCGGCCATCCAGGGCCTGCTCGCCGACGCCGCGGCGGACACCACCGGGGAGCCGAAGCTGGCGCTCATCGCCACCACGCACCAGCACTGGGACCACGTGCGTGCGCTGCCGGGCCTCGTTGAAGCCACCGGAGCCAAGACCGCCGCGGGCACGGACGACGCCCCGGAACTGCCCGTGAAGGTGGACGTGCTCCTGGACCACGGCGACGTCGGGAACTTCGACGGGTTCGACGTCACCGCCGTCCACCTGCGCGGCCACACTCCGGGTTCGGTGGCGCTGGTCTACCAGGACCCCGAGGGACCGGCGCACATTTTCTCCGGCGACTCCCTGTTCCCGGGCGGCGTGGGCAACACCCAGAAGGATTCCGGGCGGTTCAACCAGCTGATCACGGATGTCACCGAGCGGATCTTCGACGTCTATCCGGACGACACCGTGGTGCACCCGGGCCACGGCAAGCCCACCACGCTCGGCGCGGAACGCCCGCATCTTGACGAGTGGCGCGCCCGCGGCTGGTAGCGCTGCGCTTGGTGGTCTGCGCTACGAAAAATGCCGGCCGCTACGGGAATTCCCGTAGCGGCCGGCATTTTGCGCGTCGCCAGGTGTTAGCGGCTGCGGCGCTCGTTCGACGCCGGGGCCGACGCGCGGCGCGGGGCCTTCCGGGCCGGACGGCCGTCACCGGAGCGGCCGTTGCCGCCCGAGGAGGAACCGCCTGCGTAGGATCCGCCGGACGTGCCGCCGGTGGTGGATGACCAGACGGCCTTGGAGCCGCCGGTCTTGCTGCCGGCAGCGGCGCGCTGTCCGGTGGCCGGACGTCCGCTGCGCTGGCCGCCGCTGGCCGGGCGACCGGTGCCGCCACGGGGGGCATCGCTGCGGGTGAAGCGGGAATCGCCCCGGCCCTCCGCTGCACGCCCATCCGAACCGCGGCCAGCCGATGAACGGCCACCAGCAGCAGGAACATCGTTGCGGTGCGTCGACGCGGTGCCACGGCTCCGTGCGTTGCGGCGGGCTGCCGCTGCCGCAGTGGCGCGGTCCTCGTTCTGTTCAATGATGCGCTCGGCAGCATCGCGGGCAGCGGCGCGGCCCTCGTAGGCTGCTGCACGGCGTTCGGCGCGCGGCAGGTCCGTGCGGGGAGCGTCTGCGGACACCCGCCCGCGGCCGCCTCGCCCGCCCCGGCCACCGGCCGTGGGTGATGCCTGGCGGCGTGCGCGCTTGCGTTCGGCGTTGGCACCGGTGGACTTGCCGCCGCCCTGCTGTGGTGCCTTGGCCGCGAGGAGCGCGGCGCGGGTCCGGGGGTCCACCTTGTCGGCGATCTCGCCCACCAGCTCGGCGACGATCGGCGAGCTGGCGGTGACCCGCTCGAAGGTGACCTCGACGCCGGCGGCCTTCATGAGCTTCCGGACGTCCGTCTGCTGCTCGGGCAGGGTCAGCGTGACGACGGTGCCGTCGGAACCAGCGCGGGCGGTGCGGCCCGAGCGGTGCAGGTAAGCCTTGTGCTCGGTGGGCGGGTCAACATGGATGACCAGTTCGACGTCGTCGACGTGCACACCGCGGGCGGCGACGTCGGTGGCCACCAGGACCCGAACCTCGCCGGAGGAGAATTCGGCAAGGTTGCGGTCACGGGCGTTCTGCGAGAGGTTGCCGTGCAGGTCGACGGAGGGGATCCCGGCGTCGGTCAGGGTCTTGGCCAGCTTGCGGGCGTGGTGCTTGGTCCGCATGAACAGCACACGGCGGCCGGCGCCGGAGGCCAGTTCAACGATCAGCTGCTTCTTGACGGTCTGGTCGTTGACCACCAGCACGTGGTGCTCCATGGTGGTCACCGCTGCCTGCGGATCGTCCACGGAGTGGGTCAGCGGGTTGGACAGGTAGCGCTGCACAATCTTGTCCACGCCGTTGTCCAGCGTAGCGGAGAACAGCAGGCGCTGGCCCTGGCTCGGGGTCATGTCCATGAGCTTCTTGACCACGGGCAGGAAGCCGAGGTCGGCCATGTGGTCGGCCTCGTCCAGAACCGTCACTTCGACGGCTTCGAGGGTCAGGATGCGCTGGCGGATCAGGTCCTCCAGCCGGCCCGGGCAGGCGATGACAATGTCGACGCCGGCACGCAGCGCCTTCTCCTGGCGAGCCTGGGAGATGCCGCCATAGATCACGGTGGTGTTCAGGCCCATGGCCTTGGCCAGCGGCTCGATGGTTGCGTTGATCTGGGTGGCCAGTTCACGGGTGGGTGCCAGGACCAGGCCCATGGGGCGGCCGGGCTTGCGGAAATAGGCGGCTTCGCGCTCGGCGAGGCGGGCCACGAGGGGAATGGCGAAAGCAATGGTCTTACCGGAGCCGGTGCGGCCACGGCCCAGGACGTCGCGGCCGGCCAGGGTGTCCGGCAGGGTCTTGACCTGGATGGGGAACGGGGATTCGATGCCCTGGGCTGTCAGGGTCTCGGTGAGTGCCTTGGGCGTGCCGAGGGCAGCAAAAGTAGTCATATGCGTTTATCAGGGTCTTTCAGGCGGTATCCAGCGGATATCGGCCCCCGACGCCGGTTGGCCCAGGGGGTCGCCGAAGAAAAGTCAGGTGGTCAACCGGGCTGCCGCCAGTGTTCAAACAGCGGCCGCCGGGACCAATAGCGTTCATCGACGCAGGATGTGCCTCTCACATGAAAAAAGCCCACCATAAGCGGGCATCACTGCACATCAAGTCCCACTAGTCTACCATCCGGGCGCCGGGGGCCCTATTTGCCCCTTCAGGGCGCCGCCCGATCATGCGTGACGCAGCTCACGGGCAACAATGGACGACATTTGGGACTGGCATGCTGGACATATGTCGAAGACTATTGCGGCGTCGCGCGTCCACCGCGAATTTCCCGCTCACGGAGCTGATTCCCGGCTGGACTGCGGGAATGCGCTTTTCCGGCCGCGCCACCCTGCGGGGCACGCGGGCATGCAGCCCGCCTCCCGTCGGGCGTACCGGCTGGCCGGTACGCATATTCAGCGTTGCGCCGCTCATAGTCTTAACACCATCCAATTTGTTAGTTCCGTCACATCTCCGGCGGACCGACGCGGCCGGCACGGCAACCTCGCGCACCTGCCGGCACCTGTGACAAGGAAGAAGACTTGATGTCTGAACGCACCACCAGCATTTCCGTTCAACCCTCCACAGAACGTGCTGAACCCGGCCAGAGCAGGGAACCGCACCTCGCCCGCGGACTTGGCAACCGCCACATCCAGCTCCTGGCCATCGGCGGTGCCATCGGTACCGGCCTGTTCATGGGCTCCGGCAAGACCATCTCCCTTGCCGGCCCGTCCGTCATCTTCGTGTACATGATCATCGGCTTCATGCTGTTCTTCGTCATGCGGGCCATGGGCGAGATCCTGCTCTCCAACCTGAACTACAAGTCCTTCAGCGACTTCGCCGGGGACATCCTCGGCCCGTGGGCAGGCTTCTTCACCGGCTGGTCCTACTGGTTCTTCTGGGTGGTGACGGGCGTGGCCGACATCGTGGCCATCGCCGGCTACGTGGACAAGCTCGCCCCGGGCACGCCGCTGTGGATCCCGGCACTGATCACACCCGTGGTCCTCATCCTGCTGAACCTTCCCACGGTGAAGGCCTTCGGCGAGGCGGAATTCTGGTTCGCCATCATCAAGGTCGTCGCCATCCTCGCCCTGATCGCCACCGGCGTGGTCATGATCGCCACCAATTTCACCTCGCCGGGCGGCGCGGTGGCCAACCTGGCGAACATGTGGAACGACGGCGGCATGTTCCCGCACGGTCTTTTCGGCTTCATCCTCGGCTTCCAGATCGCCATCTTCGCGTTCGCCGGCATTGAACTCGTGGGCACGGCGGCCGCCGAAACCAAGGACCCGGAAAAGAACCTCCCCCGGGCCATCAATTCGATCCCGATCCGCGTCCTGCTCTTCTACGTGGGCGCCCTGGTGGTCATCATGGCCGTCAACCCGTGGCGCAGCATCGACCCCGCCAGCAGCCCGTTCATCGGCATGTTCACACTCGCCGGCCTGGGGATCGCCGCCGTCGTGATCAACCTGGTGGTCCTCACCTCGGCTGCGTCCAGCGCCAACTCCGGCATCTACTCCACCTCGCGCATGGTCTACGGCCTGGCGCAGGACGGCAACGCCCCGAAGGCCTTCGGCAAGCTCAGCGTCCGCAAGGTTCCGCAGAACGCGCTGCTGTTCTCCTGCATCTTCCTGCTGGCAGGTCTGGTCCTGCTGTACGCGGGCGACTCCGTAATCGGCGCCTTCACCATCGTCACCTCCGTGGCATCGGTGCTGACCATGTTCGTCTGGTCGATGATCCTCGTCAGCTACATCGTGTTCCGCCGCCGCCGGCCGGAACTCCACGAGGCGTCCGCCTTCAAGATGCCGGGTTCGGCCTTCATGCCCTACGTGGTCCTGGCGTTCTTCGTGTTCATGCTCGTGGCGCTGGCCCAGGCCGAGGACACCCGCCTCGCACTGGTAATTGCCCCGGTATGGTTCCTGCTGCTGGGCGCCGCCTGGTACTTCAACCGCCAGACGCCGCTGCAGCAGGCCCGGATCGAGGAATGGAAGGCCGGGAACAGCCGCGTCCCCGCTGCGGCCGCCAACTCCTAAATCCGCATCCCGGAAAACCGCGCTGCGTCCACCCAGGTGGCCCGCGGCGCGGTTTTTCTTTGCCTCATTCCCGGCCGGCCCCGTCAAGGTGCACTCCGGGAACCAGGTGCACCCAGGGCGACGGTGAGGAAGGTGTTAAGCGGAAATTACACAGGCAGCCGGGCGCTGTAACACGCGCGGCGAAGGATGGACTCATGCAGGGCTGATGGCAGCGGCCGCAGCGTCCCTCCGCCGAAAGGATCCGACCGTGATCTTGAAGAACATCTTCCTTCAGGGCATCTTCCCCTTCGACGGAGCCGGGCTCGAAAAAGCCGTCCCCATCCACAGCCAGCTCTCCCGTTTCGTCCCCGACGGGGTCATCAACCAGACCCTGTACTTCCGCGGCGGCAACTCCTCCGCTGAACTGATCACGGTTGTGCTGATGCGCGACGGCATTCCCATGCGGTACTTTCCCATTGCGGCCAAGGGCGACGTCCACGTGCCGCTCCGCGTGGTGGAAGACATCGACGGCGGCTCGCTGATCGAACTGCGGCTGCTGGCGGACACGGGCGTCACCGGATCCGTGGTGATCGACATGGGCATGGTGGAGCACTGATGACCGCCCTCGCCAGCCGCTCCGCCCGACGCGCCCCGGATGACACCCGGCGCCGTCTCGTCGTGATCGGCAACGGGATGGCAGGCGCCCGGGCGGTCGAGGAAATCCTTGCCCGCGGCGGCGCCGTCCAGCACAGGATCACCATGTTCGGCGACGAGCCCTACGGCAACTACAACCGGATCATGCTCAGCCATGTCCTCTCCGGCGAGGAGGACGCCGGCGGCATTTTCCTGAACTCGCTGGCCTGGTACCGGGAGAACGACATCACGCTGCATGCGGGCGTCCGGGTGGAAAGGATCGACCGCTTCGCCAAACTGGTGTTCTCCGACGACGGCCGGGCCACCCCGTATGACGTCCTCATCATCGCCACCGGCAGCCGCTCGTTCATGCCGGCCCTCGAGGGTCTCTACACACCGGGAGGGCGGCTGCTGCCCGGCGTGTTCGCGTTCCGCACCATCGACGACACCAGGGGCATGGTGTCCTACGCCCGGCAGGACCACCACCGCCGCGCCGTCGTGATCGGGGGCGGACTGCTGGGGCTGGAAGCCGCGCGGGGTCTGCAAAGCCATGGCGTTGGCGTCGACGTCGTCCATTCCGGCGCGCACCTGATGAACGCCCAGATGGGCCCCGATGGCGGCGCCGTCCTGCGCCGCAGTGTCGAGGCATTCGGCATCAGGGTCCACACCAGCAGCCGGACCACGGCTATCCTGGGCGGCGACAAGGTGCGCGGCGTCCGGTTACGGGATGCGCCGGACATCGCCTGCGACATGGTGGTGGTGGCCGCCGGAATCCGCCCCAACGTGGAGGTGGCCGTGACCAGCGGCCTGCCGGTGGAGCGGGCCATCGTGGTGGACGACCACATGCGCGTCCCCGACGAGGACGAGATCTACGCCGTCGGTGAATGCGTCCAGCACCGCGGCGAGGTGTACGGCCTGGTGGCGCCGCTCTGGGAGCAGGCCGCCGTACTGGCCGACCACGTCACCGGAGCCAATCCGAAGGCAACGTACCTGGGCTCCCGTACCGCCACGAAACTGAAGGTGGCCGGCGTCGACGTCGCGTCCATGGGACTGCACGCCCCGGAACGGGACACCGACGAGCACGTGGTGTTTTCCGAGCCCAGCAGGGGTGTATTCAAGTCGATCGTGATCCGCGACAGCAAGATCGTCGGCGCCACGCTGCTCGGGGACAGCCGCAAGGTGGCCTTCCTGACGCAGGCGTTCGACCGCGGACTGCCGCTGCCAGAGGAACGGGTCTCGCTGCTGTTCGATCTCGGCGCCCCCGGCGAGGAGGCGGGCGTGGCCGAACTCGACGGCGACGCACAGGTCTGCAACTGCAACGGCGTCAGCAAGCAGGCGATCGCGGACACCGTGCGGGGCGGCTGCACCACGCTGTCCGGCGTCATGGACGCCACCCGGGCCGGCAAGGGCTGCGGTTCCTGCAAGCTGCTGGTGCGGCAGGTGGTGGAATGGGCCGCCGACGGTGCCGTGGCGGAGGACCCGGCGGCGGCCTATTACGTTCCCGGCGTGCCGCTGGAGAAGGCCGCGCTGATGGCGGAGATCCGAGGGCAGGGCCTGCGGTCTGTGTCCGCCGTGTTCGCGGCGCTGGCTCCGGGCGGCATCGAGGACGCCAAATCGAAGATGGGCCTGGCGTCCCTGCTGAAGATGATGTGGGCCGGTGAGTACATCGACGAGCGCGATGCGCGGTTCGTCAACGACCGCGTCCACGCCAACATCCAGCGCGACGGGACGTTCTCGGTGGTGCCGCAGATGAAGGGCGGGGTGACCTCTCCGGAGCAGCTCCGCCGGATCGCCGACGTCGCGGACAAGTACAGCATCCCGCTGGTGAAGCTGACGGGAGGGCAGCGGATCGACCTGCTCGGTGTTCCCAAGGAGGACCTGCCGAAGGTCTGGGCGGACCTGGACATGCCGTCGGGCTACGCGTACGGAAAGAGCTTCCGCACCGTCAAGACCTGCGTGGGGCAGGAGTTCTGCCGCTTCGGCACGGGTGATTCGACGAAGCTGGGCATCGAGATCGAGTCGCGGTACCAGGGCATTGAGTCACCGGCGAAACTGAAGCTCGCGGTGTCCGGCTGCCCGCGGAACTGCGCCGAATCGCTGGTCAAGGACGTGGGGGTGGTGGCGGTCGACGGCGGTCGCTGGGAAATCTACGTCGGCGGCGCCGCCGGCGCCCACATCCGGAAAGGGGACCTGCTGGCCACCGTGGACGATCCCGCGGCCGTGACGCTGCTGGCCGGTCGGTTCATGCAGTACTACCGTGAACAGGCCAACTGGCTCGAACGCACCTATTCCTTCGTGCCCCGCGTCGGAATTGAGCACCTCCGTGCGGTGATCGTGGACGACGCGGAAGGGGTCGCCGGCCGGCTCGATGAGGCGATGCAGCGGTCCGTCGACAGCTATGCCGACCCGTGGGCCGAGCGCAACGATCCCTTCACCCCCGGCCAGTTCCGCACGTCGCTTCCGCTCGAGGTGCTCCCCCGGGTGCCGGTCCGATGAGCGCCGGTACGATGAGCGCCGGGCTGCACGTCCTGGGGCCGGTGGACCAGATCCCGCCGGGCGAGGGGCGGGCGTACGGCGTGGCCGGGGAACAGATAGCGGTGTTCCGGCTCCGGGACGGTTCCCTCCGCGCAGTGTCGGCTGTCTGCCCGCACAAGGGAGGGCCCATCGCCGATGGCACCATCGACGGGGACGTGGTGATGTGCCCGCTGCACCAGCACGTGTTTGAGCTGGAGACGGGCTGCTCCACCACCGGGGCCGGGCCCCTGCGCAGCTATCCGGTGTTCACCGACGAGTCAGAGATCGTGGTGGTCCGGCTCCCCTGACGCGTTCCCCAACTGACTCGCAGTTGTTGTCGTTTTGAGGCTTCAAAACGACAACAAGTGCGAGCTAGTTGGGCAGTGGATTCTGTGGCAGGGTATTCCCCATGGACCACGAGGGGCACGACGGCGCCGCGCGCCATTGGGACGATCTGTACCGGAGCAGGCCGCGCGTGTGGAGCGGCCGGCCCAACCCGCAGCTGGTGGCCGAGGCAGCCGGACTCAAGCCCGGCACCGCCCTGGACCTGGGTTGCGGCGAGGGTGCAGATGCCCTGTGGCTCGCCGAGCAGGGCTGGACGGTGACCGCGGTGGACGTCTCCGCCGTCGCACTCGAACGGGCCGGGTTGCATGCCGCGTCCTCCCCGGCCGGAAACCGCATCACCTGGCTGCAGCGCGACCTTGACGCGTGGGCGCCGGAGGAGAAGTTCGACCTGGTGTCCGCCCAGTTCCTGCACTCCACCGAGGCGCCGTGGCAGCGGCCGCACCGGGTGGCGGCGGATGCGGTTCGCCCGGGCGGAACGCTGCTGATTGTCGGCCACCACTCCGACGGCCTGCCGCCCTGGCGGAGCCAGTCTGACGGCAGCCCGGCCGAGGAACACAACCACCCCCAGAACAACAAGGCCCACGAGCACGGCCACGCGGGTTCGGAGATGTTCTTCACGGCCGAGCAGGCCGCGGCCGAGCTCGGCATCGCGCCGCCCGCGTGGCGTGTGGAGGTCGCGGCCAGCCGGGGGCGGGAGGCCACGGGCCCGGACGGCCAGTCGGCCACGCTCGCCGACGCCGTCCTGAGGGCCACCCGCCTGCAGTCCCCGCCGGCCTAGCCCACCTCCGGCCCACCTCCCGCCGGCCCACCTCCCGCTCATCTGACCGGTTTCCTTCGAGTTTTTGTCCACGTATCGCGACTTCGAGGGGGTTAAGTCGCGATACGTGGACAAAAACTCCAAACGAGTGGGCGCGACCCGTCAGCGGGCGACGCGGGGCGCTATGGCGACCGCGGCTGCGGCGATCACCGCGGTCAGCACGAAGACGCCGGCGAAGGAGGCCGCCGTCGTCGTAAATGCCGTGAACACGATTCCCGTGGCGGCGAGCGCCAGGGCACCGCCGAGCGAGTCGGAAATGGACATCGCCGAGCTGTTGAAGCCCTCCGTGTCCGGCGTGGAAAGTGCCAGCGTCATCACGCTCAGCCGCGGATACGCAAGGCCCATCCCGCCGCCGGCAAGGACCCAGCCGGCAATCGCGACGGCGGGAGGCCAGCCAAGCGCGGTGGTCACCAGCGCCAGCGCAATCGCCAGCAGCACCATCACCGAGCCGACCCGCACGGCGACCGGGCTGCCGAGTCTGCCGCCCAGACGGCTCTGGACGCCCGACGCCGCCGCCCACGCGAGGGCACCGCCGGTCAGCGTGAGGCCGGCGAAGGTGGGCGAGAACGCGTAACGCTCCACGAGCAGGTACGGCAGGTAGACCTCGGCGCCGAAGAAACCGGCCGCAACCAGTCCGCGGATCAGGATCACGCTGGGCAGGCCCCGGCGGGCCGTTAGGGTGCCGCGCGGCACCAGCGGCCTCACGGCCAGCAGTGCAATGACGACGGCGGCCCCCGCCAGCAGCGGCCCGGCCGCCGGAAGCCCGGAGGACAGGTTCAGGCCGAGCACCGCCATCGCGGCCAGGGCAGCCCAGGCCAGCCGTCCCGGCGCCCAAGGCACCGGAGCAGTCGCCGGACCCGAATCGCCAACGGAGCCGTTCCCATTGCCGGACCCGTTCCCGTTCGCGTTGCCTGACCGGACGCCGCGCAGCGCGGGAAGCAGCATCGCCAGGGCCGGGAGCACCAGCACCACGACGCCGAGGAACACCCAGTGCCAGCTCGCCAACTGGGCCACCAGCCCGGCGGCGACCGGGCCGACGAGCGACGGGATCACCCACGCGGCGGAGAAGGCGGCGAAAATCTTGGGGTGCAGGACAGCCGGATAGACCCGTGCCACCACCACGTACAGGGCCACCGTCATGGCGCCGCCGCCCAGCCCCTGCACCAGCCGGCCCGCCACCACCGCCCACATGGTGCCGGCAGTGCCCGCCACCAGCAGGCCCACCGCGAAGACCGCCACGGAGGCGAGCAGCGGGCCAACGGGCCCGCGCCGGTCGGACCAGTTCCCGGCGCCCACCATGCCGATCACGCCGGTGGCCAGCGGGCCTGCGAAGGCGAGCGCGTACAGTCCGGCCCCGCCGAGCTCCCGGCTCACCACGGGCATGACGGTGGTGACGGCGAGGGACTCGAACGCGGCGAGAAACACCAGGGCACAGGCGCCCACCGTCACCAGCAGGTAGTGCCGGTGGAGGATCCCGGCACCGGGAGGGGCGGATACGGCAGATTCGCGCATGGTCAGCCCACCAGCTCCGGGGCGCCCGTGGTCACCGCGACAACGTCACCGCTGGCCGTCGAATCGGGATTGAGCATCCAGCCCACCCGCTTGACCGTCCGCAGCATCACCACGCTCTCCACCAGTTCGATGCCCGGGATGCGCTGCTGAAGGGCCAGCTCAGCGGTCATGACATCGGCAAGCGACTGCAGCCACATGATGATGACGAAGTTGGTGCGCCCGGTGGTGGAGGCGCTCAGCCGCACATTCCGGAAGCTGCGGAGCTCCTCGGCCGCAGCTTCATGCTGGCCGGGCGGGACGTTCGCGAACCAGTGGCAGGTCACCGGGAAGCCCGAATACCGCTGCGCAATCTCGCAGCGGAAGGACAGGACTCCGCTGGCAAGCACCCTGTTCAGCTGGCGCTGCACGGTGGCCGGATGCCGGTCCAGCGCCCTGGCGATTTCCGCCGCCGTCGCCCTTCCGTCCTTCGACAGGAACGGCAGGATCGCCAGGTGGCTGGCAGGCAGCGGCTCCCCCACCGCCGTCGAGGGTGCTGACGCCGCTGCCTCGGGACCGGCAAGGGCCCGGAGCGCCTGGAGCTGGCTGCGGTTGAGCACGCTGATGCGCCACGCGTAGGCGCCGGTGTGCAGCCGGGTGGCCAGTGAGGTCTGGTATTTGACCAGCCCCTCGATGGCATGCAGCTTCGAGGCCACGGCGGTGAAGTGCTGCAGGGAGCCGGTGATGACCGTCAGCATCAGGTCCCGGTTGCTCGCCGCCTCCTCCACGGTGACGATCTCAGGCACCGCAGCCAGCGCCTTGGTGACTTCAGCCCGGCGGTGCAGCTCGCACTCGACGTCGACGAAGGCGAGGCACATCTTCTTCGGATCCCCCATCGGATGCGCCGTCACCCAGGCGGCGCCCGCGGCGGTGAGGCGCTCCCACCGCGCGGCCAGGGTGGTGGCGTGCACACCCAGCACCTCCGCGGCGTCGGCCCAGCTCAGCCGCGGTGCGATCTGCAGGGCGTTGATCAGCGCGAGGTCCTCCTCCGTGACGTCCAGGGCCTTCCCTCCCGCACGCCCCTGCACGAATCCTGCATATCGGGACGAGCTTTTGCATTTTTCCAGCACTTAAGCCGGATGTGAAGCAGACCACTCCAGAATAGACCCACAGCACCGGACCACCAACGAGGAGAACACGTGCCGATTGCCGCAGACGCCCGCCACATGCAGGAAGACCTTGCCCGGTTCCGCCACGACCTGCACCGGGAACCCGAAATCGGACTGCATCTGCCGCGGACCCAGGAAAAGGTACTGAAAGCCCTGGAGGGCCTGCCGTACGAAATCACCCTGGGCACGGAGACGACGTCGGTCACCGCCGTCCTGCGCGGCGGGGCGTCCGACGGCGGTGCTTCCGGGGGGACTGCCGCCGCACCCGCCGTCCTGCCGCCTGCCGTGCTCCTCAGAGCCGACATGGACGGGCTGCCCGTGCAGGAGAAGACGGGCGTCGGCTACACCTCCACCATAGACGGCGCAATGCATGCCTGCGGCCACGACCTTCACACCTCCATGCTCACCGGCGCGGCCACCCTCCTTGCCGAGCGCCGGCACCGGCTGGCGGGCGACGTCGTCCTGATGTTCCAGCCCGGCGAGGAGGGCTTCGACGGCGCCAGCTACATGATCCGCGAAGGCGTCCTGGATGCACCCGGCCGGCGCGTGGACGCAGCCTACGGCATGCACGTGTTCTCCTCCCTCGAGCCGCACGGAACGTTCTGCACCAAGCCCGGCGTGATGCTCAGCGCCTCCGACGGCCTGGTGGTCACCGTGCTCGGCGCCGGCGGCCACGGCTCCGCCCCGCATTCGGCCAAGGATCCGGTGACGGCCGCGGCCGAGATGGTCACGGCCCTGCAGGTGATGGTCACGCGCCAGTTCAACATGTTCGATCCCGTGGTCCTCTCCGTCGGGGTGCTCCATGCGGGCACCAAGCGCAACGTCATCCCGGAAACGGCCCGCATCGAGGCCACCATCCGCACGTTCTCCGAGGAGAACCGGCAGCGGATGATGGAGACCGTCCCGCGGCTGCTCAAGGGCATCGCTGCCGCGCATGGCCTCGACGTCGACGTGGACTACCAGCAGGAATACCCCCTGACCATCACGGACCAGGACGAAACGCACACCGCGGAAAAGGTGATCACCGAACTGTTCGGCGATTCGAGGCTCTCGCGGTGGGCCACGCCACTCAGCGGCTCCGAGGACTTCTCCCGGGTCCTGGCCGAAGTGCCCGGCACCTTTGTGGGCCTGAGCGCCGTCCCCCGGGACGCGGACCCCGCCGCCTCCCCGTTCAACCACTCGCCGTACGCAACGTTCGACGACGGTGTGCTGGCTGACGGTGCCGCGCTCTACGCGGAACTCGCCATCAGCCGCCTCGAGGCGCTGGCCGGCGCCCGGGTTTCCGCTTCCGTTCCGGCCCTCTAGCCCGCCCATTCCAGGGAGACAACCATGACCACTATCATCAACGCCCAGCGCGAGGGCCGGACCTCGACCCGAAAGACCATCATCGGCACCGGCATCGGCAACGCCGTCGAATGGTACGACTGGGCCATCTACGCCACCTTCACGCCCTTCATCGCCAGCCAGCTGTTCAGCAAGTCCGACCCCGCCTCGGCCGTGCTGTCCACGCTGGCGATCTTCGCCGTCGGCTTCGTTGCCCGTCCCTTCGGCGGCTTCCTGTTCGGCTGGATCGGTGACCGGGTGGGCCGCAAGGCGTCCATGACGCTCGCCGTCGGGCTCGCGTCGCTGGGCAGCCTCATGATCGGCATCGCCCCCACGTTCGCCAGCGTCGGGGCCTTCGCATCGCTGATGCTGCTGGTGGCCCGGCTGGTACAGGGCCTGGCGCACGGCGGCGAGCTGCCGTCGTCGCAAACGTATCTTTCCGAGATGGCGCCCCGGGAACACCGCGGCTTCTGGGCCACGCTGATCTACACCTCCGGGACCATGGGCATCCTGTTTGGCACCCTGCTGGGCGCGGTGCTGAACATGGCACTGACCACCGAGGTCATGAACGCCTGGGGCTGGCGCATCCCGTTCCTGATCGGTGCCGCAATGGGCCTGTACGCACTGATTATGCGCTCCCGGCTGCACGAGACGGACGTGTTCGAGGGCGAGACCGCCACCCAGAAGCGTGCCCCGATCTGGCCGCAGATTGTCCGGTACCGCAAGCAGGCCGTGCAGGTGATCGGCCTGACCGTGGGCCTCACCGTCATCTACTACATCTGGGGCGTTGTGGCGCCCAGCTACGCGACCACCGCTTTGAAAATCGACCGCGGTGAGGCCCTCTGGGCCGGCGTCATCGGCAACATCGTCTTCATTGCCGCGCTTCCGGTCTGGGGCAAGCTGTCCGACCGGATCGGCCGCAAGAAGGTGCTGTGGGCCGGCGCGATAGGCTCAGCCGTCATGCATTTCCCGATGACCTGGCTGCTCAAGGATTCCGCCTGGCAGCTGGCCGTAAGCATGTCCGTCATGCTCATCTTCATCGCCGCGAGCGCTGCCATCGTTCCGGCCGTGTACGCCGAGCTGTTCCCCACGAGCATCCGCACCGTGGGCGTGGGCGTGCCGTACTCCATCTGCGTGGCAGTGTTCGGCGGGACGGCGCCCTACCTGCAGCAGTGGCTGGGCACCACCCTCCAGATGCCGAACCTGTTCAACGTCTACGCGGTCGTGCTGCTGGCCGTCAGCGTGGCGTTCATCTTCACCATCCCCGAGACCAGGGGCAAGGACCTGGCGCACTGACCTGTCGCTAGCCCCCGATGAACTTGTCCCGCCCGGCCCGGTAGCCGAACACCGCGGCCAGCAATCCCACCGCCAGGAACAGGAATCCGGCCGCCGCAAACGAGCCGGTGCCCTGGTGCAACTGACCCACCAGCAGCGTGCCGGTGGAGCCGAGCCCGTAGCCCACCCCCTGCATCATGCCGGAGAGGTGGGCTGCGGTGTGCCCGTCGCGGGTGCGGAGCATGATCATCGTCAGGGCGACGGCGGTAAGGCTTCCCTGGCCCAGCCCCAGCATCCCGGTCCACACCCAGACCAGGTCCAGCGGGCCGAAGATGCTCAGGGCAAAGCCGCCGCCGGTCATGAGCGCCACCACGGTGTTGATCACCCGCTGGTCGCGGAACCGGGCAGCGAGCGCCGGCGCGAAGAGCGAGCCCAGCATCTGCAGCACGATGGACACCGACACAATCAGCCCGGCCGTGCCGCCGTCCACCCCGCGCTCGCGCAGGATCGGCGCGAGCCAGGCGAAGACGCTGAAGGACATCATCGCCTGCAGCACCATGAAAATCGTGACCTGCCACGCCACCGCCGAGCGCCACACATTCACGCCCTCCCGCACCGCGGTGTGCTGCCCGTGCCGTTGCCGTAACGCCACCGGCAGGAAAAGCAAAAGTACGACGGCGGCCGGTGCCGCCCAGAACCACAGCCCCGACGTCCACTGCCCGGTAGCCCTGAAAACGGGATAGGTGAAGCCCGCGCCCAGCGCGGCGGAAGCGCAGATGGCCGTCGTATACAGGCCGCCCATCAGGCCGAGCCGGTGCGGGAAGTCCCGCTTCACCAGCCCGGGCAGCAACACGTTGCACAGCGCAATGGCGGCCCCGCATGCCGCGGTCCCGGCGAACAGCGCCGGCAGATGCCCGGCGCCCGGAACCTCTGCAGGCCGCAGGAGCAGGCCGGCCGTCAGGACGGCCATCGCCCCGAGCAGGACCCGTTCCGCTCCGAACCGGCGGGCAAGAACCGGGGCCAGCGGCGCAAACACCCCGAGCAGGGTGACCGGCACCGTGGTCAGCACCACCACCGCCCAGCCGGGCAGGCCGGCGTCGGAGGTCACCTCGGGGAGAACCGCCGAAAAACTGGAGAACACCGTCCTCAGGTTCAGCCCGATCAGCACCAGGCACAGGCCGAGGTATGCCAGCGCACGGCGGCCGGTTACCTGCGTGGGTTCGGCGGCTGGAACCTCGTCTGCCTCTGCGTCCACGAGGGTTTCCGCATTAACGGCCGGACGCGCCTGCCTGCCGTCGTGTTTCCGTGAATTCTGGGCATCGATCACCCGCCCATTCTTGCAGTCGCGCCGGGCGGACCCCGGCATCAAGCCGGCACCGGACGGAGCCTCCCCGCGTCCCGGTTATCCACATACGGTCGCTGCACGGTATCCGGGGTCCCAGCGGCGCCAATAGTCTGGCCGCACGTGCGCATCCAGCACGTGTGCATCCAATACGTCAGCAGTCCGCGTCCAGGAGGACCCATGAGCATTCCGCAGGCACCGGAGTCCGGAGAGCAGCCGCCGAACGGCCAGACAAATCCAGGTCCTGGGGCCCAGGGTCCCGGGATGCAAGGCTTTGGCTACCAAAGCCGGGACGGGTACGGCATGGCGGTGGCCAGCCTGGTGTGCGGCGCCCTGATTCTGCCCAGCGCGTTCTACACATCGGGTCTCGCCATGCTCGCCATGCTGTTTACCCGGCCGGACCGAGGAAGCAATGGCAAAGAGTGGGTGGCAAACGCCGTCTTCTATAGTTTGCCCGCCCTGTTCGCGGTGCTGGCCCTGGTCTTCGGGCGCGTTGCCTTGAAGCGATCGGTTCGAGGGTCCAGTGTGCGGCGCATCAGCCTCGCCGGACTCATTGTGGCCGGTGTGGCGGCCGTCATATTGGTCCTGCCGTTGTTCATTGGCGAATTTGATGCCTTCTCGTGACGCTCACCGGCTCCACTATTCTGGAAGGGATGAGCGAATCTCCCGAATCCCCCCAACCGCCGGCAAATCCGAACCAGCCCCGGCCGGTCACACCGGGAAGCCAGGCGTCCTATGGAACCTACGGCGGACGGCCGGTCAGCTTCGTCCGCCGCGGAACCCGGCTGCAGGGACGCCGCCAGACTGCCTGGGAGGAACACTCCGGCCGCTGGGCCATCGACGTGCCCCGCCATGTTGCCAACACATCGGTTCACCCCGACTATTCGTTCGACGCCGAAGCCGAGTTTGGGCGCCGGGCACCGCTGATCGTCGAGATCGGCTCGGGCCTGGGCGACGCCGTCTGCCACGCCGCCGAGGAAAACCCGGACAAGGATTTCCTCGCAGTGGAGGTCTACACTCCCGGACTGGCCAACACCATGATCAAGATCAACAGCCGCGGCCTCACCAACGTCCGTGTCGTGGAGGCGAACGCGCCCGAGGTCCTGGCCACCATGCTGCCAGCCGGCTCGGTCAGCGAACTGTGGGTCTTCTTCCCGGACCCGTGGCACAAGTCCCGGCACCACAAGCGCCGCCTCATCCAGCCCGAATTCGCCGAACTTGCCGCCAAGGCGCTGAAGCCGGGCGGCCTTTGGCGCATCGCCACGGACTGGTCCAACTACGCCGTGCATGTACGCGACGTCCTCGCCGGATCCGAGGTGTTCGAAAACCTTCACAACGGCGAGCGCAGCGGCCCCGAGAGTCCGCTCACCCACGTGTGGCAGACCGGCGTCGAATCGCTGGTGGGCGGCGCGCCGGTCAAGGAGGGACGGGCTCCCGTGAGCACGGAGCACACAGGACCCAACGAGGGCATCGACGAAAGGGGCGGCTGGGCCCCCCGCTTCGAGGGCCGCATCCGCACCAGCTTCGAGAACAAGGCGCACGAGGCAGGCCGGATGATTTTCGACCTCTGCTACCGGCGGGTTTAGCCTCGCCGGACCGCCTGGTCCAACCCCCGTCCGAGGACTCTGTTCCCGGGCGCCCCGCCGTGGCACGATAAGCGTGTGGCGTTGGGCCACAGCAGCTGCCGGCGCAGAGGAGCGATCATCAAAAGGGAACTGAGAAGCGCAGCCGGCAAGGCCGAGGACGTCACGAATTCCAAGCCCCTCGAAATGCTGGCACGCGGTGGATTTGCAGCTAGCGGCGTGCTCCACATCCTGGTTGGATTCATTGCCTTCGGGCTTGCCCGGGGCCGTGGCGGCCGCGCGGATGTGAGCGGCGCCGTCGCCGAACTGGCCAGCCAGCCCGCCGGGCCGGCGCTCCTGTGGGTCAGCTTCGCCGGGTGTATTGCCTTGGCCCTGTGGCAGGCCGGTGACGCCATTTTCGACTTCGAACGGTTGCCCACCAAACACAAGGCCGGCAAGAAGCTGCAGGCCGGGGCGCAGGCTGTCGTGTATGCCGGGCTGGCGTTCACCCTGGCCGCCTTCGCGCGCGGCGCCGGACAGGACAACCGGGAATCAACCAGCGACTTCACTGTCAATCTGATGAAGGCGCCGGGCGGCGTCCTGCTTTTGGTGCTGATCGGCGCGGCTGTGGCGATCGTTGGCGTCGTCTACGCGGTCCGCGGGTTCAGGAAGTCCTTCGAGAAGCACATCAGTCCGCCGTCCACGCCGGGCGGGCGCAAGGCCATCACCGTCGTCGGGATGGTTGGCTATGTGGCCAAGGGCGTCGCCCTGTTTGTGACGGGCCTGCTGGTGGTCATCGCCACCGTCACCGTCCACCCCGAGAAGTCGACGGGTCTCGACGGCGGGCTCCGTGCACTGCGGGAACAGCCCTACGGAGTGTACGTGCTGGCCGCGGTGGGCGCCGGGCTCATCTGTTACGGGGTCTTCACGGTGGTGCGGGCTCGGCTCGCCAAAATGTGAACCCGCCACGGCTGCTGAAGAACCACGCAGTTCAGGTGCCCGGCACGGCAATGACGGCAATGGTCTGCTGCCGGTCATTGCGCACCTCGACGCTCGCGATGCTCGTGTACTGCAGCGGCGTAGCGCTGGTAACCCGGACCCGTCCGCTGGGAGTCGCCATCCACGCGCACGCCCGGTCCTCAACCCCGGCACGGTCCTTCACCCACAGGGAAAGCCGGCCGTTCTGGGGCAGGCTGCGACCGTCGACGGCCAGTTCGGTGCCCCAGGTCTTCTTGACCATGCCCACCGTGACCTGCATTCCGGTGTCAGCCTTGACCGAGTAGCTGACATCGGGCTTGTCGGCGGGATCAAAGAGCGGCGCGGCCGCAAATCCCAGCGCGAGGCAGGCCGCCGCAACCACCCCCACAAGGGCCGTCAGCCGCCGTCGGGAATTACGGCGGCGGGCCGCCAGTTCGTCCAGAACAGGCTGGGGGACGGGGGCCAGGCCGGGGGACGCCGTATCCGCTCCCGGCCGGCGGGCCGCCGGGACGGCGAGTGCCACGGCCTCCGGGACGGGAAGGGCATCCAGCAGTCCCGGCAGGGATTCCAGATCCGACAGTTCACTGCGGCACATGCCGCAGTGCTTGAGGTGGTCCTCGAAGCGCAGCCTGTCCGCGTCGTCGAGCCCTCCCAGCAGGTATGCCCCCAGCAGCTCATGGACTTCCTTGCCGTTCACCGTTCCACACCCATTTCATCGAGTATTGTCCGCAGGGCCTTCACCGCGTAGAAGGCCCTGGATTTCACCGTTCCGCTCGGAATGTTCAACTGCACCGCCGCCTCGCCTACCGTGAAGCGCCGGTAGTGCAGCGCCACCAGCACATCGCGGTGCTCCGAACTCAGCCGCAGCAGCGCTTCCTCCATCAGTACCTTGTTCAGCAGGTCGTCAACCCGTCCGGTGGCCTCCTCCGGGTCCGCGATGTCACGGTCCTCGGCCTCCAGCGGGCGGCGCTGTGACTTCCGGTAGTTGTCGATCATGATGTTCCGGGCCGTCCGGAACAGGTAGCTGCGCATGCTGCCCGTAACCTTGGGCGCCTGCTGCCAGACACGGAGCACCGTCTCCTGCACAATGTCGTCGGCCAGGTGCGGGTCGCGGGAAGCACTGAGCACAAACCGGCGAAGTGCCGTTCCGTGCTCGCGGTAGATCGCTGCAACCAAGTCCTCATCCAGCGGCACGTTCGGCCTCCCTGCAATGACCTGTGAAGCCGGATCCGAGCGGGCCGGCCTTCCTGGCAAATACGACGCTGGCGGCCGGAAATAGGTTCAATACCGGTCAGCGTCAGATTCTTTGAACCATTCTTCACCTTTGTGCGTCATTCCAAATAGCGCCGGCCTCCAGTCTGCCGGCCCGAGCCAAGGAGCAGCACATGAAGAAGCAACTGAGCGTTGGCCTCGCAGTTATGGCCTTTGCCGCCTCACTGACGGCATGTGGCGGCGGATCCGGCACAACCACCACCACCACGGCGGCGGCCCCGGCCAGCGAGTCGCCGGCGACCAGCGCCAGCGCATCGGCCACGGCGTCCGCCAGCGAGATGGCATCGGTGGACCTCAAGACCGCATCGTCCAGCAAGGGTGACATCGTGGTGGACGGCAAAGGCATGAGCGTCTACTACTTCACCAAGGACGTCAAGGACTCCGGCAAGAGCAACTGCCTCGGCGAATGCCTCGTGAAGTGGCCTCCGGTGATTGCTGTCACGGACACCCCCAAGGTCGAGGGTGTGACGGGAAAGGTCGGCACCATTGATACACCCGACGGCAAGAAGCAGGTGACGGTCAACGGCATGCCCGTCTACCTGTGGGAGAAGGACAAGGCCCCCGGCGACATCACCGGGCAGGGCGTCGGCAACGTCTGGTACCTCGTGGCACCCGACGGGACGATGATCAAGTAAGCCTGCAGGTTTGGGCCGGCGCTTCTCCGGAGGCGCCGGCACTACCAACGGAGCATGGCGAATCCACACAATCTGACAGCAGAGGCCGGAACCTGGAAGTCCATGACGAGCTCCTTGACGGCCAGTACAGGGACCACCCGAACCTGCGGCCCATCGCCAACACCCTCCTGGCGTGGGCCGCAGCCCATCCGGGCGTGGCAATCCAGATGCGCAAAGGCTACGTGTCGCTGCACAGCAGCCGCCGGAAGTTCGCGCAGATAACCAGGGCGAGCAACACGGCCGTGGACGTGACTCTCCGCCTTGAGGCGCCTATTGGGGAGCGCCTCAAGGCGGTCAAGGTCCGCGATGGCGACTTCTTCGACCGCAAGGTCCGGCTCACCTCGGATGAGCAGGTGGACCAGGAATTCCTGGACTTCCTCGAGACCGCCCTCGAGCAAAACAGCCGATGAAGTCCGCTGATCGAGCCTGTCGGGATCAAGGCTTGACCAGAACGCAACTCGGTTTCGACAAGCTCAACCGGCGGGTTCCGGTCGTCCGAGCGACAGGCCCGGCAATCGCCAGGCTCAACCGGCGGGCGCGTACCCCGCCTGCACATGGGTCCGGCCCGGCGCTGCCCCTGCGGGCGGCACCGGGCCGGAGGTCCTGTGAAACTGTGAGTGTGCAACTGCTCGGTTACCGTCCTGTGGTGAAGCTCCAGGAGAGGCCGCTGAGCGGGTTCCCGCCGGCATCCTTGATGCTGGTGGAAATGGTGGCGGTGTACTTCGTGTTGGCCGCCAGGGTCACGTTCGGGTTCAGCGTGGCCACGTGGCTGGTGGCATTGTAGCTGACGGCGTAGCTCACCAGGGCGCCGGTGGCGGCGTTCCGGAGGGCAAACGATCCGCTGCTGACGCCCGTCACGTTCTCACTGATGGTAGCCGTGACGTTGGCGGTGCGGCTCACGGCCGTGGCGTTCGCGGCCGGGGACTTGGCGGTCACGACCGGCCGCGGTCCCGTGGTGAATGCCCAGGAGTTAGCAGCGATCGGGTTGCCGGCGATGTCCGTGATTCCGGCCGTCAGCGTTGCGGTGTGTTTCCGGTCTGCCGCGAGCGTTGCATTCGGGTTCAGCGTGGCAACCCGGGTGGTGGCGTTCCACGTGACCGGAGCGGCGATGAGCGCTCCCGCGGAGTTCTTCAGGGTGAAGGACGCCGTGCCCAGACCAGTGATCGCCTCGTTGAAGGTCGCCGTGACGTTGGCCGTCTGGCTGGCCATCAGCGAGTTGACGGCCGGTGCCTTGGCAGTAACCACCGGTCCGGCCGTGTCGACGGTGAGGGCCAGCGATCCGGCGGAAAGTGTTTCGACTCCGCCCGGGCTCACTTCGCCTGCCGTCACGGTGTGGCGGCCGTTGGCCAACGGGCGGTTGGACGTGATCGAGTAGCTGCCGTTCGCGGCCACCGATGCCGAGCCGCTGGCCACGCCGTCGATGTAGAGGTTGACGCTCGCAGCGTCCGGCAATGCGACGGCACCGGTGAAGCTCGGTGTGGTGCTGCGCGTGATGTTGTCCGTGTTCAGGCGCCCGGTATCACTGGCGGCGGTCAGGTCAGGAGTGCTCGGCCCCTTGGCCAGTGGTGCGGTGCAGGGGGCGGCCGGGCCGCCGATCGCCGCGTACTCGAAAATCGTGACTTCGTTGCCGACGGCGGCGTTGCGTCCCAGCCACATGCCCCGGCTTTCGGAGGTGTTGGCGGCTGTAGCGCGGTCTGCGTCGGTCACACCGTCCGTGCCAACGCCGGTGAGTCCCGTCCAGGTGGCCGTCCAAGTGGTGAGGCCCGGGCCGTCGTACACAACGGTGCCGTCCTCGCCTGAGCCCGGGGCGCCGGCACGCAGCGTGCGCCGCCCGTTCAGGGCGAACGCCTGGTTGGCTGCCACGATTCTGGCTTCCAGCTGGTCTGCGGGAAGCTGGCCGCCGCCGGGCGCAACAGCGGTGCCCTTCATGACAACGGTGCCGGCATTGATCTTGGTGGCCGGCTGCGTAACGGTGACGTTGCCCACGAACGTCTGGTCACCGACGTCGGGCGCTGTCAGAACGCGGATCACGTCACCGGAGCGGATGTCCGGCGTGGTGCCTTCCCAGCACCCTCCGCCGGGATGGTTGACTTCAACGATGCCGCCCACGGGCACAAGGTTGGACACTGTGCCGATCACCGCGCCGCCGCGAAGCACCTGGATCGTGGGACGGTCGCTGTCCGCGTACCCTTCGGCGGAGACCATGTCCCGTTCCGGGAAAACAGTAATGATGTGCGTCCCCGGGTCACTGATGACCGCGAAAGCCGGAACAACTGCCGCCGTCGGAACGGCCAGCGCCACCAGCGCACCGGCCGTGATCGCAGCCGCGAGACGTGGACGATTTCTTGCAGGTTTCATGGAAAGCTCCCCTCAAAGGCCCCAGACTTCACCCGGCTGAGACCCAGCGAGGGTGATCCTCTTCAGGTCCATGATCTGAAGAGGATGCCAGTATCTGGACGCCACCCTGCGGAAACCTTTAAACAAAACCTATGCGACCCCTCAACAGGGCGGACGCACGGGTGGGCCGGCCGGCGCCGGAAAACGCCGGCCGGCCGCGCTGCGCTACGCCTCTACGAGGTCCTCGTCCAGCTCCTCGAACTCGACGGCGGCCACGATTTCCTTGGTCTCCGGGTTGAGCATGAAGGCCTCGTCGTCGTCCTCGATCATGAGGAAGTCGCCGTGGTCGGTGCTGAAGCGCCACGCGAGCACCGTCTCGCCGTTGTGGTCGTAGTTCGGATCCCCCAGGGTGATCTTCTGCAGCTCGTACCCGGCGATGTCGCACAGCTCGCGGATGATGACCTCGAATTCCGGGGCGTTCTCCAGGGCCTCCTCCTCGGCCTCGGCGCGCCGCTCCTCGAGGTCCGGCAGAGCCGCCACTCGCTTGGCGATGTGGGCGGTGAGCTCGTCGTCGTTCAGGACCAGCAGGCCTTCCTGTCCGCGCAGCCACGCCGCGTTGAGGGCCACGATGTCCTCCGTCTCGAGGAGGAGCGATTCGAATTCGGCGTCGAGGTCCTCCATCGCCTGCACCCGTTCGGGGAGCTCGCCGTCCTCCTCGGCGTCGGCTGCGCCATCCAGGTAGATGTCCGTTTCCTCCTCGGAGAGGGCATCGAAGGCCTCCACGGTGCGGCCGAAGAGGTCAACGTGACCAGCGGCGCCCATGCCTTCCAGGCCCTCGCGGATGTAGGCGTCAAGCTCCTCACGGTCCGGGGCGGTGAAGACATACTGCGCGAAGCCGCCGCCCAGGGACTGTGTGAGGTAGAAGTCCACGAAGTAGCTGCGCAGCGCGTTGGGAGCAATCTCCGCCGAGCCGAGGAGCTCCTGGTACATGGTGTTCACCACGGCAACATTGGAATCAACGACCTCCCCATCGCCGCCTGCGGCGCCTTCGACGGTCAGGACAACGGGGTATTCGCTGGAAGTCATGGGAAATCCTTACTGCAGAAAGCCGGTGATGCTCAGGACTCTCCCAACGTACGCGCCGCCGGCCGCCCGCAGGTTTAGGGCGAAGTGAACGTCAGGCGAAGTTTCCCCGTACCCCGTTTGGGCACAAAACAGGACAAAAACAGAAGAGCCCGACGGCGGGCGGCGGCAAATTTGAGGGCCCCTCCGGCCCGACTAAGATGGATCAGATAACCTGCAGATTTTCGACCTGCCGAAAGTAGCGCGCACCCATGCCTTCCCAACCGGACGACAGTGCGGCACTGGCAATCCAGACCCCCGCGATCAACGACCGCTCCCTCGCGGCCGGGCTCGCCTATGCCATGGGCGGCCGCGTCTCCGGGATCTCGTTCGACGCCGCCACCGGCCTCATGCTCGGCAAGGTCCGCGGCGGCTCCGAGGTGCCCTACTCCACCACGGCCAAGCTGGTCCGCAAGGGCGGCGGCTGGAGCTGCACGGTGGGAGTCTGCAGCTGCCCGGTCCGCAAGGACTGCAAGCACGTGGCCGCACTCCTGTTCGCGGCCGAAGACAACCCGGCCGTGAGGGTCCAGCTCCTGTCCCCTGCCGACGTCTCGCGGGTGTCGCGGGAAAAGTCCGTGCCGGCACTGTCGGACTGGGAGCAGGCCCTCAGCCCCCTGATTTCGCAGGCCGGCCCTGCCCAGCAAACCGGCGGCACCCCCCTTGCCCTGCAGTTTGAGGTGGAGGAACCGGCCCCGCACTTCTCCTACACAGGCCGCCGGGATCCACTCCGCAGCGTCCGCCAGCTCAAGGCCCGCCCGGTGATCATGGGCGCCAAGGGCAAATGGATCCGCGGCGACGTCTCGTGGAACACGCTGAGTTACCTGAGCTTCAAGCGCGAGTGCAACCAGGCGCATGTGGAATGGATGCAGACCTTCCTCGCCGCGCACACCGCGGGCGCGAACCGCGCGTACTCGTCGTCGTCCCTCTGGCTGGGACTGAACACCTTTGCCGGCAAGAACCTGTGGGGCCTGCTGGAGGAAGCCCGGCAGCTCGGCGTCGCGCTGGTGCACAGCCGCGGCCAGGAGCCCGTGAAGGTGGCGGCGGAGCCCGCGGCGGTGGGCCTGAACCTGGGCCGCTACGGGAGCGGCAGCCAGGACGGCGGCCTGGAGCTCGCGTCCACCATCACGGTGGACGGCACCGAGGTTGATCCGGCGTCGGTGGGTACCATCGGCCGCCCGGCACACGGCATTTTCCTCACCACCAGCGGGGACTCGCTGCCGGGGGTCGCCGCCGATGAGACCATCACGCTGGCCCCGCTGGAGAGCGGACTCAGCGAGGAACTGCTGGCGTTCGTCACGGCGGGCAACACCCTGCACATCCCGGCACGGGATGAAGGCCGCTTCCTCACCGGCTTCTACCCCAAGCTGAAGCAGACCGCGCGCGTGACGGCGGCGGATGAATCCGTCGAGCTGCCCGAGCTCGCCATCCCGACGCTCTCGCTGCTGGCGAACTACGGCGCCGACCACCGTGTGCGCCTGCACTGGGAGTGGCACTACAAGTCCGGCACCATCGTCACCGCGCAGCCGCTCTGGCGCCACCCCGGCGACCACGGCTACCGTGACGATCCAGCCGAGGCCCGGATCCTGGAGGCCGTGGGCCAGCCGTGGGATGTTGTGCCCAAGCTGGGCGAGTCAGCCACCGGCGGCTGGGGCACGCCGCGGCTCGCGGCCACCGCGGAGCTGAGCGGGCTGGACACCCTGGCCTTCACGGAGGAGGTGCTCCCCCGGCTGCGGAACACGCCCGGCGTCGACGTGGACACCTCCGGCGACATCGCGGACTACCGGGAGGCCGAGGAGGCGCCGGTGGTGGCGATCTCCACGAAGGCCACGGACCAGCGTGACTGGTTCGACCTCGGCATCGTGATCACCCTCGAGGGCCAGCCGGTGTCCTTCGCTGCCCTCTTCTCCGCCCTTGCGGCCGGGCAGACGCGCATGCTGCTGCCCAGCGGCGCGTACTTCTCCCTCGACCTGCCGGAGCTGCACCAGCTGCGTGCACTAATCGATGAGGCCCGCGCGCTGCAGGATAACTCGGGCGATAAGGACGCGCCCCTGCAGATCAGCCGCTTCCAAGCCGGCCTGTGGGATGAGCTTGCCCAGCTCGGAATCGTGGACGAGCAGGCGGCCGCCTGGCGTACGGCGGTGGACGGACTGCTGGCGGACGGCGTCCAGGGCCTCCCGCTCCCGGCCACCCTCAACGCCGAGCTGCGCCCGTACCAGCTGGAGGGCTACAACTGGCTGAGCTTCCTGTACCGCCACAGCCTCGGCGGCGTGCTCGCGGACGACATGGGCCTGGGCAAGACGGTCCAGGCGCTGGCCCTGATGTGCGCGGCCAAGGAACACGCCGGGTCTTCCGCGGACGTTGGGCAAGCGGACTCCCAGGCAGCGGACCCCAAAACCGAGGGCGACGGCGGCACTCCCTTTTTGGTGGTGGCCCCCACCAGCGTCGTGGGCAACTGGGAGGCCGAGGCTGCCCGGTTCGCGCCCGGCCTGACGGTCCGCGCCGTCGGCGAGACGTTCGCCAAGAGCGGCGCCGACCCCGCTGAGGCCATGGCCGGGGCGGACATCGTCATCACGTCCTACGCGCTGTTCCGGATCGACTACGAGTCCTATGCCGGACGGCGCTGGGCCGGGCTGGTGCTGGACGAGGCGCAGTTCGTGAAGAACCACCAGTCCAAGGCCTACCAGTGCGCCCGCAAGCTTCCGGCCGCGTTCAAGCTGGCCATCACCGGCACGCCGCTGGAAAACAACCTCATGGAGTTCTGGGCGCTGACATCCATCGTGGCGCCCGGGCTGTTCGCCAGCCCGTCGCGGTTCGCCGAGTACTACCAGAAGCCGGTGGAAAAGAACGGCGACAAGGGGCAGCTCGACAAGCTCCGCCGTCGGGTCCGTCCGCTCATGATGCGCCGCACCAAGGAGCAGGTCATCAAGGACCTGCCGCCCAAGCAGGAACAGGTCCTCGAGGTGGTGCTGAACCCGCGGCACCAGAAGGTCTACCAGACCCACCTGCAGCGTGAGCGGCAGAAGATCCTGGGCCTCATCGAGGACGTGAACAAGAACCGCTTCACGATCTTCCAGTCACTGACTCTGCTGCGCCAGCTCAGCCTGGATGCGACGCTCGTGGATGAGTCCCTGTCCGGCGTGCGGTCCAGCAAGCTGGACGTGTTGTTCGAGCAGCTGGAGGACCTCGTGGCCGAGGGCCACCGCGCCCTCATTTTCAGCCAGTTCACCGGGTTCCTGGGCAAGGTCCGCGAGCGCCTCATCGAGGAGAACATCGAGTTCTGCTATCTGGACGGCGGCACCCGGAACCGTTCCGACGTCGTCAATGAGTTCAAGAACGGTGCGGCGCCGGTGTTCCTGATCAGCCTCAAGGCCGGCGGCTTCGGCCTGAACCTGACCGAGGCGGACTACGTGTTCCTGCTCGACCCGTGGTGGAACCCGGCGTCGGAGGCGCAGGCGGTGGACCGCACGCACCGCATCGGCCAGGCCAGGAATGTCATGGTGTACCGGCTGGTGGCGAAGGACACCATCGAGGAAAAGGTCATGGCGCTCAAGGCCAAGAAGTCGCAGCTGTTCGCCGACGTGATGGAGGGCGATGCGCTCTCCGGCGGCGCACTCACGGCGGAGGACCTGGCAGGGCTCTTCAACGACTGAGGTGCTCCCGATTCCCGTCAGTCGAGGGACATCGCGGCGGCCGGTGCGGGGCGCAACACTAAAGAAATCCGCCTGCTGAACCACCGTCCCAGGGCCTTGCCTTTGCCCTTCCACCAGCTGTCCTCGTCGGTGTCGGTGCGCCACCGGTAGATCAGGACCACCAGCACGAACATCCCGGCCGTGACGGTTGGCCACACTCCGGAGGCAGCATCGAGCAGCGCCCTGACGGCCGTGGCCAGGATCGCCGGCACCACCAGCGTGCGGAAGACCGTGTTGGCCAGATACCGCCGATGGGAGCGCGGCACGGAGAGCATGCGGACCATGTCCGAACAGGCGCACACCACCACCACGGCCTGCCCCAGCGTCAGCAGGATGGACCCCGGCAGGGACCCTGCGAACTGTAGCGCTGCCGCCAGCCCTGAATTCATGGCCTGCACCTGTCCATGTTCGTCTCCTCCGTCTTCCGCGCTTCCAGTTGCACAGCGACCTGTACCCCGATGTGTGTCAGACCATTCAACGGTGCCGTCCATCTTGAGTCACGAGGGGCGGCTACCCGTTTTTGCCATCGCCGCCACCCGCTCCGTGGAACAGGTACGCAGCCCGGAGGCCCGTCTGCCAGGCCTCTGGGCCGCGTACTCCGCTCAGATGTGCGCCGCCGCCGTCAGGCCGGGGACATTTCCTCGGCCCGGGGCAGCGGATCCAGGTGGCTGATGCCGGAGGGCGTGATCTGCAGGACGCGTGCAGTGGCGATGTCATAGAACAGGCCCGTCACGTGGACGTTCCCGCTCCGGACGGCGTCCTGCAGGCTGGCGTGCTGCTGCAGCCGCTCGAGCTGCACGGCAACGTTGACCATGGCCAGCTGGTCCACCGCGCTGTAGCCTGCCTGTTCCGCGGCAACCTGGACGGGATGTCCGGCCTGGAACGCTACGAGGCTCGGCCGGCCGTGGTCGAGCCAGGAATCGACGGGGCAGCGGTCCGCGGCCTTCTGGTCTGCGCCAGGGCCGGCGAGCAGCGCGGTCATGGCGCCGCAGCCGGAGTGGCCGCAGACCACAACGGACGTGACGGACAGCTCGTCGAGGGCGAACTTCAGGGATGCCTCGACAGACGGTTCAAGCCGGTCATTTCCCACCACGTTGCCCACGTTCCGGACCGTGAACAGGTCCCCCGGGCCGCTGCTGGTGATCAGGTTGGGCACCAGCCGGGAGTCCGCGCAGGTGATGAACAGCGTGTCCGGGTCCTGGAAGGTGGACAGCTCCTGGACGTGCGGACGCAGCAGGTGGGCGTGGCGGCGGTGGTAGCTGTCCACGCCGTTGAGCACCGAGCGCACCGGGGCCGGGACATGCCCTGCCGCGTTAGCGGCCAGCGGGGCGCTAACGCGCTGCCAGCTCCGCCACGGGGCGAACCCGCCGCGCAGTGCGGAGCGCGATGAGCCGCGCGCAGGGGTTCCTGCCAGGGCGGCGTGCAGGGTGGCGGTACCGGTTTCCTCGATCTCGACGCTGCCGCCGTTGTTGACGTGCCGCACGCGCCAGGCCTCCAGGGTGTCGTGCACCGGGTGGTCGAGGTAGTCGACGTCGAGTTCCACCGTGACGTGCGCCGCCGGCGGCACCGCTGCCAGCACCTTGCTCAGGCGGGGGAGCGACAGGAACGTGCAGGAGCCGTCGATGACCACGCGCCAGCGGTTTTCGGCTGCTGAGCCGAGGGGCTCCGCGTGGATGCTGGCGCGGACCACGCGCCAGACGACCAGCAGCACGGCCAGGGCCAGCCCGATCAGCACGCCGGCCAGTAGGTTGACGAACACCACCGTGAGCAGCGTGGCGGCGTAGACGGCCAGGTCACCGGTGACACGTGCCGTCTGGAAATCGGCCACCTTCACCAGGCGGATGCCGATCATGATGAGCAGCCCGGCAAGCACGGCCTCGGGCACCAGCTGGATGACTCCCGCCAGCAGCAGGGAAAAGACGAGAACCCAGATGCCGTGGAGGATGGCGGACTTGCGGGTCCGTCCCCCGGCCTCCACGTTGGTGGCACTGCGGACGATCACGCCGGTAACGGGAAGCCCGCCCAGCATGCCCGACGTCATGTTGGCAGCGCCCTGGCCGAGGAGCTCACGGTTGAAGTCCGTACGCTCGCCGTGGTGCATCTTGTCGACGGCGACGGCGGACAGCAGCGACTCGACGCTTGCCACCAGGGCGATGGTGACGACGCCGACAGCAATGGCTGTCCACTCCCCCTGCGGCAGGTGTGGAAGGGACAGGGCGTCCAGCAGCGAACCGTCAAAGGTGATCCGGTCGACGTCGGAATTGAACGGCAGCGACAGCAGCGTGGCGGCCACGACGGCCACGAGCGGGCCAGGTACCCGGCGGATGGCAGCCGGCATGTGCTTCCACGCCACGAGCAGTGCGATCACCACGGCGCCCAGGAATGCGGCCTGCGGGTCGACGGCGGCCAGGCTGTCCGGCAGCGCCAGGATGTTGTGCAGCGCCGCTTCGCCCGCTTCGCTGCCGAGCATTACATGCAGCTGCTGCAGGACGATGATGATGCCGATCCCGGCAAGCATCGCGTGCACGACAACGGGGGCGATGGCGAGCGCAACGCGCCCCACCTTGGCCATGCCCAGCAGCACCTGCAGGACGCCGGCGGCCACGGTGATGGCACAGGTGACCGGCCAGCCGAACTGCTCAATGAGGCCGGCGACGATGACCGTCAGGCCGGCAGCGGGGCCGCTGACCTGCAACGGTGCGCCGCCAAGGCTGCCCGCGACGATGCCGCCGACGGCAGCCGCGATCAGTCCGGCCATGACCGGCGCGCCCGAGGCCGCGGCGATGCCAAGCGACAGCGGGACGGCGACGAGGAACACCACGAGGGAGGCGGGCAGGTCCCAGCGGAGGCCCGATGTCAGGCGCGCCAGGGCTGGTATCCGGCTCCTGCCGGAATGGATGGGGTTTGGATCCGTGGCGGCTGGCGAGGGCATATAAGTCCTTAGCTCGTTCGAAGGGTCCTTATCCACGCTATTGACGCGCCGCTGGGGGCCGCAAGGCTACCGCGCGTGAGAAGAAACACGAGGTCAGAACGGACATAAAGCGAAAACTAGTGCACTAATCCATTCGTTTGCATAAACCCTCGGCCGTCCCGGGATGCAAGGTTCCCCACCCTGCAAGGGCTCCCCGCCGGGCAGCAAGAACGGCCGCTGTTCAAGTCACATCCCATCGTCCACAGGTGACCGTATGTTCACCCGGGGAATAAATTTCGACGGCGGATCCCCCGGCTGTTGCGGGCGGCGGCCGGTTCGGCTGGTGAACGTCGGTTAAACGGCGGGGGACCCATCCCGGGGGATGGGTCCACCGCCGTTGGAACCGGTGCCGGCTGACCGAGCTTGCAGGCGGCGTTTAGCGCTTGACGGCCTCCAGCTTCAGCATCTTGGCGATGACGCTGTCGAGCTCGGAGTCGTCGAAGATCTTCTTCCAGTCATCCTTGATGATGGTGTCCTTGCCGTACTGGATGGCGATTTCGCAGGCCTCCGAGAACGGGTTGGAGCCGCGCAGGGCGTTGGTGAGGGCGATCTGCACGTGGCCGAAGAGCATGGCCTTGGCAGCTTCCTCCGGCACACCGGCGGTGTGGACAGTCTCATGCAGTGCCTCGTTGAGCAGGGTGCCGATCATGCAGGCAACGGTTTCCACGAGGGTGGGCTCGAGGATGGCGAGCTGTTTCACGGTGACCCAGTGGACGTCGATCACGGGGGCGTAGATGACCTTGATGGTCGCCTCGGCCGCGGCGCGGGCGGCCTCCGTGGCGTCCTCGTCGATCGCGGCGACGACGTTCTGCGGGGCGCCCTCGCCGCCGAAGGTGTCGGCCCATTCTTCCTTGGTGGTGCGCTCCAGGAACACGGACGGGTGGCAGGGGTGGGCCACGGCCTGGACGACGTCCTCGCGCTGGGCGAGCAGGCCGGCGTAGGCGGCGGCCGGGTCGAGGGTCAGCAGGATCGCGCCGGCCTTCATCTGCGGGACGACGCCCTCGGACACGACGCCCAGGACGGTGTCCGGGACGGCGAGGATAACGACGTCGGCGCCCTTGACGGCCTCGTCGGTGGCGGTGATTTCACGGCCTTCTTCGCGGACGCGGTCCTGGCCGGCGGGTGAGTTCTCGGAGTAGAACACGGTGTGGTTCGACTTCTGGAGGTTACGCGAAACGCGCATCCCCATCTTGCCTCCGGCTCCGATAACGGCGACGGTCAACTGTTCTGCAGACATTTCATTTGCTCCTTAGGAAATCGAGGCTTTGCTGGGTCCACTGGTTTTCGAGGCGGATGGTTTCGTCCTCGGAGTCCTGCCACGGCAGCCAGTGTTCGACGATCTGGTTGATGTTTCTTTCTTTGGGCTGAAGCTTCCGGGCCATGTAGTCGTAGTCCAGAAGTCCTTCGCCGAGCGGCGCGCCGGAGTACGTGAACCCGACCCACCCCTCCTTGCGGCTGAACGCAAAGTCTTTGATGTGCATGTTCAAAACATGGGGTGCGACGGCGTCAATCACCTCACGCGGCGACTCCAAGGCCGCCACGGTGTTGGCCGGGTCGCTGCACACACCCAGGTAAAGGCTTCCGACGCGCTCGATGACCTCCAGGATCCGGGCAGTGGGGACCTGTTCGTACGTCTCGATGGCGATCTTCACTCCGGCTGCCTTGAACTCGGGCAGGACCTCGGTGAAGATCTCCACGGCCTCGTCCGCTGTCGGGGTGTGGCCCGGGGTGTTGAACATGGTCCGCAGCAGCGGCGCCCCCAAGATCCTGGCGATGTGCAGGAACCGGCGGAGGTGCTCCGGCCGGATGCCCTTGGTGCCCAGCTCCAGGCTGACCCCCAACGAGTCGGCAGTAGCCCGGACGGCCCGCAGTCCGTCGTCGCTCATGGTTTCCAGCGGCGCGTAGTCGCAGATCTGGAACAGGTCCACGCCCAGTGCCGCGGTCCGCTCCAGCGCCTCGTGGATGCTCAGCGGTTGGGAGACCCGGTCCGAGAGCTGCCAGAAGAACGCGTAGCTGCTGAGCCCTATCCTGCTGCTCATGCTGCTACCTCCTCGGCAACCAGCCGGTGTGCTGCCTCGTCCAGGATGTCCTTCACGGCTGCGGGATTGTGGGCGAAGCGGCCCAGGAACAGCCCGGTAACGGCGGGGCCGAGCTGGCTGATGAGGCCTGGGCCGGCGCTGCCGCCGTAGATGACCCGGCTCTCTTCCTGCCCGGGACGGCCGCGCAGGTGGGCATCCAGTCCGGTGATGACCTCGCTGATGAACGCCGGCGATGCCGGTTCGGCTGCGCCGATGGCCCACTGCGGTTCGTAGGCCACGATGGTGCGCCCAGTGCTGCCGAGGCTTCCGGCACGGTTCAGGACGCCGTCGATTTCACGGATGCAGTGCTTGATGGCGTCCGCCGCGGTGCCGCGTTCGGGTTCGCCCACGCACAGCACCGGGGTGAGGCCGTTACGGTAGGCCGCGGCGGTCTTCAGCCCGATCACGTCGTCATCCTCGCCGAAGATGCGGCGCCGTTCGGCGTGGCCCACCTCGGCGTACCGGCCGCCGGTTTCGGCCACCATCTTGCCGCTGACCTCGCCGGTGAAGGCGCCTTCGTCCTCCCAGAAGATGTCCTGGGCGCCCGCGGTGGCCCCGGCGGCGGACAGGATCCGCGCGCACTCGGGCAGCACCGGGTGGGCCGGCAGGGCGAACAGTTCAATGTCGCCGCTGCGGACGGCCGGGTGGGCCGAAGCGATCTGCGCGACGTCCCGGCACCAGTCCAGAGTGCGCTCGTAGCCGAAATACATCTTCAGGCTGACGCCGATGATGACCTTCGGACCCGTAGAGCGGGATGAACCGGCGGCCGCTCCGGCGGAGGAATTAGCAGGAAGTGACACCCTCGTAGTCCTTAATCAGGGTGACCTTCTCGGCGGAGGCCGAGGACTCGTCAAAGGTGTACGTCAGCCATTCCTTGGCGAGGCGGCGGGCGAGTTCCAGGCCGACGACGCGCTGGCCGAAGGTGAGGACCTGGGCGTTGTTGGACAGGATGGAGCGCTCGACGGAGAAGGAGTCGTGGGCGGTGACGGCGCGGATGCCGGGGACCTTGTTCGCGGCGATGGCCACGCCCAGGCCCGTGCCGCAGACCAGCAGGGCGCGGTCGGCCTTGCCGGCGGCGATGAGTTCGGCGGCGGCGATGGCCACGGACGGGTACGGGGTGTGGCTGGTGGCGTCCACCCCGACGTCGGTCACGGACTCAACCCGGTCGGACGCTTCCAGGTCCGCCTTCAGGGCTTCCTTGTACTCGAACCCGGCGTCGTCGGAACCGACGACCAGGCGCAGTTTGGCGCTCATGCGTTCTCCTTAGTGGTGGTTGCCGCAGCTTTCGCGTCGGCAAAGGTGTTGTGGATGGCGCGGACGATCAGCGCCATGGATACGGCGCCGGCGTCCGGGGTGCCCAGGCTCTTCTCGGCGTGCGGGCGGGCCCTGCCCATCAGGGGCAGCAGGTTCGCGGTTTCCTCCGCCGCCTGCTGGGCCACGGTGGCTGCCGCACCCCAGGCGTCGGTGAGGGACTGGCCGGAGCCGACGGCGGCGGACAGGGCGTCGCGGAACGGAACCAGGACGTCCACCAGGGTCTTGTCGCCCACCTTGGCCTTGCCAAAGCCCATGATCGAGGCGGCGGCCTCCGCCACTCCGGCGGCGACAGCGCCGGCGTCGGGCGTGGTGCTGTTTCCGATCGCGTCGCCGACGGCCCGCAGGGCCATGCCCCACAGCGCACCGGAGGTGCCGCCGGCCCGGTCGGCCCACGCGTCGGCAGCCTGGTGCAGGGTGGTGGAGGCACCGGCACCGCGTTCGACGGCGTCGGCCGCGGCCTCGACCGCTGCCCGGACACCGCGCTCCATGCCGATGCCGTGGTCACCGTCGCCGGCAATCGCATCGATCCGGCCCAGCTCCTCGACGTTGGCATCAACGACGTCCTTCGCGGCGCCGAGGGCGGCCAGGACGCCGACTGCGGCTGCGCGGGACTCGGCCGTGGCTTCCGGAATGGTTACTTCTTCGCTGACATCCGCGGTGACTTCATCGTCGGTCAGTGCAACAGCCGTGACCGCACCGCGGCGGAAGGCAGGGGCGTCTGCCGGCGCGTTCCAGAGTGTTTCGAGTTCCTCGTCCAGCCAGAACAGGGTCAGCGAGGTGCCGGCCATGTCGAAGCTGGTGACCAGCTCGCCGACCTGCGGGTCAACGGCTTCCAGGCCGGCCTCGGCCAGGAGCTGGGCGACGCGGCGGTAGACCACGAACAGTTCCTCGTACTTGACGCTGCCCAGGCCGTTGAGGATCGGCACCACGCGTGATCCCCTGGCCTCAAGGCCGTCCGGGACCTCGGTAAGCAGCTTGCCCACGAGCAGTTCGGCGAGCTCATCCGCCGTCGGAATGTCGGTTTCGTCGATGCCGGGCTCACCATGGACGCCCATGCCCACGGCCATCCGGCCCTCGGGGACGGTGAACAGCGGGCTCTCGGCGCCCGGGAGGGTGCAGCCGCTGAACGCGACGCCGAAGGACCGGGTGCGGTCGTTGGCGCGTTCGGCGATTTCCACGGTGGCGTCCATGCCGTAGCCGGCCTCGGCTGCGGCGGCCGCAACCTTGAAGACCGTCAGGTCACCGGCGATACCGCGCCGCTTCTGCCGCTCCGCGAGCGGAGCGGAAGAGACGTCGTCGGTCACGGCGATGCTGCGGCAGTCGACGCCCTCGGCCCGGAGACGTTCCTGTGCCTGGGTGAAGTGCAGAACGTCGCCGGCATAGTTGCCGTAGCCGAGCAGGACACCGGCGCCGTTGTTGGCAGCCTTGGCAACGCTGTAGACCTGCTGCGCCGACGGGGACGCGAAAAGGTTGCCCATCGCCGCACCGTGCGCCAGGCCCTGGCCCACCAGGCCGGCGAACGCCGGGTAATGGCCGGAGCCGCCGCCGATCACGAGTGCCACGGTGTCCGGGGTGCTCTTCGTGCTGCGGGCCACCCCGCCGGAAACACGCCGCACCCACCGGCCGTGCGAGGCAACAAAGCCCTCGATCATCTCATCAGCAAACGCTGCGGGTTCATTGAACAGGCGGGTCATTGGGGAACTCCTGGGACTATCAGTGGAAATCGTGGGACGCTGCGGTCGGGGTGGTTACCCAACTGACTGGCAGTTGTTGTCGTTATGGCCGTCCAAAACGACAACAACTGCGAGTTAGTTGGGCGAGCCGGCACTCACGGCTCGGAGTGGTGTCCGGCACCCGCGGGGTCCAGGGCCTCGGCTGCGACACCCTCGCTGACCTTGCCGGAGCGGCTGAGGGCCACCATGAGGATGCAGGACAGGAGCATGAAGCCGCCGACGACGAACATCGGGACGGTGTAGCTGCCGGTCCAGTCCTTGAGCCAGCCGGTGATGTAGCCGGCGCTGAAGCCTGCCAGGTTGCCCATGGTGTTGATCAGGGCGATGCCTGCCGCTGCGGCCGCACCGGTGAGGAACTGGGTGGGAACGGTCCAGAAGTTGGGCAGTGCAGCGAAAATCGACATGGCCGTGATGGTGATGACGGCGATGGTGGCTGCCGGGGATCCGGCGAACAGGGCCAGCGGGATGCTCAGGCCGCCCACCAGGGCAGGAATCGCGATGTGCCAGGTCTTGACGCCCCGCTTGGTGGCGTCCTTTGACCAGAAGTACAGGGCGAAGGCGGCCGGCAGGTACGGGATCGCGGTGATGAGCCCCTTCTGGAAGACATCAAACTTGGCGCCGTAGAGGCCTTCGAAGCCGGAGATGATGGTGGGCAGGAAGAATCCGAGGGCATAGAGGCCGTAGATGAAACCGAAGTAGATCGCGGACAGGACCCAGACGCGGCCGTTGCCGAAGACGGTGCGGACGCTGACGTGCTTGTTGCTGGCGACGGTTTCGTTCTTTTCCTTCTCCAGGGCACCGGTCAGCCAGGTTTTTTCCTCGGTGGTGAGCCACTTGGCCTTGGCCGGGGAGTCTGCCAGGTAGAACCAGGCGATGACACCGATGATGATGGCAGGGAGCGCTACGCCGAAGAACATGACGCGCCATCCGGCGAGACCGAAGAGCCCGTGCTGCTGGATGAGGAGGCCGGCCAGCGGGGCACCGATGACGGTGGTCAGCGGCTGGGCCAGGTAGAAGAGGGCGAGGATCTTGCTGCGGTGCCGGGCCGGAACCCAGAGGCTCAGGAAGAGGATGGCACCCGGGAAGAATCCGGCCTCGGCCACACCGAGGATGAAGCGCAGGATGTACAGCTGCTCAACGTTGCCAACCCAGGTGAACAGGAGCGAGACGATGCCCCAGCTCACCATGATGCGGGCCAGCCAGCGCCGGGCGCCGAACTTGTGCAGCGCCAGGTTACTGGGGACCTCGAGCAGGATGTAGCCGATGAAGAAGACGCCGGAGGCAAAGCCGAACTGCGCCGCACCGAGGGCCAGGTCCGTGTTCATGCCGTTGGGGCCGGCGAAGGAGATGGCCGTGCGGTCCAGGTAGTTGATGAAGAACATCAAAGCGACGAACGGCACCAGCCGCACCGCCACTTTCCTGATTGCAGATCTTTCGACCACCGATTGTGTGGTGTCCACATTGACTCCTAGATGTTGGTAGCCCCGGCAGCGTCCTGCTCTGGATGCTTGGGGACTTCTCTCAATGCCGTCCGCCGGGAGGAGACCGGCAGTGGCTACGCGTTGTGAGATCAACCATACGACCGAACAGGCAAATTGGTCAACCGGTTGACGGATTTTTGCTTTGCATCGTCGCGCCCCAAGAATTGGTCAGCCGGTTGCTACCCTTTGAAGATGCCCGAAAACTCCGCAGCCGCTACGGCCAAGATCAGCGCCGCCCTTGGCCCCATGGAACAGGGATCGGTGGTGTCCGAGGTTGCGGAACGCCTGCTGGCCTACTTCACCAGCGGAGACATCGCAGCCGGCACCAGGCTTCCTGCCGAACGCACCCTTGCGGCATCCCTCGGCGTGGGCCGGTCGGCGGTCCGCGAGGCACTGGCGGCCCTGGAGATCCTGGGCATCGTGATCGTGCGGCCGGGCTCCGGCACGTATCTGCGGGACGGCGTCTCGGAACTGCTGCCCCGGACCCTGAGCTGGGGCCTGATGCTGGGCGCCCCCCGCACCCGCGAACTTGTGGAGCTCAGAAGCGGCCTCGAGGTGCAGGCCGCGCAACTGGCCGCCGAACGCATCGACGATGCTGCACTGGGCCGCATGCGCGAGAACCTGCAGACCATGGAAGACAGCCTCGAGGACCTGGCCGCCTTTGTGGAGGCGGACGCCGCGTTCCACCGCGAGATCGCCGTCAGCTCTGGCAACCAGGTACTCCGCGAGCTGCTGCAAAGCATCCGCTCGCTGCTCCGCATCTGGGTGGACCGGGCCCTGACCGACGAAGGCCACGCTGCCGCGGCACTGAAGGAGCACCGCGAAATTTTCACCGCATTGGAAGCCCGCGATCCCGCTGCCGTCACCGCCACCATGCGCTCCCACATGCAGACTGCTACGCGGCGGTTGCTGGCGGGGTTCGACGCCGCCCAGTAGGAGGCAGGCCGCGGCCGGGGCCGCCCCGTTTGGGGGTATCCGCCGTCGGGAATCTCGAAGGACGCCGAGTCAGCCTGTGTCCATGGTGAATGCCCCGAGCGAGCCGGCGGACTCCCGCGTCAGCGAGGCCCTGATGATGCTCGACATGGAGCAGCGCGACGTCCTCTTGGCCCTGCACTACGGCCGGCTCACAGTCGCCGAGGTGGCAACGCAGTTCGACATTTCCCCCGCACTGGTCAGCCAGCGGGCACTCGCGGCGCTGCGGACCCTCCGCCGGCTGCTGGACCAGGGCGCCCAGGCCCCTTAGCGCCTCCCCGCCCCCATCGAACGGCAGACGAATGAACTGCTAAAGATCATTCCCGCCTTCCGGGAGCAGGAGGCCATGGGGGTTCTTGACATGCCGGCCGGGCAGGCCTACAACGTGGCGTAACAGGGAGCAGCATCTGCGTTCCAAGCCTTCATCCCGCAAGCAGGAATACCAACAACAGGAGGTCAAGGTGGCAAGTCTCATCCGAAAGAGTTTCGACTCCCCCGAGGAGACTCGGCCGTTTGAGGACGGCAAGGGCCAGCTCCAGCTGGTCCACATGGAGGGCGGCGGCGTCGGCCGGGCCACCTTCGAGCCGGGCTGGCGGTGGTCACAGCACGTGAAGCCAATCGCGCAGACGGACAGCTGCCAGGCTGCCCACAAGGGGTACTTCGTCTCCGGGCGGATGAAGGTGGTCATGGATGACGGCGAGGAGATGGAGTACGGGCCCGGCGATTTTGCCGTCATCCCGCCCGGACACGATGCCTGGACGGTTGGCGATGAGGCCTGCGTGGTGATCGACTGGCAGGGATTCTCGGACTACGCGAAGAGGTAAGCGGCGCCGTTTGGATTGGCTGGCGCCGGGCGTGACATCATACGGAACATGGCCCAGAAAATTGCGTTCCAGGGTGAGCCCGGCGCCAACTCAGATATTGCCTGCAAACAGATGTTCCCCCAGCTGGAGAGCGTTCCCTGCGCCAGCTTCGAGGACGCCTTCGAACTGGTGTCCAGCGGTGAAACGGATCTGGCCATGATCCCGATCGAGAACTCCATTGCCGGCCGGGTGGCGGACATCCACCTGCTGTTGCCGCACTCGGGCCTGCAGATCGTCGGAGAGTTCTTCCTGCCCATCCACTTCGACCTGCTCGGCATCCCGGGCAGCACCATCGAGGGGGCCACCGAGGTCCACAGCCACATCCACGCCCTTGGCCAGTGCCGGAAGCTGATCCGCGAGGCCGGCCTCAAACCCGTGATCGCCGGCGATACCGCGGGGTCGGCCCGCGAGGTGCGTGACTGGAACGACCCCACCAAGCTGTCCCTTGCGCCGCCGCTGGCCGCCGAGCTCTACGGGCTGGAGGTCCTGGCCTCGGCGGTCGAGGATGACCCCTCCAACACCACCCGCTTTGTGGTCCTGGCCCGGGAAACGGAACTGCCGTCCCGGGAAACCCTGCCCGGACCGGCAGTCACCAGCTTCGTGTTCCGTGTGCGGAACGTCCCCTCCGCGCTCTACAAAGCCCTGGGCGGCTTCGCCACGAACGGCGTGAACATGACCCGGCTGGAAAGCTACATGGTGGGCAACGAGTTTGCCGCAACGATGTTCATGGTGGACGTTGAGGGGCACCCCGAGGACCTGTCACTGAAGCTTGCCCTGGAGGAACTGGACTTCTTCACCACCGAGGTGTGGATCCTTGGCGTCTACCCGGCTGCCGAACACCGAACACAGCGGGCGGCCGGCAACTAAGCCGCAATTTTGCCCTGCGGCCTGCTCCGGACCTTAAGGACCGCCCGGACCAGGAGCCCTGCCAGCAGGGCCCAAAACGCTGCCCCGATGCCCAGGAAGGTCAGCCCCGACGCGGCCACGAGGAAGGTCACCACGGCGCCCGTCCGTTCGGCCGGCTCTGCGAGCGCCGAGGCGGCGGACCCGGCGAGTGTGCCCAGCAGGGCGAGTCCGGCGACTGCCTCCAGCACCCCTGGCGGTGCCGCAGCCACCAGCGCGGCGAGCCCGGCGGAGAAGGCCCCCAGGAGCAGATAGGCCAGCCCTGAGACGAAGCCGGCCACCCAGCGCCGGCCACGGTCTGCGCCTGCTTCCTCCCCTGCGGCCAAAGCGGCGCTGAGCGCGGCAAGGTTGATGGCGTGGCCGCCGAACGGCGCGGCCAGCAGCGTGCCGGCACCGGTGACCAGCATGGAGGCCCGCCACGGAACCTGGTAACCGAAGGAGCCCAGCACAGCCACGCCGGGAACGTTCTGGGATGCCATGGTGACGATGTACAGCGGCAGGGCGATCCCCGCCACTGCGCCCAGCGACCAGGAAGGCGGGGTCCACTCCATCGCCGGCAGCAGGCCGTCCGCGCGCACGGCCCTTCCTTCAACAACCAACTGGACCACGATGCCGGCGAGCGCCATGGCCAGCGCGCCGGGCACCGACCAGCGGGGCGCAAACCGTGACAGTACCAGCCAGCAGAGCAGGACCGGGACCACCAGCAGCGGGGCGGTCTGCAAAGACTCCACCGGGGCAAGGCACAACGGCAGCAGCACTCCCGCCAACATGGCCTGCGCCAGGGGCGTCGGGATGCTGCTGACGAGTCTGCCGAGGGGGCGGACCAGCCCCGTCACGGCGATCAGAACCCCGGTCACCAGGAAGGCGCCGACGGCGGCCGGCCATCCGCCGTCGGGCACTCCGGCGACGGCCAGCAGGGCGGCGCCCGGCGTCGACCAGGCGAGCGTCACCGGAAGCCTGCTCCGGCAAGCGAGGAGCACGACGCCGGCGCCCACCACCAGGCAGAGGGCCAGCAGGCCGCTCGACGCCTGATGCGGGTTGGCCCCTACAGCGCGGAGGCCGGAGAGGACCACGGCGAAGGTCGAGGTGAATCCAACGAGCGCCGTCACTATGCCCGCCATGACCGGCCGCATCAGCCCCCCGGAAACGGTGGCAGCGGGGTCGAGGGATGTTCGGGGTGATGACGGCGGCATGTGAAAGTACGTTACCGGAGACTGCCGTGCCGGCACCTTGCCATCGGGTGCCCGGCGATGCAGACTGTGGTGGACCACCCGCCCTGTCTGCCAGGCCGAAGGAGTCCGCCGTGAATCCGCTGCATGCGCTAGTTGATGCCATTGAACACTTCGACCGGCTGGACGGGCTGGCGTCTGCCATCTCAAAGGCAGTTGGAAAAGCCGTGCAGCCACGGCCTGTCCGCAACGCCCTCAGCGGCACATCCCTGGGCCACCCGCTGCATCCCGTCCTGACCGACTTCCCCATCGGGGCCTGGACCATGGCAACTGTCCTGGACGCCGTGGGAGGGCCCGCCTCGGAACCGGCCGCGGACATCCTGGTCGCCGTCGGAATCGCAACGGCCGTTCCGACCGCCGCCGCCGGCCTCAACGACTGGGCCGACACCCAGGGAAAGTCACGGCGGGTGGGCCTGGTTCACGCGGTGTCCAACGGAACGGCGCTGTGCCTGTTTTCGTCCTCGGCCGTGGCCCGCGCCTCGGGCAGTCGGACCATCGGAAAGACACTTGGGCTGGCCGGTTTCGGCGTCCTCATGTTTGGCGGCTTCCTCGGCGGCCACCTCAGCTTCAGCAACGCGGTCAACGTCAACAAGACGGCAGGCAGGACAGGCCCGAGGAACTGGACGCCCGTGCTTGCGGAGTCCGAACTCCAGGACGGGGCACATCGGAAGGTGGACGCGGGCAAGGTCTCGCTCCTGCTGTACCGCTCCGGGTCCGGAATCCTGGCCCTGGACAGCGTGTGCAGCCACATGGGAGGTCCGCTCGAGGAGGGAACAATCGCCGATGGCTGCGTCACCTGCCCCTGGCACGGCAGCACGTTCCGGCTCGGGGACGGCCACATAGTCCGCGGGCCGGCAACCACTCCCCAGCCAAGCTACGAGGCCAGGGTGAATGCCGGCCAGGTTGAGGTCCGCCGGCGCGGCTAGAAGGCGCGGCTAGAACCCAAAAAGTCCCGCAAAAAAAATTTCCGAATGCCTGTCGATTTCCGCAAGACCCATTCGACGGGATAGTAGACGGACGCACACGGCGTCCACGTCAAGGCAAGGAGAGAACCATGAAGTACATGTTCATCATGCGCGCCACAGACGAAGCCATCGAAGCCTCGAAGCAGATTCCGTTCGAGGAGATCCTCAACCAGATGGGCGCCTACAACGAACAGCTGATCAAGGCCGGTGTCATGCTCGCCGGCGAGGGCCTGACGGACCTGTCCGAAGGCTCGGCTTTCGTGGTCGATTTTTCCGAGGAACCGCCGGTGGTGACGGACGGCCCCTACGGCGAAACGCATGAGCTGTTCAACGGTTTCTGGATTGTCCAGGTGGCCTCCAAGGAAGAGGCGAAGGAGTGGGCGAGCCGTTGCCCGCTGGGTCCCGGCTCGAAGCTTGAGGTCCGCCGGATAGCCGAGGCCGACGATTTCGCCGACTTCGCGGACAACGAGTACCTCAAGAAGGAAGCGGTCTGGCGCCAGGAGCTGAACCAGCCCTGAGCTCCGGCTGACGGGAACGGGGCAGGCGGTGAATGAAGGACCGGTGGGTGAGGAGTCGGTGGGTGAGAAGCCCGCGGGCCAGGCAGAGGCGAGCCAAGAGGCGGCGGCCGCGGTCCGGCGCCGGCTTGATGCCTTGTGGCGCATCGAGGGTGCCGGCATCGTCGCGGCCCTCGCCCGTGCCACCCGGGACATGGGTTTCGGCGAGGACCTGGCCCAGGAAGCCCTGGCCCAGGCCCTGGTCCAGTGGCCGACGTCCGGGACACCGGACAATCCTGCCGCCTGGCTCACCGCCGTTGCCAAGCGCAAGGCCATCGATGCGTGGCGCCGGTCCGAGCGGCTCGAGGAGCGGTACCGGGCCATGGCCCGGGACCTGGAAGACGACGACGGCGTGCCCTGGGTTCCGCTGGAGGACGACGTGCTCAGGCTTGTGTTCACCGCCTGCCACCCGGTCCTCTCCCGGGAGGCCCAGATGGCACTGACGCTGCGGGTGGTGGGCGGCCTCACCACCGAGGAAATCGCGCGGCTGTTCCTGGTTCCGGTCGCCACCGTGCAGCAGCGCATCGTGCGGGCCAAGAAAACGCTCGCGGCGGCCCGGGTGCCTTTCGAGGTTCCCGAGCCCAACGAGTGGAGAGCCAGGCTGGGAGCGGTCCTCGGCGTCGTCTATCTGATGTTCACGGAAGGCTACGCCGCCACCACGGGGGACGCGTGGATTCGGCCAGAACTGGCCAACGAGGCCCTGCGGATCGGGCGCATCCTGGCCGGGCTGGTCCCCCGTGAACCCGAGGCCCACGGGCTGGTGGCCCTGATGGAGTTCCAGGCCTCCCGTTTCCCGGCCCGCACCATGCCCGACGGGTCTCCGGTCCTGCTGGCCGACCAGGACCGGACCCGGTGGGACCGGGCGCAGATCGGCCGCGGCCGAGCCGCCCTGCGCCGCTGCGACGCGCTGGGACGGGGCCGCGGCAATTACGCGCTGCAGGCCGCGATCGCCGAATGCCACTCGATAGCACCAAGCGTGGACGGCACCGACTGGCAGCGGATCGTGCTGCTCTATGAGGCGCTGGGCAGGATCGCACCCAGCCCGGTGGTGGAACTTAACCGGGCCGTGGCGGTATCCATGGCCACCGGGCCGGCGGCCGCGCTGGCCATCGTGGACAGCCTCGCCTCCGGAGGTGCCCTGCGCGGAACGCATCTGCTGCCCAGCGTCCGCGGCGAACTGCTGGTCCGGCTCGGGCGGGCCGGGGAGGCGCGCTCCGAATTCATCACGGCCGCCGCGCTGGCCAGGAACCAGCGCACCCGGGAGCTTCTGGAGGAGCGGGCCGCCGGCATATCGCCGGCGCCCGGCCCCTAGCCCCTCCGGCCACCTCAGCCGCCGAAGGTGACGTCCTTGGTCTCCGCCACCCCGGCGGTCCTGCCTGGCCCCGCATGGTACTTCCAGTAGAGGTTTGTATGGGCAATAACCTGGTCCGGCGGAGGGGCACCCCACTCGGTCAGGTCCTCCGTGGTGTGGGCGTCGCCGACCAGGGTCACATCGTAGCCGCGGACGAACGCGCCGTGGATGGTGGACCTGACGCATTCGTCGGTCTGCGCTCCGGCGACCATCAGACGGCCCACCGCCGCAGCAGCCAGCACCTGCTCCAGGTCGGTGCCGTCGAAGGCGTCGCTGAACGACTTGTGCACCACCGGCTCCTGCTCGCGGCGCCTCAGCTCGGGCACGTACTCCCAGACCTCGCTGCCCTTCTCCAGCCGGTCGTCGGAATGCTGCACCCAGACAACCGGGGCCCCGGCCTTGCGGGCCCGGTCCACCAGTGCGGAGATGTTGGCCACCACAGCATCCCGTTGGTGCGCCCCGGCCACCACCCCGTTCTGCATATCAAGCACCATCAGGGCGGTGTTGGGCCGGTCCGGCAGCGTGGTCATGATGGTCTCGGCGTGGTCACGGTCATCTCCTTGGCCGGTGGGTTGATCCTGTGGGTTTATCTGTGGGTTGGTCCGGTGGGTTGGTGGAACCCAGCCTAGGAGCCGCAACTGCCCTTGTGAACACCCATTGCAGGCGGAGGGTGCGGGCGGAAGAATGGCCCTAGCGTGCTTTCTCGGCAGATCGGACCAAAAGCATGACCCGCATCCTGCTCATCGGCCCGCCCGGCTCGGGCAAGGGCACCCAGGCGCGACGGCTCAGCGGACAGCTGCACATCCCGGAGATCTCCACCGGGGACATGTTCCGCAGCCACCTGGCCAATGGATCGCCTCTGGGCCGCGAAATCAAGGAATTCCTCGACGCCGGCAACCTCGTCCCGGATAACCTCACCACGGCCATGCTGCGGGAGCGGCTGCAGGAACGGGACGCGAGGGACGGCTTCCTGCTGGATGGCTATCCGCGCACCGTGAGCCAGATGGACGACCTCGACGGCATCCTCGACGCGGCCGGGACCAGGCTCGATGCCGTGGTGGAAATTACCGCCGACGACGACGAGATCGTGCGGCGGCTGCTGCTCCGCTCCGACGCCGAGGGACGGAGCGATGACACCGAGGACGTCATCCGCCACCGCCTGGAGCTGTATCGCCGGGAAACCGAGCCCGTCATCGAACGCTACGGCCGGCGCGGCCTTCTGGTCAGCGTGGACGGCACGGCGGACATGGATGCGGTCACCGCCAGCGCACTGCAGGGCATTGACGCCATCAGGAAGCAGGCATAAGCTGCGCGCCACAAATCACCGAGCCGGTTACCCTGCCTTCCACACATATCGCCGCTCGGGACGTCCGACGCCGTACTTGAGTGTCACGTCCACCAGCCCCTCGTCGTTGAGGTACTCGAGATAACGCCGGGCGCTGACGCGCGAGGTCCCCACCTGCTCAGCCAGTTCCGCGGCCGACACGTCGCCGCCGCCGGCGCGCAGCGCTTTTTCCACCAGCTGGAGCGTCTCAGCGCTGCAGCCCTTCGGCAGCGGGCGGTCCGCGCGTTCCAGCCCAAAGACGCGGTTGACGTCCGACTGCTCCGCGACGTCCTTGGACGAGTCGAGGCTCTGGTAGGTGTTGCGGTAGTGCTCCAGCCGTTCCTGCAGGTCGGTCTGGGAAAACGGCTTGATCAGGTAGTGCACGATCCCGCCGCGGAGCGCCTTCCGCACGGTCTCCACTTCGCGCGCTGCGCTGATCACCAGCACATCCAGCTCGGGCGCCACATCCCGCAGCTGGTGCATCAGGTCCAGGCCGTTGACATCGGGCAGGTGGATGTCCAGCAGCACCAGATCCGGCTGCAGCCGTGCGGTCTCGAGCACCGCCTGCGCCCCCGTATGCGCCACCCCGACGACGGCGAACCCCGGCGTGCGCTGGATAAAGCCGGCGTGGACTTTGGCCACCATGAAGTCGTCGTCGACGATCAGTACGTTGATCAAGGCTGCTCCTCGTTAAGCATCAGCGGTTTTGCGCGTCAGCAGTGCCGTAAACACCGCACCGTGGTCATTCCGGACGGTGAGCCGCCCGCCGCGGCGCTGGCAAACCACCCTGGCGAGCGCCAAGCCATAGCCGCGGCCGCCGTCGGGCGAATTCTTGGTACTGAACCCCTGCCGGAATATGTCGTCCATGACCTCTGCCGGGACCCCCGGTCCCGAGTCCCGCACGTCAACCCGCACGCCGCCGTCGGCCTCCCCGATCAGTACCTCGACCTTCGCTGCGGAGGTGTTGGTGACGGCGTCCAGCGCGTTGTCCACCAGGTTGCCCACCACGGTGGTCAGGTCACGGGACAGTTCCTCATCCACCTTGCCGAGCCGGGACTCCTCGGCGAGCTGCAGAGACACCCCGCGCTCGGCGGCGAGGCTCGACTTGGCAATGAACAGCGCAGCCAGGGCGGGATCCTCGATCCTGCTGGTCACGTCGTCGTTGAGGCGGGTCCGGTTCAGCGTCGTGCCGTTGACGAACTGGACGACGGCGTCATACTCGCCGATCTGGATCAGGCCCGAAATGGTGTGCAGCTGGTTGGCGAACTCGTGGGCCTGAGCCCGGAGGGTGTCGGTGGCCGTCCGCGTCGTGCCCAGCTCGCGTTCCAGGGATGCCAGCTCCGTCCTGTCCCGCAGGGTGGTAACGGAGCCGATCACGCGCCCGTGCGAGCGGATCGGCACCCGGTTCAGCACCACCAGCTTCTCGCCCACCAGGACCAGCCGGTCCGGTCCGGGCTGGTCCTCGGTGAGGACCTCGCGCAGCATCGGCGGCACCGCGAGGCTCCCGAGGTCCTTGCCCACGCAGTCGTGGGGCAGGTTCAGCAGGTTTCGTGCACTGTCGTTGGCCACCGTGATCCGCTGTTGGGGGTCCAGCGCCACCACGCCTTCCTTGAGCCCGTGCAGCATCGCCTCCCGGTTCTCCACGAGGCCGGTGATCTCGTCCGGCTCCATGCCCAGTGTCTGGCGCTTGACCCGGCGGGCCAGCAGGAGTGAACCCGCCACGCCCAGGACGCTTGCCACGCCCAGATAGGTCAGCAGGTTAGGGACCGCATCGCCCAGACGCTCCAGCACGGACGGGAAGTTCCTGCCCACCACCGCGATTCCCACCATCTTCCCGGCATCGTCCAGCACCGGCACGTGGGCCACAACTGCTTCGCCGGTTCCGCTCCCGACCACCCCGGTCCACGCCCGCCCGGACATGACTGCGCTGTCGCCGAGTTCCAGCTGGCGGCCTTCCTGGGACGGGTCCGACGACGTCACCACCGTCCGATTGGCCCGGGCCAGCGCCACCTGGGATGATCCCGAAATCGTGCGCACCGCCTCAGACACCGAAGGGAGCACGGAGTTGCCCTGGGGCTGGGCATCCGGCAGCAGGCTCCGGACGGCCGGGTTCGCCGCCAGCGTCTCCGCTGCCGAGAGGGCCCTGCGGCCCTCAACGCGTTCAAACGCTGCCGCCGACTGGGCCAGCGAGATCGCCACCACGGCCACCAGCACGGCCAGCACGATCAGGAGCTGCAGCCGAAGATACTGCCCCGCAAGGGACATTCCTCGCCGTCGAGTCATGTGCGGCTGTTCTTCCTGTGGGTCCGTGGGTGGGGTGAACTATACCTGACACGGTACCGGGCCTGGCCCTTCGTTTGCTGCCCTGTTGGAGTGCGGAAACGTGAACGAAATGAACTTAACTTTCTCTGCTTACACAAGAGTGAGCCCCGTCACGTTGGGCCCTAGCATCGGAAGCACCCCGATCAAACGGATCAAAACGAGAAGAGGAACAACATGCGCGGAATGAGCGCACTGCGCGTGGCCGCAGTAGCCGCAGGCATTGCCCTGATGGCGTCCGGCTGCGGAGCTACCGGCAAGACTGCCGCAGGCCCCTCCACGAGCGGAGCCAGCGTCGCCCCGCTTACCGGGCTGCGGATCATGGTGCCGAACACTGCCGGCGGCGGCTACGACACCACCGCCCGCGCAGCGGCGAAGGTTCTCGACGAGGAGAAGCTCGCCCCGAACACGGAGGTCTTCAACCTCGCCGGCGCCGGCGGTACGGTCGGCCTGGCGCGCGTCGTGAACGAAAAGGGCAACGGCGACCTGGCCATGCTCATGGGCCTGGGCGTCGTCGGCGCCAGCTACACGAACAAGTCCGAGTCGAAGCTGACCGACACCACCCCGCTGGCCCGGCTCATCGAAGAGCCCGGCGCCATCATGGTGTCCAAGGACTCCCCCTACAAGACCATCGACGATCTGGTAAACGCCTGGAAGAAGGACCCCTCCAAGGTCAGCGTCGGCGGCGGCTCCTCGCCCGGCGGCCCGGACCACCTCCTGCCCATGCAGCTCGCGGGCGCAGTGGGCATCGACGCCACCAAGGTCAACTTCGTTTCCTACGACGGCGGCGGCGACCTGCTCCCGGCAATCATCGGCAACAAGCTCGGCTTCGCGGCCTCCGGCGCCGGTGAATACCTGCAGCAGATCAAGTCCGGAGATGTTCGTGTCCTGGCCACGAGCGGCGAGAACCGGCTGGAAGGCGTGGACGCCCCCACCCTCAAGGAAGCCGGCATCGACCTGGTCTTCACCAACTGGCGCGGCATCGTGGCACCTCCGGGTATCAGTGACGCCGACCGTGACGCGCTGATCGCCACCTTGGAGAAGATGCACGAGTCGGCAGCCTGGAAGGAAGCCCTGAAGACGCACAGCTGGACTGACGCCTTCATCACCGGTGACGAGTTCAAGACCTTCCTCACCGAACAGGACAAGCGCGTTGCCGACGTGCTGACGAAGCTCGGCCTGGCGTGACCTCTCTGTCCACCCGCCTTAAAGGCCGCTCCGAGCTGGGCGTTGCAGCCCTGCTCGGGGCGGTCGGCGCCCTGGTCCTCCTGGACGCAGCGCGCCTGGTTGTGCCCTACTCCCAGTCAGACCCGGTGGGCCCCAAGACCCTGCCCATGATCGTGGGATCACTCCTGCTGGTCTGCGCCGTGATGCTGGCAGTGAACGTTTTGCGCGGCGGCCGCGGCGAGGCCGAGGCCGGCGAGGACGTCGACCTGACCCACCCCGCCGACTGGAAGACCGTCCTCCCGCTGGCCGGCGCCTTCATCGCCAACATCCTGCTCATCGACTGGGCCGGCTGGGTCATCTCCGGAACGGTGCTCTTCTGGGGCAGCGTCTGGGCCCTCGGAAGCCGCCACTACGTCCGCGACGGACTGATCTCCCTGGCGCTCTCCCTGCTGACCTTCTACGGCTTCTACCTCGGCCTTGGCATCGCACTTCCCGCCGGGCTCCTTGAAGGGATTCTCTAGATGGACATCTGGTCCTCACTCATGGACGGGTTCGCGACGGCGCTGACCCCCATGAACCTCCTGTACGCCTTCATCGGCGTCCTGCTGGGCACCGCCGTCGGCGTGCTGCCAGGCATCGGCCCGGCCATGACCGTGGCCCTGCTGCTCCCCGTGACAACCGTCCTGGAACCCACCAGCGCATTCATCATGTTCGCGGGCATCTACTACGGGGGCATGTACGGCGGTTCGACGACGTCGATCCTGCTCAACACCCCGGGTGAATCGTCCTCGGTGATCACTGCTATCGAAGGCAACAAGATGGCGAAGGCGGGCAAAGCCGCCCAAGCCCTCGCGACTGCGGCCATCGGCTCATTCGTCGCCGGCACCATCGGCACCACCCTCCTGGTGGTCTTCGCGCCGATCGTCGTCCAGTTCGCCGTCAGCCTCGGTTCGCCGAGCTACTTCGCCATCATGATGCTCGCGCTGCTGGCAGTCACCGCGGTCCTGGGTGCCTCACGGCTCCGCGGTTTTGCTTCCCTCGGCCTCGGCCTGGCCATCGGTCTGGTGGGCATCGACTCCGTGACAGGCCAGCGTCGCCTGACCTTCGGCCAGCCCCTGCTGGCTGACGGCCTCGACGTCGTCGTTGTCGCGGTGGCGATTTTCGCCGTCGGTGAGGCCCTCTGGGTCGCGGCGCACCTGCGCCGCACACCGCTTCAGATCATCCCGGTCGGCCGGCCCTGGATGGGCAAGCAGGACTGGAAGCGGTCCTGGAAGCCGTGGCTGCGCGGCACCGCCTTTGGATTCCCCTTCGGCGCGCTGCCTGCCGGCGGCGCCGAGATCCCCACGTTCCTCTCCTACGTCACCGAGAAGCGGCTCTCCAAGCACCCTGAGGAGTTCGGCAAGGGCGCCATCGAAGGCGTCGCCGGACCCGAAGCTGCCAACAACGCTGCTGCTGCCGGCACGCTGACCCCGATGCTGGCCCTGGGCCTGCCGACCAACGCCACGGCCGCCGTCATGCTCGCCGCCTTCGTGCAGTTCGGCATCCAGCCCGGTCCGCTGCTGTTCCAGAACGAAGGACCCCTGGTCTGGGCGCTGATCGCCAGCCTCTTCATCGGCAACACGCTGCTGCTGCTGGTCAACCTGCCCCTGGCACCCGTGTGGGCGAAGCTGCTCCGCCTGCCCCGGCCCTACCTGTACGCCGGCATCCTGTTCTTCGCCACGCTGGGCGCCTACGCAGTGAACCTGCAGGCCTTCGACCTGGCGATCCTGCTGGTCCTTGGCGGGCTGGGCTTCATGATGCGCCGCTACGGCCTGCCTGTGCTGCCGCTGATCCTTGGCCTCATCCTCGGCCCACGCGCCGAAGGCCAGCTGCGGAAGACCCTGCAGCTCAGCGCGGGCGACGTGTCCGGCCTCTGGAGCGAGCCGATCGCCGTCGTCGTCTACATCATCATTGCCGTAGTCCTGGCGTGGCCGCTCCTGGCGAAGCTCTGGCGCCGCCTCCGTCCGCGGCCGGCCGGGCTGGCCATGGCCGGTGGGCCTGCGGTTAATGGCCCTGCTGCGGGACCTGCTGCCGCGCCCTCTGTTGAGGGACCCGAAGCCGGATCCTATCTTTCACCCACTGTAGAGGCACCTGCTGCTCTGCGGCCTGCTGCTGGGCGACGTGCTGATGCCGGCCGCCGCGGGGCGGACGCCACCCACGCCACCCACGGACAGGAGAACCCGTGAGCATCATCGTCGGTTACGTACCTACGGCCGAGGGGACCGCGGCTCTGGACCGGGCCATCAGCGAGGCGCACAAGAGCCACATGCGCCTTGTCATCATCAACTCGTCCCGGGGAGATGCCATCGTGGACAAGCGGTACGCCCAGGCTGCGGACATCAACGAGATGACCGAAAGGCTGGAGCAGGAAGGCATTGAGCACCTGGTGCTGCAGCCGGTCCGTGGCAACGACGCTGCCAACGAGGTGCTGGATGCCGCGGAGAAGTACCAGGCCGAACTCATTGTGATCGGCCTCCGGAAGCGGACCCCGGTGGGGAAGCTGATCATGGGCAGCACGGCCCAGCAGATATTGCTGGAGGCATCCTGCCCGGTGCTGGCGGTCAAAGCCAGCTAGCCTCAGGAGGTAGGGGCCTGCTCCGGCAGGTTCCTACCTCTTTCGTTTAAGCGCAGGTCTCATTTCACGGCAGAAGGACAGCATGCAGCAGCTCGCGATTCTCGACGACTACCAGGGCGTGGCCCACAGCTTTGCCGACTGGAGCTCCCTCGAACAGCGCGGCGTCGCCGTCACCGTGTTCAACCGGCACCTCGCCACGGAAACGGAGGTTGTGGAAGCGCTGCAGGATGCCAGCATCGTCATTGCCATGCGGGAACGGACACCGTTTCCCGAAAGCGTCCTCGAAAAGCTGCCCCGGCTGCAATTGCTGGTCACCACCGGCGCCGCCAATGCCTCGATCGATGTGGAGGCAGCATCACGGCTGGGGATCACCGTCTGCGGAACGGGCGGCTCCCCCACGGCCGCGCCCGAACTGACGTGGGCGCTGCTGCTGGCATTTGCCCGGAACCTGACGCAGGAGGAAGCCGCACTTCGCGACGGGCAGTGGCAGACCGGCGTCGGGTTCGAACTGTCCGGCAAGACCCTCGGCATTGTGGGGCTCGGGAAAATCGGGAAACGGATGGCCGGCTACGGCCGGGCCTTCGGAATGGAAGTGCTGGCCTGGAGCCAAAACCTGACCGAGGAGGACGCCGCGGCGGCTGGCGCCCGGAAGGTGGACAAGGAAGAACTGTTCCGGGAGTCCGACGTCGTGTCCCTGCATCTGCGGCTGTCGCCGCGTTCGGAGGGAATAGTCGGTGAACGGGAACTGCAGCTGCTCGGCCCGGACGGCGTGCTGGTGAATACCGCCCGCGGTCCCCTGGTGGACCAGCAGGCGCTGGTCACGGCACTGCATGAGGGTTGGATCCGCGGGGCGGCGCTCGACGTGTTCGACCAGGAACCGCTCCCGGCCGGCCATCCCCTCCTCGACGCTCCGCGGACCCTGCTGGCCCCGCACCTGGGATACGTGACCGACGCCAGTTACCGGGCCTTCTTCGGCGGCGCGCTCGAGGACGTCACGGCATGGCTGGACGGCTCCCCGATCCGGGTGCTGACGCCGTAGGCGGTTGCCGTTGCCGATGCCATGCCATGCCATGCCATGCCATGCCATGGACATGTGACGCTATTCCGCGGCGGGCACCCACGGAATAGCATCAGCGGAATAAAGGCAGACGCTAAGCGGCCGCGGGCCAAGACCAGTTAGGCCAAGGATCCAAAGGCAGTGGTGGATCCAGGTCGTCGGGTCGGTCCGGCGGCCCCACCCAGTCGTCCGGCTCCGGCCAATCCCCGCCGGGTGGCAGCTCCCGCCATTCCTGGCCGGGTGGTGGTTCTGGCCAGGTGGGTGGTTCCCAGTCCTGGTACTCGGCCGGGTAGGTCCGTCCCGACGGTGAGATCCAGCCCGGCGGGGCGTCGCGGGTGGCGCCGACCGGTCTCCATTGCGTGTTGTGTTTCAGTTTGTGGTGTTTCGGGCAGGGTAGGCCGAGGTTGGCGACGGCGGTGCCGCCGCCGTCGGCCCAGGCGAGGATGTGGTCGGCGTCGTTGTCCAGGGAGTGGTTGTTGCAGGCCGGGAACGTGCATTTGGCGTCGCGGAGCCGCAGCCATTGGCGCATGGGTTTCGTCAGCCGGTAGCTGGTGCGTCCGATCTCCAAAGGCGCGCCGTCGCGCGGGTCAACAAGGACCCGGAGGAATGATGTTGCGCCGTCGGCGACGAGCCGGCGCGCCATCGACGGCGGAATCGGACCGTGCCCGTCCAGTGTGGCCGGCTCCTCGGACAGGCCAAGCAGCGAAAACACCGGCACCGTGACCAGGACCTGCGCTTTCGGTGACGGCACATCAACCGGAACGGAATCCGCTGGTCCCTCCGTCTCGGAACCGGCAGGCGGGGAACCTGTGGACAGGGAGCTTATGGTTGCACCCTCAACCCCGCCATGGACTCCCGGTGCCGGGCCGAGCAGCCACCCGGCAAACGCGTCGACGCGGAGCTGGGTCAGGGTCCGGGTTTCGGTCGGGCCCCGCATGGCCCGGGCGGCGGCGGTAGTTCGGTTCCAGATCCCGGCCGCCTGGTCCGCAGGCAAATACGCCGACAGCCACGCCATCCCGTCCCGGTCCGGGGCATACTCCAGCCGCCGGTCCTTCACACTCCTGTGGTGGCGGGTTTCGATGCTGACCGGATGATGCCGTTCCCGCCAATACCGGGCCTTCGCCCGAAACCTCGCCGGCGTCAGCTCCCCGGCCGGACAACCCCGCGCCGGGTTCGGTGCGTCCGGGTCCAGGAAATGCGCCTCAAACGCCGCCGCCGCTTCGGGTCCCAGCCCCTCGGTCTCGTCGCACATGATCCGCCCGTGCTGCCACGACAGCGCCCCTGTTCCCAGCGCGGCCAGGGTCAGCGGCAGGTTCGTGCTCAGCCTGGCGGACTCTTCCAGAAAGCGTGCCGCGGCCCCCTCGCTCACGGTCAGCGCGCACGCGACCTCGGCGGTCACCGACATCTCCAGCGCGTCCCGCTCCGAGACGGACGCGTCAGGAGCCGTCAAAGCCGCCGCGGCAGCAGCGAAACCGGCAGCGGCCTGCACCTTCAACGCCGCCACCCTGGCCTCCAGCCCGGCCGTCTCAGCCAGCACATCCAGCCACGCATCCGCCTCATCACGCAACGGATCACCGCCAGCCCCAGGACCCGCAACGCTCACGGAACCGGCACCAGCAACCTCGGCGCCGGCGGCCTCACGGACAAAACCAGCCAGCACAGCAACAGAGGACCCAATACCCTCCACCGTCTGCACCGCTGCCTTCGCATCCATACCCACAGCATGACAGGGGGCACCGACAATAAAGGGCGGAAAAGGCCCCACATGCGGACCGGTCCGAAAAATCTTCTTGAATGAAAACCAGGTAGCAGATCAGGGCGCTCCCAGCCCTGGGAACGCCCTGATCTGCTACTTACTTGGGGTCAGGTTGCGGAGCCGTCGAGCGTGACGGTGCCGGCGTCGCCGTCGACCTTCAACTGCTGCCCACTGGACACCCGCTGGGTGGCCACGCCCGTTCCCAGGACGGCGGGAATGCCGTACTCGCGGGCGACGATCGAGCTGTGGCTCAGCGGCCCGCCAACGTCCGTGACGACGCCGGACGCCATCGCAAACAGCGGCGTCCATGCGGGGGTGGTCATGCGTGCCACCAGCACCTCGCCCGGCCGCATGCTGGCGAAGTCGTCGGGGCCGTGCAGCAACCGGGCCGGCGCGCTAACCTGCCCCGAGCTCGCGCCGACACCGCTGATGACGTCCCCGGCCTGCTGCACCGAACGTGCGGGCATCATGCTGCCGAACGCCCGCTCCATCCACCGGCTCTCGGGCAGCAGCTGCGGGGCCGCGGCTTTCCGCTGGCCACGCCACAGCATCTTGCGCTGTTCAACGGCTTCTGCCCGCACCGGCCGGTCCGTGCCGGTGATGGCCGCGCCGGGCGTGGCCAGCCCGAAATCGATGGCGTTGCGGAGTTCGTCGAGGCGGAGCCAGAAGATGTCGGCCGGCGCGGCGATGACACCCGAAGCCGTCAGCCGCTCCCCCAGTTCCAGCAGCATCCGCCGCATCAGCGGCCAGGCCAGTCCGACGTCGGCCAGCGCGTCCTCACGGACGGGCGCCGCTTTCTGCGCCCAGCGCAGCAGCCTCCGGAAGACAGCACGACGGCGGGGACCCAACCGGGTGCTGATCAGCCGGGCCTGCTCCTCCCGCCGGTCAGCGGACCGTTGCTGCCGCTCGTGCGGATCCTTGCCTTGCCCCCGCACGAAGTACCTCAGGGTTTCCAGCAGTGCGGAAGGATCATCGGCCGGCACCGGGTTGACGAAATCCAGGTTGTAGACGGCATGCCCGTACCGGTCCAGGTGCCGCTGGAGGCGGGAACGCCACTCGTCCCACTGTTCCGGGTCCACATTTCCGGCCACGCCCGCGGGAGGTGCGCCGGTGCGGAGAGCCTCTGCGATGGCGGCTGCTGACCCTTCCGTGACGGCGGCGGCGAGCTGCGGCCTTGCGCGGGTCCACACCGCAAGGTCGTACAGGGACTTCTCCGCGCGGATGGGTTCGCTGTCGTAGCCGAGGAGGAACACCTCTGCCGACGGATCTCCGGGCCGGCGGACGAGCTTGTCATAGTAGCCGCGGAGCATGATCTCGCTGGTGGCTGCGATGGGGATGATTGACTGCACCGCGGTGTAGTACGCGGCGCCGGCGTCGAGCAGCGCGGTAATGCCCTCCAGCAGTTCGGCGGCCGGGCGGTCCGCCGGAGGTTTGGCCGCCCAGAACTTTACGAGTCCGCGGTACTTCGGGTGCGAGTGGTCGCGCCAGCCCTTGATTCCCATGTGGGCCTTGCCCTGCGCCAGCGCGCGCATGGCCGTCAGCGACCGGCCCATGACCCGCCGCATTCCGGCGTTGTTGTAGTAGTAGTACGCGTAGCCGTTGACGGTGGGCAGTGAGACATCCCCCGGCCGCACCACGCTCTTGCCGAACGCCTCGTTGAGCAGGGCGTTCAGCGACTTCACCACGGAGCCGTCGATGAGGTCGGCGAACAGGGGCGACAACGGGTCCGGCAGCTGCTCGACGATGCTGGCCCGGAAGTACATCCCGTTCGGGTAGGGCAGCGGCCACTCCGTCGGGGCATCTGCAGACGGTTCTGGCAGCGCGGTGATGGGGCGGGCCTGCAGGATGAAGAAGTCCCCTGCCGCCTCCGCCCATTCGATGTCCTGCGGCGATCCGAAGTGCTTCGCTATGGCTGTCCCCTGGCGGGCCAGCGCGGCCGCCGCATTGTCGTCGAGCACGGGCTCCCGGCGTTTCTCTTCAGGCACCGCCTGCTCCCTGGTGCCTGCTCCGTCGTAGACCGTCATGACGTCCTTGTCCGCCGTCCGGCGCTGCTCAACCCGGCCCGTCGCGGCATCCACCACGACGTCGTCCGTGGTGACGGCCCCGCTGACCAAGGATTCGCCCAGCCCCCAGGCGGCGCTGATCACGACGTGGTCCCGGCGGCCGGTGGCGGGATCGGCGGTGAACAGCACGCCGGCGGCCCCGGCATCGACCATCTCCTGGATCACCACGGCGAGGCGCACGGTGGCCGGGTCGAAGCCGTTCCGTGAGCGGTACGCCATGGCTCGGGCGTTCCAGAGTGACGCCCAGCAGTCGATGACGGCGGCGGCGACGGAGTCGGCCCCGGAGACGTTCAGATAGGTGTCCTGCTGGCCGGCGAAGCTGGCCGAGGCGAGGTCTTCGGCGGTGGCCGAGGAGCGGACCGCCACGCGTGCTGCTGCATCCTCGCCGACCGCCGTCGCCCGTTGTCCCAGCCGTGCGTAGGCGGCCCGGAGTTCTCCGCTGATCTCCTCGGGCATGGTGCTCTCGGCGAAGAGCGCGCGGATCTGCGCAGCGGCAGCGTCATACTCGTCGTTCGGGGCGCCGGAAGGGAGGGCGGCGAGCTCAAGGATGCGGCCGGCGATCCCGTTGGCGTTGACGAAGTCCTGGTAGGCCGCCGTGGTGAGTACGAAGCCCGGCGGCACCGGAAAACCGGCCCGGGCCAGCTCGCCGAGGTTGGCGCCCTTGCCGCCGGCCTCGTCCAGATCGCTGCGTCCCAGCTGGTCAAAGTCCCTGATGTAGGTCATGACCCTGCGTCCCTTCTGCCCGGGAGCCGGAACCGCGGCATTGCGGCCTGGTGACCCCGTTCCGGCGCTGCACCCTATTTTTGGCGCAGCATCCGGTTCTGGCAATGGGGTTCAGCGTGCGCCGCTGGCTGGGGCACTATTGGCTGGACGGAGCTGGCTAGATGTCACCGCGCGGCTGCCACACCACCACGGCCTGCGAACGGGGCCGGGGCCGCTGTCCTCGCGCCAGGCTCACCACGTCGCCCGCGGTGCCGGCGGCAAAGATCCGGGATTCCAAGGGCTCACGACGGCGGGCCAGTTCCTCTGTCAGTTCGGTCACCCGGTGCTGCAGGGCGGCAACCTGGTTTTCGAGGTCCAGGATGCGTTTGATCCCCTCGAGCGAGACGCCCTCATGGGACAGCCGCTGCACCTCACGGAGCCGGTTCACGTCCCTCTGGGAGTAGCGGCGGGACTTGCCCGGCGCCCGGCTGGGCGAAACGATGCCCAGCCGGTCGTACTGGCGAAGTGTCTGCGGGTGCATGTCGGCGAGCTCGGCCGCCACCGAGATGACGAAGATCGGCTGATCGAAATTGATTTCCAAGGCCGGCACCCGCCCCTAAAGCCGGGCCTTGGCTGCCAGGCCCTGGCGGACATCCGCGCCGGCGGTGGCGGCCGCAAATGCTTTCACGGCCTCCTCGGCCTCCTTGCTCAGGTTCTGCGGAACAGCGACGTCGATGGTCACCAGCAGGTCGCCGGTGGCCTTGGACGTCTTCACACCGCGGCCCTTGACCCGGAGGGTACGCCCCGACGGGGTGCCGGCGGGAACGCGGACCCGGACGTGTTCGCCGTCGATCGTGGGAACCTCGATGTCGGCGCCCAAAGCAGCCTCCGGGAAGCTGACGGGTACGTGGATCCGGAGGTTGTCGCCGTCGCGCGTGTAAAAATCATGGGGCTTGACGTTGACGGTGACCAGAAGGTCGCCGTTGCCCGCCGGGCCGTACTGGCCCTTGCCCCGGACGCGGACCTTCTGGCCGTCCTTGATGCCCGCAGGCACCCTGACGTCGATGACTTCGCCGTCCGGTTCACGCAGCCCGATGGTGGTGCCGCGGATGGACCCGGCGAAGGAGATGCTGGTGCTCGCCGTTCGGTCGGCGCCCTTCTGCGGGGCCCGCTGGAAGCCGGCCGGTCCGCCCCCGAAGCCGCCACCGAACAGGTCGGCAAACTCGGGCGGAACGCCGCCGGCGGTGCTGAACCCGCCGGAGTGCCGGCCGCCGCCACCCGTGAACAGGCCGCCGAAGAGGTCCTCGAAGCCGCCGTTCGCGGTGCTTCCCGCGCCGTGCGGGGCAAAGCGGGCGCCGCCGCCCATGGCCCGGATGGCGTCATACTGCTGCCGCTCATCAGGATCGGATAACACGGAATACGCTTCGGAGATGTCCTTGAACTTCTTCTCCGCAGCAGCATCCCCGGAGTTCGTATCAGGGTGGTACTGCCGGGCGAGCTTCCGGTAAGCCTTCTTAATGTCAGCGTCGGAAGCGTCCTTGGCAACACCAAGGATTTTATAAAAGTCCTTGTCCACCCAGTCCTGGCTAGCCAATGGCGTTTCCTTTCAAAAATCTGTGCCGAGATGACAATTCACGGCGATGTTCTCTGGAATCACCGCCGCGAACTGTCATCTCGATGAGGTAATGCTATGCCGGAACAGCGACGATGACCTGTGCTGCCCGGAGGACCCGTTCGCCTGTCTTGTAGCCGGAGCGGAGCACCTGGCTGACGGTGTCAACCTCGATGTCGTCGCCCGGCTGCTGGATGAGGGCCTCGTGGATGGTGGGGTCGAACTCCACGCCGGTCTCATCAATGCGGGTCAGGCCGTACGTCTTCAGCGCGTTCTCCAGCTTGGTGGCGATCGCGGCGAACGGGCCGTCCGCGAGGTCACCGTGCTGGCGGGCGGCGTCGACGTCGTCCAGCACCGGGAGCAGGGAGTTCAGGACGCCGATGACGGCCATCTCCCCTGCCACGGCGCGGTCGCGCTCGACGCGCTTGCGGTAGTTGACGTACTCGGCCTGGAGGCGGAGCAGGTCGTTCTTCAGCTCCGCCGCCACGGCGGCCTCGGTACCCTGCGCCACGGACTCCTCGGCGGGGACCTCAACCTGGTTGAGGATTTCCTCAGCCTGGGCGAGAGCGTCGCCGTCGGAATCGGCTTCCGGCGCGGAGGACTGTCCGCCCTCCGGGTGCCGGGCCTCGCCGGTCACCGGGTCCACCTTGCGGTGGTCCCGGATGACCGGCTCCTCGCGCTTGCCGCTCTGGTCGTGGGAAGAGTTGTGCTCTTCTTCGTTTCCGTGATGCGGCATGGTTACTTCTTCTCTTCTTCGTCGACGATTTCGGCGTCGACGATGTCCTCGTCAGCCTTGCTCTCGCCTGCGGCAGCGCCTTCAGCACCTGCAGCGCCGGTGGCGCCGTCCGGGGAACCGGCCTGGGCGTAGATGGCCTCGCCGAGCTTGGTCTGGGAAGCCTGCAGCTCCTCAAACGCGGTCTTGACGGCGGCGTCGTCGGTGCCTTCGAGGGCCTTCTTGAGGGCGTCGACGTCGGCCTGGACCTCGGTCTTGACCTCTTCGGGCAGCTTGTCGCTGTTGTCGGCGATCAGCTTGTCCACGGAGTAGGCGAGCTGCTCGGCGGTGTTGCGGGTGTCGGTGGCCTCGCGGCGTGCCTTGTCCTCGGCTGCGTGCTCCTCGGCGTCCTTGACCATGCGGTCGATGTCTTCCTTGGAGAGCGCGGTGCCGCCGGTGATGGTCATGGACTGTTCCTTGCCGGTGCCCTTGTCCTTCGCGGAGACGTGCACGATGCCGTTGGCGTCGATGTCGAAGGTGACCTCGACCTGCGGAACGCCGCGTGGGGCCGGCGCGATGCCGGTCAGCTCGAACGTGCCCAGCGGCTTGTTGTCGCGTGTGAACTCACGCTCGCCCTGGAAGACCTGGATGGCCACGGAAGGCTGGTTGTCGTCAGCCGTGGTGAAGGTCTCGGACCGCTTGGTGGGGATGGCCGTGTTGCGCTCGATCAGGTGCGTCATGACACCGCCCTTGGTTTCGATGCCCAGGGACAGCGGGGTGACGTCGATCAGGAGAACGTCCTTGCGCTCACCCTTCAGCACGCCGGCCTGCAGGGCTGCGCCAACGGCCACAACCTCGTCCGGGTTGACGCCCTTGTTGGGCTCCTTGCCGCCGGCCAGTTCCTTCACGAGGTCGGAGACGGCGGGCATACGGGTGGAGCCGCCGACGAGCACGATGTGGTCGATGTCGGAAAGCTTGATGCCGGCTTCCTTGATGACGTCGTGGAACGGCTTCTTGGTGCGCTCGAGCAGGTCCTTGGTCAGGTCCTGGAACTTGGCGCGGGTCAGCTGCTCGTCCAGGTGGACCGGGCCGTCCGGGGTGACGGAGAGGTACTGGAGCGAGACGTTGGTGCTGGTGGAGGAGGAGAGTTCCTTCTTGGCCTGCTCGGCAGCTTCGCGGAGGCGCTGCAGGGCGATCTTGTCCTTGGACAGGTCGATGCCCTTGACCTTGAGCTGGTTCAGCAGGTACTCGACGACGCGGTTGTCCCAGTCGTCGCCGCCGAGGCGGTTGTCACCGGCGGTGGCGCGCACCTGGATGGTGGAGAAGTCGTCTTCGTCCTTGCCGACTTCCAGCAGGGAGACGTCGAAGGTGCCGCCGCCGAGGTCGAAGACCAGGATGAGCTCGTCTTCCTTGCCCTTGTCCAGGCCGTAGGCCAGGGCAGCTGCGGTGGGCTCGTTGACGATGCGCAGGACGTTCAGGCCGGCGATCTCGCCGGCTTCCTTCGTGGCCTGGCGCTCGGCGTCGTTGAAGTAAGCCGGAACGGTGATCACCGCGTCGGTGACCTTTTCGCCGAGGTAGGACTCGGCGTCGTTCTTCAGCTTCATCAGGACGCGGGCGGAGATTTCCTGGGCCGTGTACTTCTTGCCATCGATGTCGACCTTCCAGTCCGTGCCCATGTGGCGCTTGACGGAGGCGATGGTGCGGTCGATGTTGTTGACGGCCTGGCGCTTGGCGATTTCGCCGACCAGCACTTCGCCGGACTTGGAGAACGCAACGACCGACGGCGTGGTGCGGCCACCCTCGGCGTTGGCAATAACGGTGGGCTCGCCACCTTCGAGAACGGAGACGACGGAGTTGGTAGTTCCGAGGTCGATACCTACTGCACGTGACATGTGTTGCTTCCTTCTTTCCTTGGAAACTTGGGGTCGCCCATTTCCTTGAGCGGTCTGCACTCAACCTTACTCCGAGCGGGATTTAAGTCAATCCAAAGTTGAGTCAGATGCGCTCAACTTTGTGCCGGGACCGCCTGGCAACGCGGAAAAACCCCCGGCTTCCACGCGGGATATCCGTGTAAAACCGGGGGTTCTTCAATAAATGGCAGCCGGATTTCGCCCAGCGTGAACTGCGCCTAGCCGCCGGAGGAGCCGCCGGAGGAGGTGCCGGCGTCGCCGTAGTCGCCCTCGGGATATTCGCCTTCCTCATCCTGGGGCAGCTCCTGGCCGACGGTTCCGGCCCGGCCATAGTTACCCTGCGGGTACTCGCCTTCCTCCACCTCGGCGGCAGGCTCGACCGTACCCGCGTCGCCATAGTCCCCCGCCTGGTATTCACCTTCGGGCTCAGCAGCGGATTCCTGCCCCGCTACGCCGGCGTCGCCGTAATCGCCCTCGGTGTACTGGCCGCTGTCCCCTTCGAGTGCCGGATTCCTGGAGCTGTTGTGCGTCTTGCCCGCGTTGCCGGACTCAGTGTTGTCGGTCATCGGTTGATCACTCCTTCAAAAGGACTGGGCGCACCTGGACCGGGCGCAGTGGCAGTCTACTCAGCCCGCGCGGGAGGCAACAGGGGCCGGCCCCGGGGGCAGCGGGTTGGGGCCACGCGGACGGGGTCGCGGTGCCGCGGTGCCGCGGTGCCGGCTACAGCCCGGCGAGATCCGCCAGTACGGCGATATGGTGCTCGAACAGTTCGTCCGGCGCGGAAAAGGTGCCGGCGCCGTACTGCCCGAACACCTCAAAACTGACGGCTCCAAATAGTGAGGTCCAGACGAGGGTGCCACGGGCCAGCAGGGCGTCCGGGACGTCCACACGCAGCTCTCGCCGGATTGCGTCAAGGTCGGCAGCCAGGGGCGCCGGCACCGCGGAAGGCCCTCGCTCGGCAAGGCGGCCGGCCCGGTAAGCGGCGTCCAGAATCTGCACCAGGCCGATAACCACCCTCGTGCCGGGTGCCGTGGTCCGCTCCGCCGGGGCCTGGTAGCCCGGCACCGGGCTGCCGAACAGGAGGCCGTAGCGCGCCGGTTCGCGGAGGGCCCACCCGCGGACAGCCCGCGCCAGCGCTGCAAACCGGGCCCTGGACTCGTCGGCAGGGACGGACTCGACGGCGGCATCCACGGCATCCCCCAGGTCGTCGTACGCGTCCACGAGCAGGAGGGTCAACAGCTCGTCGCGGCTCCCGACGTACCGGTAGACGGCAGAGGAGACAACACCCAGGTCGCGGGCTACGGCGCGGAGCGACAGGGCGGCGGCCCCGTGCTGCGCCAGGTGCTGCCGGCCCAGCCGGATGATGTCGGCGACGGTCTGCGCCCGGGCACGTTCACGCGGCGTGCGGATCTTCCCGCCGGCAGCGCCCGGCCCGCCGGCGGCCTCTGAGATAGCTGGCATCAGCCCAGCATGGCACGGATCAGAGCAGTGTCAACAATTGAGAGCACTGCTCTTGACTTTGTCCGCCGGCGGCAGCATCCTTATTTCGAGAGCAGTGCTCTCTAAGCACGCCGGGCCATTCGGGACCAGCCGCACTGCACGAAGGAGATTTTTCAATGTCAGGTCTTTACGTGGTCACCGGCGCCGGCCCTGTGGGCTGGACGGTGGCAGGGCAATTGGCGGAGCGGGGCGAACGGGTCCGGCTCCTCACCCGCTCGGGCGGCGGTCCGGACCATCCGCACATCGAGAAGCTGAAGCTCGATGTGCCCAACCCCGCGCTGCTGGGCGACGCTTTCGACGGCGCGGCGGCGGTCTTCCACTGCATCCACGGCTCTTCCTACAGCGCCGCAGCCTGGGAACAGGAGCTTCCGGCCGCCGAACAGGCGGTCCTGGCTGCGGCAGGCGAGGCGGGCGCCGTCGTCGTCTTTCCCGAAAGCCTTTACTCCTACAGCAACCCGGAGCAGGTGCTGACCGAAAACAGCGCGCGGGAGGCCGACGGCGGCAAACGCGGGATCCGCGCGGCGCTGCTGCGGGCGCGGGCGGCGAGTGCCACGGACACCGTCTCTGTAGTGGCGGGTGATTTCTTCGGCCCCCGTGTCCGCATGGCCCACGCCGGCGAGCGCATGGTGCCCGCCGTCCTCGCCCGCCGCCAGCTGCAGGTGGTGGGCAGCGCGGACCAGCCGCATTCGTTCACCTACGTTCCCGATCTGGCCGCGGCCATGATCGGGGCCGCGGGGAAGCCCGGGCTGTGGAACCGGGTTCTGCACGCACCCACCAATCCGCCGCTCACGCAGCGCCAGATCGCCCAGGCCTTCGCCGCGGCTGCAGGCGTGGTGCCCGCGAAGGTCCACGCGGTGCCGGGCTGGGTCCTGCGCACCCTGGGGCTCTTCTCGGCCGACATGCGGGAGATCAGCGAGATGCTGTACCAGTTCGAGCGGCCGTTCGTGATGGATTCGGCGGCCAGTGAGGCGCAGCTGGGCCTGCAACCGACTCCCCTGGGCGTTGCAGCCAAGGCGACGGTGGAGTGGTGGCGCTCGGAGCTCGCCGCCGGGCAGGGGCGGGCCACGGCGGGAATCCCGGCCGGAACCTAGCTGACCGCCGCTTCCGCCGGCCCTTCCGCTTTCATGGCTTCCTGCGCATCGTCCCGGCTGAGTTTGCCCGGCCACCAGATGCGCCGGCCCAGGTCGAAGGCCAGGGCGGGGACCAGGAGCGAGCGCACCAGAACGGTGTCCAGCAGTACTCCGAAGGCCACGATGAACGCCAGCTGCACCAGGAACATGATGGGGATGACGCCCAGGGCCGCAAACGTGGCGGCCAGGACCACCCCGGCCGATGTGATCACGCCGCCGGTCACGCCCAGTCCGCGCAGAATACCGGGGCGGGTCCCGTGCTTCAGCGACTCCTCGCGGACCCGGCTCATGAGGAAGATGTTGTAGTCCACGCCCAGTGCCACGAGGAACACGAAGCCGAACAGCGGCACCGTGGCGTCGGCTCCCGGAAAGCCCATGACGCTGTTGAACACGACGGCGGAAACACCCATGGCAGCCGCATAGGAGAGAACCACCGAGGCAACAAGCAGGACGGGCGCGAGGACGGACCGCAGCAGGACCATGAGGATGAGCAGAATAACGGCGAGGACCACAGGGATGATTGTGATGAGGTCCCGCTGCGCCGTGGTGTTGGTGTCCAGCGCGGTGGCTGTCACCCCGCCGACCAGGGCATCGGGGTCCGCGCGCTTGACGGTCTCCCGCATCCCTGCCACGGCCTTCTCCGCTGCGTCAGAATCGGCGGCGAAGTCGAGGGTGGCATTGAGAAGCACCCTGCCGTCGCGCACGGCCGGGCCGGCCGGCGTTCCCGGGACTCCCGTGAGGGGCACGCTGCCCTCGGCCAGGAGGTAGGCGGCGCCCACGCCGTCGGCGGCCTTGACTGCGTTGAGGACTTCCCCGGATTTCCGCTGGTTGGTGACGATGACCACGGGACTGCCGCTGCCGGCGTCGAAATGGCGCGCGAGCGCATCCTGCCCGTCCACGGCGTTGGAGGCGCTAAGGATGACGGCGGTCTGCGGCACACCGTTGGCTTTCAGTTGCAGGACCCCGGCCGAAGCCGCGATCAGCAGGAGCGCGGACGCCACCCACACCGCGCGGGGACGCCGTGACACCAGCGTTCCGACGGCACGCCACAGCCCGCGCTGGCCCTCCAACCCGGTGGTCAGTTCCGGCTCACGCGCCTCTTCAGGCTGGAGCCTGGGCCGGAATGGCCAGAACGCTGCCCGCCCCAGGAGTGCCGCGAAGGCCGGGAGCAGGGTGAGCGCAGCGAAAAGGGAACACACGATGCCCGCGGCCGCCACCGGGCCCAGCGCCCTGTTGGAGTTGAGGTCGGAGAACAGCAGGCACAGCAGCGCAATGGCAACCGTTGCACCCGAGGCCAGGATCGGCGCAAAGGAGGCCCGCCAGGCGGTGAGCGCGGCGGCGGTGCGGTTGGCCGTGTGCTCGAGCGCCTCACGGAAGCGGGCCACGTAAAGCAGTGCGTAGTCGGTGGCCGCGCCGATCACCAGGATGGAAAGGATGCCCTGGCTCTGGCCGTTGAGCTGGATCCAGCCCGCCTTGGCCATGCCGAACACCAGCAGGATGGCGGCACACAGCGCGAACACCGAGGTGAGGAGCACGGCGAAGGGCAGAAGGAGGGAGCGGTAGACAACCAGCAGGATGACAAACACCGCCGCCAGCGCCACCAGCAGCAGGATGCCGTCGATGCCTGCGAAGGCCCCGGTGAGGTCGGCTGCGAGCCCGGCAGGACCGGTGACGAACGTCTGCGTGCCGTCCGGGGCGGCCGCCCGGACCTCGTGGCGCAACTGCGCGACGGCGTCGGCCGGTTCGGCTGCCGCAACGGACACGATGTACTGGACGGCCTTCCGGTCCTGCGAAGGCACCGGCCCCACCACCGCACTGCCCAACTGCAGGTCTTCCAGCTTGGTTTTCAGGGCGGCGGCCGTGCCCAGTTGGGCAGGCGTGAGGGCGCTGCCGCTTTCAAGAACGACGACGGCGGGCACCTCGCCGGAGTCCTGGAACCTTTGCTGCCACTCGCGGGCCTCGGTGGCCTCCGCACCGGCCGGAAGGAAGGACGCCTGGTCATTCGACGAGACCTCATCCAGCCTGCCGAAGGTGGGCCCGCCCGCACCGGCAATGGCGACCCAGCCGAGGACGAGGACCACCGGAATGAGCCACCGGAGCCAGAACGGGATCCTCGCAGTACGGGTTGCCTGGTTCATGGGATGACCTCCTGGGCATGGCGGCCGCCGGCCGCCGTCGATGATTGTTCCAGCATAAACTATCTCTACCATGGAGATATATACCGGCTTCCCACCGGGCGGGATGCCTTGGCTGTAAACTCCGGAAGGCAACACCGAGGAGAGGAGGCGGACGTGCCCCAGCAGCCTGGCAGCCCGTCCGACGGGGCGGCCCCCTCAGCCCCGGGCAGGCCGCACCCACTGGTACGGCTGCTTCAGGAGTTCACCCTGGAAGCCAACCGCTACGTCGATTCTGCTGGCGGCCGGAACGACATGCACCGGACGGACCTCAACGCCCTCGCCGCCGTCATGAGGCACGCAGCGAATGGCGACGTCGTGACTCCGGGAACCCTGCGGAAGGAACTGAGCCTCAGCTCCCCGGCCACCACGGCACTTGTCGACCGGCTGTGCGGCTCCGGGCATCTGGTGCGCGTGCGCGAAGGGCAGGACCGGCGGCAGGTGCAGCTCCGGATGACGGACAAGGCGTACCGCGACGGTTCCGCCATGTTCCTGCCCCTTGCCCGCCACATGGACAGGGCCATGGCCGGGTTCACGGCGCAGGAACTCGAGACGGCGGCCCGGTTCATGGACGCGATGATCGCAGCCACCGTCGCGGCCAGCCAGGAAGCCTCCGGCGCGCCGTAACCACCCCTGCCGCTACCTTCCCGAAATGCGGAGAAGGAGTAGCGTTTCCCTATGAGCGCGCAGCAGCCGGAAGACGTCTACACTCACGGCCACCACGAGTCCGTGGTCCGGGCCCATGCCTCCCGGACGGCGGAGAATTCGGCCGCGTTCATCATCCCGCATCTCACCCCGGGCGTATCGGTGCTCGACGTCGGGTGCGGGCCGGGCAGCATCACCTGTGACTTCGCGCTTTTGGTCGCACCCGGGAAGGTGACAGGGCTGGACCGCTCCCCCGATGTAATCACCCACGCCCGTGAGCTGGCGGCCGACCGCGGCGTCGGAAACGTGGAGTTCGTGGCGGGCAACATCTACGACCTCGACTTCGAGGACGACACCTTCGATGTGGTCCACGCCCACCAGGTCCTGCAGCACCTGACCGACCCCGTCGAGGCGTTGCGGGAAATGCGGCGGGTGGCCAGGCCCGGCGGCATCGTCGCGGTCCGCGACGCGGATTTCCACGGCATGAGCTGGTATCCCGCGATTCCGGAGCTGGACGAGTGGATGGACCTCTACCAGCGGATCGCGCGCAGGAACGGCGCAGAGCCCGACGCCGGCCGCCGGCTCGTCTCGTGGGCACAGGCCGCCGGCTTCACGGACGTGGCGCCGACCAGCAGCAACTGGCTCTACGCCACCGGCCAGCAGCGCCGCTGGCAGGCCAGGGTGTGGGGCGAACGCGTGCTGCATTCGGCCTTCGCGGAGCAGGCCCTCGAGTACGGCTTCGCGCAGGAAGCCGACCTCACGCGCATCTCGGCCGGCTGGCACCGGTGGGGTTCCACCGACGACGGCTGGTTCCTCATCCCCAACGGCGAGGTCATCGCCCGGGCCTAAATCGCCGGGCGGAGCAGCCCACCCCGCACACCGACTAAACTTGATGGGTGCAATTCTCCTTGTGGCTGGCCCTCGCGGGCGCCGGCGTCCTCATCAGCTTCACCCCTGGCGCAGGCGCCATCAACACCATGAGCAACTCGCTGACCGCCGGGTTCAAACGCTCCATCTGGGGCATCCTTGGGCAACAGGCCGCCCTGATCCTGCACGTCATCGTGGTGGCGCTCGGCGTCGGCGTCCTGGTTGCCGGCTCCCCGGTCGCGTTCAACGCCATCCGCTACGCCGGCGCCGCCTACCTGGTGTACCTCGGCATCAGGCAGTTCCTGCGCCAGCCGGACCTTGACCAGGAGAAGGTGGCCGCGCTCCGGGACGAGCCCGCCTGGTCCATGTTCCGCCGGGGCCTGTGGGTCAACCTGCTCAACCCCAAGGCCATCGTGTTCTTCCTGGCCTTCATGCCGCAGTTCATCCGGCCCGCCAACCCGCTGCTGCCCCAGTACGCCGTGCTCGCGGCAACCGTGGTTCTCATCGACATCCTCGTCATGTGGTTCTTCTTCGCGGCGGCGGCCAAGTCCTTCCAGCGCCTTACCCACAACGCCCGCGGCCAAACGATGCTCAACAGGATTTTCGGCATCCTGTTCGTCGCGGTGGGCGTGCTGCTGGCGTTCATCCATTAACAAGGGAGCGCTACCTGCACAATTTTGTGACAGCCCGGCCGCCCAACTTTACGCAGCTTGTCGATAATAAGGGCACTTACTAGCCAAGAGGGGCCGGCATCCGACATGCTTAGCCAATGACCTCAACGACGAGCCCATATCGCGTCATCGCCGTCTGCACGGGCAACATCTGCCGCTCCCCCATGGCCGAGCTGATGCTGAGCACCGCCTTCGCCGAAGCCGGACTCGCCGACGTCGTGGTCGTCGATTCTGCAGGCACCACCGCCTACGAGGCGGGACGTCCCATCGACCCCCGGGCAGCACGGAAACTCACCGCCCACAACCTTCTGTCAGACCGGCACATCGCACGGGAATGGCAATCCGAATGGTTCACTGAACGCCACCTGATACTGGCCCTGGATGTGGACCACTACGGCTGGCTGCGGGCCTCCGCCCCGGACGACGAGTCGCTGTCCCGGATCCGCATGCTCCGCAGCTTCGACCCTGACCTGGCGGATGGCGATCCGCTCGAGCAGGGCATCGAGGACCCCTGGTACGGCGGCCACGCCGACTTCGAGGCGGTGTGGGACCAGATCCAGGCCGCCGTCCCCGGAATCGTCCGCTACGTGCACGACGCGATCGCGCAGAACGCATCAGTTGCAGGGCGGAATGATGCCGGTACCGGCGCGGCCCAGGTCCGGATAAATGAGCACCGGGCACGCAACGGCAAGCGCCACATCCATCCGGTCACGGGCAGCCCGCTTCACAACGTCCAGGTTGGGGACAGCCAGCAGGTACGCTCTATTTCATGACCCCCGCACCTGTGATCATCGCCATTGACGGGCGGTCCGGCGCAGGTAAAACCACATTGGCCATCGAACTCGCAGCCACGCTTAGGAACCACCACAAGGTCTCGCTGTTCCACCTGGAGGACATCTATCCCGGCTGGGACGGGCTGTCGGCCGGCATCGAACGCTACGTCACCACGGTACTGGCGCCCCTGCGGCGCGGCGAAGCGGCCACCTGGGTCAGCTGGAACTGGAACAACAATGACGACGGCGACGCCCGGGTCACGCTGCCCGCCGAGATCGTGATCGTCGAGGGCGTGGGGGCGGCGGCCGCCGCGGCCAGGCCGCTCCTGGACGCCGTCATCTGGGCGGACTCCCCCGACGGCGAGCGCCGCAGCCACGCACTGGCACGCGACGGCGACACGTACGAGCCTTTCTGGGACCAGTGGGCCGGCCAGGAGGCGGAGCTCCTGGCGGCAGACGACATCCCGCAGCATGCCCACGTCCGGGTCCTCAACCGCGCGGACGGCACCGCCCCCGAAGACGCCCTGCAGGCCCTCACCTACCTCCCGGCGCTCACCACCGCCCTTGTTCCCGAGCTGTCCTCACGGCGGGGCCTGCGCCTGCTTTCGGAACGGCTCGACGCCAGCCCCGATCCCGCCGCGCTTTTTCAGGAGCTGTACGGGACATCCCCGAACGCTGTCTGGCTGGACTCATCGCTGCGTTCGGCAGGCGCGGCCGGTCCCGCCAGCGAAACTCCCGCGGCGGAACGCAGCCGCTTCAGTGTTTTGGCGGACGACGGCGGCACGTTCGGCCAGTCTGTCCTGCACAGTTCCGGGATTACCCGGATCACCGCAGGCTGCGCCACCGCCAACGTGTCCGGCCCGTTTTTCCGGTGGCTGGAAACGGTCTGGGGACGGAAGGCGGTGCGCGGCCCGGAGGACTATCCATGTGACTTCGCACTGGGCTGGCTGGGCTACCTCGGCTACGAGCTGAAGCGGGAAACCGGCGGGCAGGACATTCCCTCGGACACGCCTGACGCGGCGCTGATCTTCGCCGGCCGCGGCGTGGTCCTGGACCACACGGACCACGCGGTGTGGCTGCTTGCCCTGGACGCGCCGGATGCCGAAGGCTGGCTCAAGAGCACCCGCGCTGCGGTGACCGCCGCACCCGAAGCCGGCGGCAGCACCGGCGTCGTACTTCCGGCGACCCGAAACGCTGCGCCTGATCCCGCTGTGCCTGATAACGCAGCACCGGCATTTGCCGGCCGCGACAGCGAGGCGAGCTACAAGCGCAAGATCGCCGAGGCGCAGCACCAGATCGCCGAGGGGAATTCCTACGAGGTCTGCCTCACCACCACCCTCGCTGCGGAGGTGCCGGCGCTCGACCCGTGGACCGCGTACCTGGCCCTGCGCCGCCGGAACCCGGCCCCGTTTGCCAGCTACCTGCGGTTCGGCGGCCTCACGGTGGCCAGCACGTCGCCGGAGCGCTTCCTGCGGATAGCGTCCGACGGCGGCATGCGCGCCGAGCCGATTAAGGGAACCCGCCGCCGGGCTGCTGATCCGGAGATCGACGCCGCCCTCCGCCACGACCTGGCCACGTCCCTCAAGGACCGGGCGGAAAACATCATGATCGTGGACCTGCTCCGGAACGACCTGAGTCATTTCGCCGAGCCGGGGTCGGTGACTGTCAGCCGGCTGTGCGAGATCGAAAGCTACGCGACCGTGCACCAGCTGGTGAGCACCATCGACGCCGTCCTGCTGCCGGGGTCGCCGCGCGCCGAGGCTGTTGCCGCCTGCTTCCCGGCGGGCTCCATGACCGGGGCGCCGAAGATCAGCACCATGGCGATCCTGGACCGGCTGGAGGAGGGTCCGCGCGGCGTCTATTCGGGGGCGATCGGGTACTTCTCGCTGAACGGGGCCACGGATCTCGCCGTGGCCATCCGCACGCTGGTGGTGCAGGACCGCGGCCCAGACGAAATGGTGAAACTCAGCCTCGGCGTCGGTGGCGCCATCACGGCCGACTCCGTGGCGCAGGACGAGTACGAGGAGATCCGCACCAAAGCCTACGGCGTCCTCTCCACCCTCGGCTCCCCCTTCCCGGACTGAGTTTTTGGCCAGATGTCGCGAGTTATTGGGCCCATAAGTCGCGACAAGTGGACAAAAACTCCTTATTGGACCGTGGCCGTCAGCCGGGCCACATTGTCCACGTACCTTGCTGCGAGGGGCCGCCGCATCCAGTCCTCGAGCCGCAGTTCATGGGAGATGTCGCGGTAGGTGTCCTCCACTGCGCGCATGCTTTTGACGGTGTCGGCGCCGAGCAGCATCACCGACACCTCCAGGTTCAGCGAGAAGGACCGCATGTCCATGTTGGACGAACCCAGGACCGCCACTTCGTCGTCGATGGTGAAGTGCTTGGCGTGGAGCACGAACGGCGCCTTGTACAGGTAGATCCGGACGCCGGCGCGCAGCAGGGCCTCATAGTAGGACTGCTGGGCGTGATGGACCAGGAACTGGTCGCCCTTCTCGGAGACGAACAGTTCCACGTCGACGCCGCGCTGCGCAGCGGTGGTGATGGCGTAGAGCAGGGAGTCGTCCGGCACGAAGTAGGGACTGCAGACGGATATCCGGTGCTGCGCCGAGTAGATCAGCGTGTTAAAGAGCCGGAGGTTGTTCTCGGTGGTGAAGCCGGGGCCGCTGGGCACCACCTGGGCGGTGACACCGCCAGGGGACGGCTCGGCGGACAGCTGCAGCTGGTCCTCGAGCGACTCGTCAGTCTCGCTGAGCCAGTCGGTGGCGAAGACAACGTTGAGCGTGGGGACGATCGGGCCCCGCAGGCACGCCATCAGCTCGATCCACTCCCGGCCGGCCTTGCGGTGCTTGGGGTTGTTGTACGAGGGCTCGATCAGGTTCTGGGACCCCGTGAACGCCACTTCGCCGTCGATCACCATGATCTTGCGGTGGTTGCGCAGGTCCGGCCGGCGCCACTGGCCGTGGATGGGGAGCAGCGGCAGCATCCGCCGCCACTGGATGTTGCTGGCCTTGAGCCGCCTCAGCAGCTTGTTGTACCCCTTCACGCGCAGCGTTCCGATGTGGTCGAACAGCACGCGGACCTGGACGCCGCGGTCCGCCGCCTCTTCGAGGGCGGTAAGGAGGTCGTCCGTGACGTGGTCCGTGCTCATGATGTAGAACTCGGCGTTGACGAAGCGCGTGGCCTTCCGCACGGCCTCGGTCATGGCACGGATGGAGTCCGGGTAACCGGGAATCAGTTCCACCTGGTTGCCGTCCACCAGCGGGATCGACCCGAGCCGGCGGTTGAGTTCGGCCGCGGACAGGACCCATTCGGGCCCCGAATACTCGCTGGCGACGTCGGACAGCGCCGCGCTGCCGGCACGGACCCGCTCGTTGACCAGCTGCTGCTGCTCGGTGCGGCGGCGGGACAGCTTGAAGTTGCCGAAGAGCAGGAAAAGGATCAGCCCGAGGACCGGCACGAAGAAGATGCCCAGCAGCCAGGCCATGGCCGTGGTGGGACGCCGGTTGCCGGGGATGATGCCCACGGCCAGGACCCTGATGGCCAGGTCCGCGCCGCTGAGCAGCAGGATCAGCCACGCCGGCAGTGTTTCTGCCAGCGGAAATGGCCACAACACAGTTGAAACCCCCGTTATTTCTCGCTCTCGCAGCCATTCCTTATGGAGCGTTGAGGCCAGCCTATCGGGCACAGGCCGCACTAAGCTTGAGGCATGACCTCTCGTACCTCCCACACAGTGCTGGTGTTCCTGGATCCGGACTATCAGAACGGCCGGCTTGCCGACCCCGAAAAGCCGCAGCTGATGGCCACTGACCTGGGCGCCACCCGCGGTGACGGGGTGTTCGAGTCCATGCTCGCCGTCGCCGGCCACACGCGGAAGATCCAGGCCCACCTGGACCGGCTGGCCCGCTCGGCGCAGGCGCTGGACCTGGAGATTCCCGGGCAGGAGGACTGGCGCCGCGCGGTGGAGACCGGCGTCGCGGCGTTCCGCTCCGACAACCCGGCGCCGTCCCCGGAACTGGACGAGGCAGTGGTCAAGCTCATCGTCACCCGCGGCATCGAGGGCGCGTCCGCCCCCACCTGCTGGGTGCAGGTCTCCCCGGTGGCCGCGGCCGGCCGGCGCCAGCGCGAGACCGGCATCGACGTCATCCTCCTTGACCGCGGCTACGACAGCGATGCGGCCGAGCGTGCCCCGTGGCTCCTGCTCGGCGCGAAGACCCTGTCCTACGCCGTGAACATGGCCGCACTGCGGCACGCCCACAAGCAGGGCGCGGACGACGTCATCTTCACGTCTTCGGATGGCCGGGTGCTGGAAGGCCCCACGTCCACGGTGCTGCTGGCGAACGTGGAGAAGAACGACGCCGGAACAACGGTTAAGCGCCTCGTCACGCCGCAGCTGGACAGCGGCATCCTGCCCGGAACGTCACAGGGCGCCCTGTTCGCCGCCGCCAAGGCGGCAGGCTGGGAACTGGGCTACGGCCCGCTGAAGCCGCAGGACCTGGCCGACGCCGACGCCGTCTGGCTGATCTCCAGCATCCGCCTCCTGGCGCCGGTCAATCACATCGACGGCCGCGAAATCGGCACGCCGGCACTGCGCAAGCAACTGACAGCAGAACTGAACGAGTTGTTCGCCGGCATCGAATAATCCGAAGCCAGGCACAACAAAAAGGCACCGGTCCAGAAAATGCGGGACAAGGCGGTGTCCCGGGTTGTAGTCTTCTTCCACGGCCACTGCCCGCGTCTCGCGGCGGTGATGGCAGGTGGCCTGGTTCCGGGCTCAGCCGGAATGAGTACGTATAAAGGAATAGCCGATGTCTCGGGATGACAACTCCCTGCACGCATTGACAAACTCACGACCCACGGGCTGGGGGGCCCAGGCAGCGCTGCCGGGGGACATGGGTGAAATTTCTGTGCGCTGGCAAGCCCACCAGATCATTGCCGAACTGCTCGCCGAGTCAGATCCGGCCACCGAGTGGACGCGCGAACAGCTGCGGGCCCTGTGCGAAGCCCATCCGGATAACCCTGAACACGTGCTGCTCGAGCACCTCACCGCCACCACAGAGCTGGCCAACGCGGAAAACGGCGCCATCCCGGTGGGCGAGCGGGCCCAGGCCGTGGCTGCCCCTGAGCCCGTGCCGTTTACGCGGCGCAGCAGGAACCGGATCGAAGCCATCCTTGCCGACAAGATGCTGATGACCGCCTTCCAGCCGATCCGCAGGCTTCCGGAGGGGCAGGTGATCGGCGTCGAGGCCCTGACCCGCTTCGTCAGCGACGACGGTGCCAGCGCGGACCACTGGTTCACTGAGGCAGAATCCGTTGGACTGGGCACCGATCTTGAAATCGCGGCACTGCACCGCGCTCTTTCCGCGGCCCAGGCCGTGCCCGACCACATGTTCATCGCCCTGAACCTGACGCCGGCAACATGCGCAGACCCAAGGATCCCGGGACTGCTGGAACATTCCCAGCTGGCCCTGGACCGGATGGTCATCGACCTGAACGGTTCGATCCCCCTCGAGCAGTACCCGTCGCTAACGGCCGCCCTCGCTCCGCTGCGGGGCCGGGGGCTGCGGATCGCCGTGAACGGCGCGGAGGTGGGCTTCACGTCCATGGACCAGGTTTTGGAACTTCACCCTGACATCATCAAGCTGGACCGCAGTTTCATCGCGGGCATCGAGGACTCCCCGGGCCAGCGCCTGCGGGCCGCCGCCATGGGTGAACTCGCCCGGTACATCGATGCCGTCCTCGGCGCACAGGGCGTGGAGACGCCGCAGGAGCTGGAGGCCGTGACCGAACTCGGCATGGCTGCCGCGCAGGGTTACCTGCTGGGCAGGCCCTCCGTGCATCCGCTGGACTGGAACGCCTGGATCCGTTCCGAGAGCGAGACGGCCGCCAGCGGCCCGGCCTCCTGACAGGATTCCGGCGACGCTAGTCCTCCGCAAAATCCGTGGCCAGCCGGATGTGGTTGTCCGCCAGCCAAACAGGGTTGAAGGCCTTGCTCTGGTAGTTGGCGCCAGTGTCCGGGGCGATCGCCACCACCATCGACCCGTGCGGCGCCGCCCTGGCCACCCGGAGCGCCGCCGCCACCGTCAGTCCCGACGACGGCCCGAGGGACAGGCCTTCGTCGTTGAGCAGCCGGTGCAGCGTGGTGTAGACCTCGTCGTTCGGAATCCGCAGGAACCGGTCCAGCAGGCCGCGGTCAAAGACCTTTGGCCAGTCAGGCTTGGGCCAGGAGTTGCCGACGCCGTCCACCAGGATCTGGCCCGGATGCCCGCCGCTGTAGACCGAACCGTACGGGTCCGCGCCGACCACCTCCACGTGCCCGCCGGACTTCTCTTTGAGGTACCGCCCGTTCCCGGTGATGGTGCCGCCGGTGCCCACGCCCGCGACGAAGTGCGTCACCCGGCCGCCCGATTGCTCCCAGATTTCCGGCGCCGTTCCCTCGTAGTGCGCCCGCGGGTTGGCCGGGTTGTCGAACTGGAGCGGACGCCACGCGCCCGGGATTTCGGCGGTGATCCGGGCCGCGACCGCCCGTGCGTTCTCCGGTGAATCCGACGGCGCACTCCAGTCCGTGAACACCACCCGCGCGCCGTACTGGTTCAGGGCGTCCAGCTTTTCGGACGAGATGGAATCCCCGGTGACCACCACCACGGGATGGCCGGTCAGCGCCCCGATCAGTGCCAGCCCGATTCCGGTGTTCCCGGAGGTACTTTCCACGATGGTCCCGCCGGGCTGCAGCTCGCCGCTGCGCTCGGCTGCGCGGACCATGCTCAGCGCGGTCCGGTCCTTGATGGAACCACCCGGGTTCTCCGATTCGAGCTTGACGAAGACAGTGCTCCCCAGGCCGCGGCTCAGCGTCTCCAGTGGCACCAGCGGAGTGTTCCCCACGCGTGCCAGCACAGCATCGGCATCCATGCCCGGATGCACTATCGGCGCCACGTGCCTGGGCTGGCGGCCGCTCCCTGCCAGAGTGGTCATGCTTCTCCTCCCCCGTCCTCCGGACTTTCCGGACCGGGTATCTGTAATTCGGGCAGTCCTGCCAGCAGATCCCCCAGCGCGGCACGCGCACGGTCCACCAGCACTGCCGCCGGCAACTGCCCGGCCAGCAGCTCCGACAGCTTCGCCACAACCGCGCCGGTGCCTGTTCCGAGCTGCCGGGTTTCCGCCTCCCGCCCGTCCGTGTCCTGTGCCTCCGCCAGAAGGTAAGAGGCCGTCAGCGCCTCGATGGTGAGGAGCTTCGCTGCGGCCTCCACCGAGCGCTCCAGCTGCTGGAGGGCCAGCGGGGCCAGCGTGGAGTGGTCCTCCACGTCCGCCGACAGGGTGGGCGCTCCGAGCGTGGCCGGTGCCGCCAGGAATTTCAGCTCCGCCAGCAGTCCTGCGGCCGAGTACCAGAGCAGTCCCGGCAGGTCTTCGGACGCGAGCGGTGTCCCGGCCCGGGCCGCCTCGAGGTTGAGCTGCCGGATCAGCCGCTGCGGCGGGTAGAGCTTGGCGATCCGCCGCTCGCTGCTGATTCCCACGTGCGCCAGTCCCAGCCGCAGCGCCTCGAACGCCAGGGCCAGCTGCATCGGCTGGAAGTTCCCGCCGGACACCATCCGGCCGGTGGTTATGTCCGCGAGCGGGTTGTCGCCCCGGCCGTTGAGCTCCACCTCGAGCGCCTCGGCCAGGGCTGTGACCTGGGCCCGGAACGCCCCGTGCGTCTGGGGCGCCGCGCGGAAGGACAGGGCATCCTGGACGGACACCTGCCGCCGCGGGTCCTCCAGCCAGCCGCCGCGGACCAGGCGCCGGACGTTGGCCGCCGAGATGCGCTGGCCGTCCACCGCCTTGGCCGACTGGACAGCCGGCGAGAACGGGCTGAGGTTCCCGCCGCCGTCGTACCGTGCAGTGGCCTCAAGCGAGAGCGCCAGCGCGGTGTCCGCCAGGTCTGCGAGCCACCGGGCGCGGCGGAGCTCCAGCGCGCCGGCGCCGATCGAATAGGAGTTGGCACTGACCAGCGCCAGGGCCTCACCGGGAGCCAGGACCAGCGGTTCCAGACCGGCGGCGGTGAGCGCCTCCGCGCCGTCCTGCAGGCCGCCGCCGGGAGTCAGCGCCTGCCCTTCCCCGATGGCGACGGCGGCAACCGCCGCGAGCTGGGTGAGGTCCGACGAGCCGACGGATCCGTCACGTGGAACGGCCGGCAGCACGCCCCTGTTCAGCAGCTCTGCAAAGAACCGGGCAGTTTCCGGACGCACCCCCGAGCCTCCCCGGGTGAACCCGATGAGCCTGGCCAGGATGAGGGCGCGGACTTCATCCCGGCCGAGCAGCCCGCCGACGCCGCTGTGGTGGTAGCGCACCACCTGCAACTGGTAGTCGAGGATGGATTCCTCCTCCACGGCCGTGTCCCGCCCGGAGCCGAGCAGGGTGTTGAGTCCGTAGACCCGGTGGCCGGAATCGATGGCCGCCTGCACCACCTGGCGGGACAGGCCTACGAGTTCGAGGGCCTCGGCGCTGAGGACCACCTCCACCGCAGGATCGGCGGCCGCCGCAGCCACATCGCCGGCGCGGATATGCGCCGCGCCGATCAGGAACGTGCCGCGTTCACCAGCCCCTGCCATGGCGTTAGAAGTCCAGCAGGTTCCGGCGGAAGCCGCCGTCGCCATAGCTCGTCCGCAGCAGTCCCCGACGCCGGAGCACCGGCGCCAGCCTGTCCAGTACGCCGTGAATGGTGGCCGGGTCCACGAAGCCTGAGAAGAGGAACCCGTCGCCGCCCACCGCGGTCCCGGTTTCCTCGAGGTAGTCGGCGATTTCCTCTGCGGTGCCGATGATGCTGTCGCCGGCTCCGCCGCTGCGGGCCTGCAGGATCTGCCGCAGGGTGGAGCCTGGCGGCGCGGCCTTGGAGAAGTGCTCCAGGGTGCCTTGGTTGCTGTTGGTGCTGAGTTCGGGGAGGGGCGCGTCGAGGTCGAACTGCTTGAAGTCGATGACGGACAGGTACGAGATGGAGTTGAGCTGGCTGTCGATGTCCCGCTGCGTGAGCTCCCGGCGCGCGGCCCGCAGTTCCTCGGCCTCGGCCCTGGAACCGGTCACGGTGGGTTTGAGGACGAACAGCACCTTGACATCGTTAGGGTTCCGGCCGGCCGAGGCAGCTTCGGCGCGGATGGAGTCCCGGTAGGCCTTCATGCCGTCCACACCCCGGGCCAGGGCAATCGCGACATCCGCATTCGCACCGGCGAAGGCCTTGCCCCGCGGGGACGCCCCGGCCTGCACCAGCACCGGTTCCTCCGGCAGCGGCGCCGTGTTCAGCGGCCCCCTGACCTTGAAGAACTCGCCGTCATGGTGGATCGGCCGGACCTTGGTGTGGTCAGCGAAGATTCCTGCCCCGGCATCCTCCCGGATGGCGTCCGGTTCCCAGCTGCGCCAGAGCTTGCGCACGACGTCCACAAATTCCTCGGCTTTCTCGTAGCGGAGGTCGTGCTCGATCTGCTGGTCCAGCCCGTAGTTTTGCGCGGCCAGGTCGCTGCCGGAGGTCACCACGTTCCAGCCCAGCTGCCCGTTGGAGAAGTGCTGCAGCGTGGCCAGCAGCCGGGCGGCGGTGAACGGCGGATAGAAGGACGCGCTGATGGTGGGCACGATGCCCAGGTGTTCCGTGGCGGAGAGCAGGTACGGCACCAGTGCCAGCGGATCGTGCTTCGGAGCAAAGGACGCCTGCGCCAGTGAGACCTCGGCGCTGCCGCCGTAGGTGTCGGGGACGGTGAGCGAGTCCTCGACGATGAACAGGTCCAGCCCCGCCCGCTCGAACTCCCGGACGGCGTGCTGGTAGGGGTCGGGCTTCTTCCAGTCATAGCCGATTCCGTAGCCGGGCGTGCCCCAGCCCTGAACCCCGAAGCCATGACCCACAAACCATCCAAAATGCAGCATGGGAGTCACTGTATTCGGGGTCGAATCATTCACTGTGGCCTGGTTTCATCCGGCGTTACGGCGGGTCATCTCCCGTCATTATCCTCCCGGTCACGGGCTTTGTAACCGCATGCCGGCGTCACCGCCATGACCGGCTGTTGGGTGCGTTACGGAACATGACGACGGCCGCGGTGCGTGCCGCCGTCGTCAGTGTTACGTTTTTGGGGAGTAATGAGTACCGGCATTAAGCCCTGACTGTCCGGTCGGCAACCCTCCTTCCACGGCGGGGTGCCTCAGGTGAATACTCGGCATATCGACCACTTCGAGCTGCAAGCGTGAGAAAAGGAGATCCGTCGTGTCAGACGCCCCCGCCGTTGCAACGCTGCCGTCCCAGCAGGATAAACCTGAGGAAAAGCTGTCCTACCGCCTGATCACGGGACCGGACGACCGCGCGTTCTGTGAGCGCATTTCGGCTGCCCTGGCCGAGGGATACGTGCTGCACGGCAGCCCGGCAGCCACCTTCAACGGCACCAGCGTCATCGTGGCACAGGCCGTCATCCTGCCCGCCGCCATCGCCAGCGCAGATGCCGCCGTCGCCACCGCCGTGGACCGGCTGGACTCCGACGATGACCTCAGCGCGGAAGCGTACGAGGGTCACGCATGAGCTACGCCGGAGACCTCACCCCGCAGGACGCCTGGGCCAAGCTCGAGGAGGGGGCCATCCTGGTGGATGTGCGCACCGAGGGCGAATGGGCGCACATCGGCATTCCGGATACCAAGGCCACGGAGAACGATCCGCTCTTCATCCAGTGGACCTTTCCCGGCGGCATTCCCAACCCCGGGTTCATCGAGCAACTGAAGCAGCAGGCGCCTGAGGACGCCCGGGTGGAGCTGGTGTTCCTGTGCCGCTCCGGCCAGCGCTCCATCGCCGCCGCCATCGCCGCCACGCAGGCCGGCTTCACGGCCTACAACGTCCTCGAAGGCTTCGAGGGCGAGCCCGACCGTTACGGTGAGCGCACCGTAAACGGGTGGAAGAACCGCGGCCTGCCGACGAACCTGGGAAAGAACTAAGTTGACCTTTAATCACGACGCCGCCGGCTGGAGCCCCGATACCCAGGCCGTCCGCGGCGGGCTTGACCGCACCAATTTCCAAGAGACCACCGAACCCGTCTTCCTCAACTCCGGGTTCGTCTACGAGTCGGCCGCGGCCGCCGAGCGCGCCTTCACCGGCGAGGACGAACGTTTCGTCTACTCCCGCTACGGCAACCCGTCCGTGGCCACCTTCCAGGAGCGGCTCCGCCTGCTCGAAGGCACTGAGGCGTGCTTTGCGACGGCGTCCGGCATGTCCGCCGTGTTCACCGCCCTGGGCGCCCTGCTCGGCGCCGGGGACCGTGTGGTCGCCAGCCGCTCCCTGTTCGGCTCCTGCTTCGTCATCCTCAACGAAATCCTGCCGCGCTGGGGCGTGGAGACAGTATTCGTCGACGGCCCGGACCTCGAGCAGTGGCGCGCCGCCCTCTCGGTGCCAACGACGGCCGTCTTCTTCGAATCCCCGTCCAACCCCATGCAGGAGATCGTGGACATCGCCGCGGTCAGCGAACTCGCCCACGCCGCCGGCGCCAAGGTGGTGGCGGACAACGTCTTCGCCACCCCGCTGCTGCAGCGCTGCGGGGACCTCGGCGCGGACGTGGTCGTCTACTCCGGCACCAAGCACATCGACGGTCAGGGCCGCGTGATGGGCGGGGCCATCCTGGGCACCAAGGAATTCATCGACGGTCCGGTCAAGCAGCTCATGCGGCACACCGGCCCGGCGCTCTCCTCGTTCAACGCGTGGGTCCTGACCAAGGGCCTGGAGACCATGTCTCTCCGCGTGAACCACTCCTCCGCCACGGCGCTGCGCCTGGCCGAATGGCTGGAGGCCCAGCCCGCCGTCAGCTGGGTCAAGTACCCGCTGCTCAAGTCGCACCCGCAGTACGAACTGGCGGCCAGGCAGATGAAAGCCGGAGGCACCGTCCTCACGCTGGAACTTGCGACGACGGCAGGCCAGTCGGGCAAGGAAGCCGCCTTTGCGCTGCTGGACGCCCTGAAGATCATCGACATCTCCAATAACCTGGGCGACGCCAAGTCACTGATCACCCACCCCGCCACCACGACGCACCGGGCCATGGGCCCGGAGGGACGTGCAGCGATCGGGCTCAGCGACGGTGTGGTGCGGCTGTCCGTCGGCCTCGAGGACGCCGATGACCTCATCGCGGACCTGGAGCAGGCGCTCAAGCAGATCTGAAAGTTCCAGGTTTGATCGCTGCAGCCCCGGTCCCTCTCCAGGCCTCCCCTTTCTAAAGATCCGGCCCCTCGGGGCCGGATCTTTTTTGCTTCCGGTGGCGGGCTGTGAACGCGCGTTGCGCTGCGCGTAGCTTCGTTTCGGGCGTCCTTGAGAACGGTCCGCCGGCGCGGTTTAGTGGGTGGGCAGGCAGGGTTTACCCAGGGTTTACATGGATGGTCTTGTAGGGTCCATGTGCGCTGGGCAGACTCTAATAACACCCGATGAACCGATCAACCCTGTCGGTTCAGCACCCCACCCAAGGACAGACGCAGTGATGCGTTCGGGGCTGCGGCCGCGAAGACGCTGCACGCAGCATCCCTGACCGGAAGGACCGCCATGGCCGGAGTATTTGAAGTTTTTGTTGATGCAGAGTCCCAGTTCCGGTTCCGGCTGAAGGCCCCCGATGGAACCGTGCTGGCTGTCTCCGCCCCCTTCGAGGACAAGCGCGCGGCTGCGGCCGGGATCGCCGCTGTCCGCGAATGCGCCGGGACGGGGCTCATCACAGACCTCTCTGCGGCGGCACCCCAGGTGACAGCCGGCACCACGCAGGAGGAGCCTGCCCCCGCCCGCGTATCCGCCCCCAAACAGGCGCCACTCCCGGCACGGGCCGAACACCTCCGGCAGGGATTCGGCAAGAAGCGCACGCCGTCAGAGGTTCCCGGGTCGCAGCTCCGCCGTCCGGCGGCAACGCAGACCCGGTGGACCGGCGCAGCCTAGCAGCCCAGCCGCCCCCAAACCTCCGTCGGACGTCGGGGGCTGGCTGGGTTCTAGGGGTTGCTGGGTCTAGAGGTTAACGACCAGCCGGACCTCGACGTCGTCCCCTGCGGTTATGCCGGCCAGTGCCCGCACGGCCCTCTTGACCGGCAGCAGGTAAGAGCCCGTGCCGGCGTCCGGAAAGACCGAGGTCTGCCACTCGTGGCCGGCGATGCCTGCCGTCACCTTCACCGAGCCAAACCCTTTGCGGCGACCCGCAGACTCCTCGCGGATCTCCTCCGCGATATCCACCGGCAGCGTAATGAAGTGCCAGGCGGATTCGCCCGGATACAGCCACAGCGGGGCCCGGAATGCATATGCCTCGGTCACGGACTGAGTATGGCACGGCGTAACAGGCACCTGCACGGTTTTACTTAGGTAAGCCTTAACTAATATCATCTTCCGGTGACCACGCAGCTTGATTTCGCGCGGGTGCCCTTCGCCGCCGATCTCGCGGTCCACGGGGACAGGCCCGCCATTCTTACAGACAATTTCACTCTCACGTACCGGGAACTGGCCGGCAGGGTCGATGCCCTCGCGCTCCGGCTGGGTACCCAGCGGCGTCTGGTGGCACTGGCTGCGGCGAACGACGTCGACTCCCTGGTGGCCTACCTCGCCGCACTGGTTGGCGGCCACCCGCTGATCCTGCTCCCGGAGGACAAGCCGGCGGCGCTCGAGTCCCTGGTGGCCGCATATGACCCTGACGTCGTACTGCGCTCGCTCAAGGGACAGACCCTGTTCGAGGAACGCCGGACTGGCACCGCACACGAGCTCCACCCGGACCTGGCACTGCTGCTCAGCACCTCCGGCTCCACCGGCTCGCCGAAGCTGGTGCGCCTGTCCGCCGTCAATCTGCAGGCCAATGCGGAGTCGATTGCCGAGTACCTCAGCATCGGTCCGGACGACCGCGCCGCGACCACCCTGCCGATGTCCTACTGCTACGGGCTGTCCGTGATCAACAGCCACCTGCTCCGCGGCGCGGGCCTGGTGCTCACCGACCTGTCCGTTGTTGATCCGTGCTTCTGGGAGCTTTTCCGCACCGCCGGCGCGACGTCCTTCGCGGCGGTGCCCTACACCTTCGAACTGCTGGAGCGGGTGGGCTTTGCCGGGATGGACCTCCCCCGCCTGCGGTACGTCACCCAGGCCGGCGGCCGGCTCGCCCCCGAACGCGTGCAAAGCTACGCCGACCTCGGCCGCCGGAAGGGCTGGGAACTGTTCGTCATGTACGGCCAGACGGAGGCCACCGCCCGGATGGCGTACCTTCCGCCCGGGCTGGCCGCCGAGCACCCCGGGGCCATCGGCATCCCGGTGCCCGGCGGCGCCTTCCGCATCGAGCCGGTGCCCGGCCTCGAGCACGGAGAGCTCGTCTACACCGGACCCAACGTCATGCTCGGCTACGCTGAGGCGCCGGAGGATCTCGCTGCCGGCCGCACTGTCCACGAACTCCGCACCGGGGATCTGGCCAGGAAGCACCCGGCCGGCGTCTATGAAGTGGTGGGGCGGCGCAGCCGGTTCGTCAAGATCGTCGGCCTCCGCGTTGACCTCGGCCAGGTGGAGCGGATCCTGGGCGACCTCGGCGTTGATGCGGCGAGCGCGGGCACGGACCAGGGCCTCGTCGTCGCCGTCGAGGGCAGCCACGACACGCAACTGCTGGGCAAGGTCCTGGCGCAGGGCATCGGGCTGCCCCGGACGGCCCTGGAGCTGCACGCCGTCGAGCGTCTCCCCCGCCTGGCCACCGGAAAGGTGGACTATCCGGCGGTCCTGGCCCTTTCAATACCGGCACTGCCGGAAGCCGGGGCACACGGCCCGGGTTCCGCCGTCGGACCCGGCGACGGACCGGACACCGTGAAGCGGATCTTCCGCGACACCCTGGAGCGCACGGACATCGGCGACGGCGACACGTTCGTCTCGCTCGGCGGCGACTCGCTGTCCTACGTGGCCACGTCCGTCCGCCTCGAGCAGCTGCTGGGCCACCTCCCCACGGACTGGCACGTGACGCCAATCCGGGACCTGGAGCAGCGCACGGGGAAGAAGCCTGCCGGGAAGATGCGGCGGTTCGTTGCCCCGCTCGAAACCAGCATCGTGCTCAGGGCCGTGGCCATTGTGCTCATCGTCGGCACCCACGTGGGGCTGATGAAGTGGCCGGGCATGGCCCACGTGCTCATGGCGGTCGCGGGATACAACTTCGCGCGGTTCCAGCTCAGCGGCGAACGGCTTCCCCGGTTCAGGCGCCAGCTCAGCAGCCTGGCACGGGTGGCGGTGCCCAGCATGGCGTTCATCGGCGTGGCCTACCTGCTCACCGACCGGTACACCCTGGCCAACGTCCTGCTCCTGAACGCGATAGTCGGCCCCGAGGCCGTGACCACGCAGTGGCACTTTTGGTTCATCGAGGTGCTGGTCTACATCCTCTTGGGCGTGACGGCCCTCCTGGCCATTCCGTGGGCTGACCGGGCGGAGCGGCGGTTCCCGCTGCTCTTTCCGCTGGCCCTCACCGGCCTCGCGCTGCTCTCGCGCTTTGACATCCTTGATCCCGGCATTCCCCATCCGTCACCCACCCTGTGGCTGTTCGCCCTGGGCTGGGCCGTTGCCCGGACCCGGACGTGGCTCCAGCGGTGTGCGGTATCGGTCCTCGCGATGCTCACTGTCCCCGGCTACTTCTTCGGGGACACCCACCGCGAACTGACCCTTGTTGCCGGAATCCTGCTGCTCACCTGGCTGCCGGCCATCCCCGTCCCGAGGGGGATGCAGCGCCTGGCGGTCCTGCTGGCCAGCGCCTCCCTCTACGCATACCTCGTGCACTGGCTGGTCTACCCGCTGCTGGATGCCACCAGCCCGGCACTTGCCGTGGCGGCATCGCTGGCGGCCGGGGTGGCCTACTGGGCGCTGTGCACGCGGGTAATGGGGCTGCTGGGCCGGAGCAGCTGGGCCTCGCTCCGCCGCCGGTTCACGCGGTCCAAGCTCGCCAGCTCCTGAACAGGCGCCCTCAGACCGTCTGCAGCTCGCGGGAGGCCACGGCTGAGACCAGCATGGAGCCGGCCGCGGTGACGGGGTCGATGACGGGAATCCCCAGCCGGCGCCGCAGGACGTCCGCCATGCCGATGCTCGTCAGTCCCGTGCTGGCCTCCACGATGACGTCGGCGCCTGCGTCCACCAGCATGTGGGCGGCGGCGAGCGCGTCGAAGATCCCTGTCGGCAGCAGGAAGCCTTCCGGCGTCTCCACGCTTTCGGGGCCGTCGATCAGGAGCATCCTGTCGCCGAGTGCATCAGAAATGGGGCCGGGCACCGAGTGCTTGAGGCCCAGTACGCCCGCCCTGCCGCCGAAAGCGAGGGCCGCCGCAGCCGCCGCGGAGCCGGCACCGATCACGGGGATATCCAGCAGGGCACGCGCCTCCGGGAGCCCAGGGTCGGCGGCGCAGCTAATGACCAGCGCATCGACGTCCGGCGCCATCTCCAGCGCCAGTTCAACCACCTTCGGCACGGCGCCCCGCAGCGAGCCAGCGTCGTGGACTCCGGACGGCTGGCCCGGAATGCACCGCGTCGTGACGTCGAAGCCGAAGGTGTCGCGGAGCAGCTTGCCGTGCGAGTTGAGCAGCCGTCTGTCCGTGGTGGTCAAAGCCCTGATGATTCCTACGCGCATGGTCCGTTCCTTCCCCCGGGCGGTTCTTTGATCCCACCCTAGCCAGCCGACATTTCAGGCGGTTTACCGGAAAATGACCATCGGAAACATCCCGGTCCCACCGGCCCGGGGTTAAGTGTGCAGGCGTAAATGTCCGTTCGCGCGCTTGGGCCAGGGGTCAGGGCTGGCGGACGCGCAGCAGTTCCGGAGCGTGGTCAGCGTCCGGGCCGACGTACTCTTCGGTCCCCTTGTGGGTGGCCCGCACGGCGTGCGCGACGACGGCACCCAGCCCGCCGTCGTCGGGCTCTGCTTTGTCCAGCACCACCTGGCGGACGGTGCGCTGCTCGGCCGCGCCTGTGCCGCGCGCGAAGATCTCCTCGATTCCCCGCCGGGCCAGGTCCAGTTCACCGTTCCCGGCCAGCACCGGTTCCAGGTAGTCCACCAGCGAGCGGACCACGTCCTCGGCGGGCGCCGGCCGGAAGCTGCCGAAGTCGAGCAGCTCACCGCGCAGGCCGAAGTTGCTGGCCTGCCATGCCGCCATGCGCAGCAGTACCGTGGGCACGGGCGCCGGCTCCACGCCCTCGTGCCATTCCCGGCAGGCCGATTCCACGAGGGCACGGACCAGCACGGCGATCAGCGCTGCATCCTCGGCGCGGAGGCAGACGTCCGCCACCCGCACTTCCACGGTGGGATGGTTCCGGGAGAGCCGCGCGTCGAAGTAGATCATGCCCTCGTCCAGCACCACGCCGCTGTCCAGCAACCGGGTCACCACGCGGCGGTAGGCGGACAGGCTGCCGTAGATGCCGGACGGGCCCGACGACGGCCAGCGGTTCCACGCCTGCGTCCGGTAGCTCTCGAAGCCGGTTTCCAGGCCGTTCCAGAACGGGGAGTTGGCGCTGAGCGCGATCAGGACGGCCAGCTTGTCCCGGATCCTGTCCAGCACGGCCACGCCTTCGTCCGGGGATTCGATGTAGGTGTGGACGTGGAAGCCGCAGGTGAGCTGTTCCTGTGCGGTCAGGCCAAACCGTTCCAGCATCCTGGCGTAGCGCGGATCCGGCGTCGTGTGGCTGGAAAGGGCCAGTGGTGAGGTGGCCAGGGCGGCGATCCGCGCGCCGTGCCCCTGGGCGGCGTCATCCGCCAGGGCCCGGCCGGCACGGATCTGGCGCAGCAGTTCCGCGTGGTCGAGGCAGGGGCGGGTCTGCGTCTCGATCTGCTCAAGCTTCAGTTCGGCGCTCAGGCCCATTTCGTCGTCGTCGCACGTGGTGTCGGCCTTTTTCTTCACCAGCCGGGGCTTGCCCGGAGCGTCGTCGGCGGCGAGTTTGCGGCCCGCCAGCAGGGCATCGGCCAGCGCCAGCGGTTCCCCGCTGTCCGGATCAACGATCAGGAGCTCTTCCTCCACGCCAAAAGTCCGCATGCCTACATTGTGCGCCAGACCAGCGAAAAGGTCCCCGACATGACGAAGCGCGAACGTACACTTGTGGCCCTTGGAAAACGTTTCCCAAGGGCCACAAGTGTACGTTCGCGCCGGTGGCTTCGGGGGACCGTCAGTCCTGGAAGTACTCGATCCTGGCGCCGATGGTGTTGAGCCGCTCGGCGAGGTCCTCGTACCCGCGCTCAATGACGTAGATGTTGCGTAGCTCGGACACGCCGCGGGCCGCCAGCATGGCCAGCAGCAGGCAGGCGGCGGGACGCAGCGCGGGCGGGCAGCCCACCTCCGCGGCACGCCAGCGCGTGGGGCCGTTGACGTAGATCCGGTGCGGGTCCAGCAGCTGGATCCGGGCGCCCAGCTTGTTCAGCTCCGTCAGGTAGATGGCGCGGTTCTCGTAGACCCAGTCGTGGATCATGGTCTGGCCCTCGGCGTTGCCGGCGATCACCGCGAAGAACGGCAGGTTGTCGATGTTCAGTCCCGGGAACGGCATCGGGTGGATCTTGTCCTCCGGTGCGCGCAGCTCGGAGGGCTTGGTGGTCACGTCCACCAGCCGGGTGCGCCCGTTGCGGGCCGTGTACTCCCCGGAGACCTCCAACTGCTGGCCCATCTGTTCCAGCGTGGCCAGTTCGATCTCCATGAATTCGATGGGCACGCGGCGGATGGTCACCTCGGAGTTGGTGACAATGCCGGCGGTGATGAGGCTCATCGCCTCGATGGGGTCTTCCGAGGGGAAATATTCGATGTCGACGTCGATGGTCGGCTTGCCGGTGATCTTCAGCGTGGTGGTGCCGACGCCGTCGATCTCCACGCCCAGCCGCTGCAGGTAGAAGCAGAGGTCCTGGACCATGTAGTTGGGACTGGCGTTGCGGATGACCGTGGTGCCGCAGCGGTGGGCGGCGGCCATGATGGCGTTTTCGGTCACGGTGTCGCCGCGCTCGGTCAGCACGAAAGAGCGGTCGAGGTCGTCGGTGGGCGGTGCCTGCACGGCGTAGAAGCCCGAGCTGGCCTCCACGGACAGGCCGAACTGCCGCAGCGCCTGCATGTGCGGCTCCACGGTGCGGATGCCCAGATCGCAGCCGCCGGCGTAGGGCAGCCGGTATTCATCCGTCTCGTCCAGCAGCGGGCCCAGCAGCATGATGACGCTCCGGGTGCGGCGTGCGGCCTCAACGTCCATGGACTCGAGGTCGAGGTCCGCAGGGCGGCGGAGCTGGAGGTCGTTGTCGTTGAGCCAGGTGCATTCGACGCCGATGCTGCTCAGGACCTCCACGATGCGGTTGACTTCCTCGATGCGGGCAAGCCGGCGCAGCGTCGTGGTGCCGCGGTTGATAAGGCTGGCACAGAGCAGGGCGACCCCGGCGTTCTTGCTGGTGTTGACGTCAACGGAGCCCGAGAGCGTCCGGCCGCCCTCCACGCGAAGGTGGGTCATCTGCGATTTGCCGAGCTGGACGATGCTCCGGCCGAAGATCGCCTCCAGCCGCTGGATCATCTTCAGGCTCAGGTTCTGCTTGCCCTGTTCCATCCGGGCCACGGCGCTCTGGCTGGTGCCAAGTTCCGCGGCCAGCTGGCCCTGGGTCCACCCCTTCTGGCCGCGGGCGTCGCGGAGCAGGAGGCCGACGTGTTCAGCGGTCTGTTGAGTCATGGATAAAAATATATCAGTTATGAGTTATTTCGTCGCCTCGCGTGCCCAAAATGCGGCGGGCGAGCCCTTGATATACCCGTTACACGCATAAACTTTCAGCAACGGGTCAGTGCCATGTGACAGAATCCGTCGCGGCCCTCTCGACCCGAGTCAAACACCCGGCGCCCGCCTTGACCCGGCGCGTATCCGGGAGCAAGCTAGCGGTACCTGTTGCGGCCATGAGGGAACGGGAGGCCGCCGTGTCCATTTTCAGCTCCGCTGTACTGATCAGGAGGCGCCCGGCAGGGCGCCGGGCTTCAGCGCTGCTGTCCTTCGTCGTCGCAACCGCCGTGGGTTTTATCCCCGGTCCAAGGCTCGACGACGGCGCGGCGCCGGCACCCGAATCAGCGGTCGCCCCGGCGTCGCCCAGCGCGTCAGCCACCCCCGGCGGCGCCGCGCAGGCGCAGCCGCCCGCGGCCCGGCAATCACCGCAGCCGGCGACCCGGAAACCCGCGCAGCAGCCAGGGTCCGACCCCGCCCGGCCTGGCACCGAAGGATCTGGCAGCGCAGGACTCCTGGGCAACGACGTCTCCTGGCCGCAGTGCAACGTGGACCTGCCTGATGATCCCGCCTTCGCCATTGTCGGGGTCAACAACGGCCTGGCGAACACCACGAACCCGTGCCTCCACCAGCAGCTTGACTGGGCGGACGATTCGGCCGGCGGCACCGGCCAGCCACGCCTGGCGCTCTACGTGAACACGGCCAACCCCGGACTGCGAGGCTCCTGGTGGCCGACGAACAACGAATACGGCGGCGAGACCGTGGCAAACCCCTACGGCACATGCCAGGGGCAGGAGGACGCCGCGTGCGCCTACATGTACGGGTACGCGAAGGCCTTCGACGACGCCTACCTCCGCACAATCTCCGAGCCTGAGACCTATCTCTGGTGGCTGGACGTGGAGACAGGCAACAGCTGGTCCGGCGACAGGAACGCGAACCGGGCGGACCTCGAAGGCATGGCGGACTTCTTCCACAGCATCGGCGCCAGGGTGGGCATCTACTCCTCCGCCCGGCAGTGGGGACAGATCGTCGGCGAGGTGGGCTCGGCCAGCAGCCTCTACTCCCTGCCAAGCTGGCTTGCCGGGGCGCACACCGCCGCCGAGGCCAAGGACATGTGTTCCGCGGCGCCCCTCACCGCGGGCGGCACCGTGGCGCTCACCCAGTTCGTGGCTGACGGCTTCGACCACGATCACTCCTGCATCTGAGGCTCAGCATTAGGCTGGGTCCCATGGATCACACCTGCCACGTCCGCCAGGCGGTACCGGAGGACGCCGAGGACCTGGCCCGGCTCCACCTGGCATGCTGGCGCGAGACCTACGAGCATCTGCTCTCACCGGGTTTCATGGCCAGCCAGGGCGTGCAAGGGCGGCTGGCCATGTGGCGGCACCTTTTGGCCGGTCCGCACGCTGGCCGACAGTACGTTGCGGCCGACGGCGGCAGGCTGGTGGGGTTTGCCGGCTCGCTTCCGGCCGAGGACGGGGTGCGGGAGCAGACCGAGCTCTGGGGCATCTATCTCCTCGCCTCCCACCATGGCAGGGGGCTGGGCCAGGCCCTGCTCGATGCCGCGATCGGGAACGAGCAGGCCGGGCTGTGGGTTGCCGAGGAGAACCCGCGGGCCCAGGCCTTCTACCGGCGCAACGCCTTCGTCTTCACCGGCGCCCGGGACACGATCGAGGACTGGGAAGGCATGGCCGAGGTCCGGATGGCCCGGCCGGCGGGCCAGTGACGCGGGAGAGTGGCCGGGCAGCGGCCGGTCCGGCGATAGGCTCCTAGGAGCCTTCCAGCCACACCATGTGCCACGTGCCGGCCCACAGCGCGGCGGCCACGGCGCCGCCGGCGATGAGGACTCCGCCGAGCACCACCCAGATGTCCAGCACGCTGTAGGTGGACACGCGCGCCCAGGTCCGGCTGGCGCCGCCGAACCCGCGGGCCTCCATGGTCACCGCAAGCCGGGTGGCGCGGCGGATCGCCTGGACCAGGAGGCCGAAGCTCTGCCCCAGCGTGGCCCGCATGCGTTGCCACGGGTTGCCGCGCGATCCCACGCCGCGGGCGCGCCGGGCCATTCCGATGGTCTGCCACTCCTCCGCCATCAGCCCGACCAGGCGCATCGCGGCCAGGGTCCCCAGCACAAAACGGTGCGGCAGCCGCGCCTTCTGCGCAAGGGCGTCCGCCAGGTCCGTGGGATCGGTGCAGCTCATCAGCAGCACCGCGGGCAGCGCGATCGCCAGTCCCCGGAGCAGGAAACCAAGCCCCAGCTGAAGGGAACCTTCGCTCATGGACCAGAGGCCGACGTCGAGCAGTATCCTTCCGCTGTCCGGCGCCAGGATGGAGGTGCTCCAGCCGCCCACGGCGGCAGCCAGGATCAGCGGCCAGCCGCGCTGCCAGAGCAGCGAAAACGTCAGCCCGGCCAGCGGAAAGACCAGCAGTTCACAGACGAGCGCCACGGAAGCTGACATCCAGTCGATGGACAGCGCCAGGGCCAGGGTGACCAGGAAGACCGCGGCGAACTTGGCCAGCGGATTGGCGCGGGTCAGCACCGCCCGGTTTCCGGCAAGTGTCAGTGCTTCCCTCATGTCGCCGCCTGTTCGGATGTCGGCCCGGCCTTTGATGTGGGCACGGCGGGCCGGGGCTCGGGCCGGCCGCGGGCGCCCAGCCGGAGTTCGGTGCCGCCGAGCACATTGGTGAACTCCTCGTCGTGCGTCACGGACACCACGGCAGTGCCGGCGTCGAGCAGTTCGGAAAGGAACGAAGCAAGCTCCGCCCAGGTGTTGGCATCCTGGCCGAAGGTGGGCTCGTCCAGGACCAGCACCTGCGGATGCGCGGCCAGGACGGTGGCCACGGACAGCCGGCGCTTCTCCCCGCCGGACAGGGTGTAAGGGTTGGCGTCCACCAGATGCGTGAGGCGCAGGCGCTCCAGCAGCTCGTCGACGCGCTCCTCACCGTGACCCAGGTGGCGGGGACCGAACAGCAGCTCGTCCAGGACGCGGCCGGTGACGAACTGGTGCTCGGGCTCCTGGAACACCGTGCCGATCCGGGGGATCAGCTGCTCGGCCTTCCACCTGTACGGGTCTATCCCGGCGCCGCCGCTCAGCTCGACGGTCGCGGAGACCCTGCCGTCCACCGGCGGCAGCAGCCCGGCGAGGGTCAGCGCGAAGGTGGACTTGCCCGCGCCGTTGGGTCCTGTGACGGTCAGCGCTTCCCCCGCCCGGACCTGTGCCGTGACGTCGCCCAGCACCGGCTGCGGAGGTACGGAGCGGAATCCGCGGCGCCGGGGACGCTCCCGCGACACGGCGAGCTTTTCGGCGGCGAGCAGCAGCTGGCCGCCGTTGGCGATGGACGGACCGGCGGCCGAACGGTGCCGGGTTTCGGGAACGTAGCCCGGGACCCACACGCCGGCGGCGGTGAGCATCCCGCGGGCCTGCTCGAGGACCTCGTCCGGCGTGCCGTCGACCAGCACCGCGCCGTTCGTGGCGGACCCCGGCTGCAGCACCACAATGCGGTCCACAAGGTCTTTCCACACGGCGACCCGGTGCTCCACCACCACCAGGGTGGCCCCGGTCTTGTCAAGGCAGCGGCCCACGGCGTCCCGGACCTCCAAAACGCCGGCAGGGTCGAGGTTCGCGGTCGGCTCGTCCAGCAGGATCAGTCCCGGCCTCATCGCCAGGATGCCGGCGAGCGCCAGGCGCTGCTTCTGGCCGCCGGACAGGGCCGACGTCGGGTGGTTCAGCGGCAGGTGGGCGAGTCCGACGTCGTCCAGTGCCTCGTGCACGCGGCGCCAGATCTCGTCGCGGGGCACCGAGAGGTTTTCGGCGCCGAAGGCGACGTCGTCGCCGAGGCGGGAGAGCACCACCTGGGTTTCCGGGTCCTGCTGCATGAGCCCGGCACGGCCGCGCTGCGCGCGCGGCGGCGCGCCGTCGATGAGCAGCTCGCCGCTCTCGTCGGCGTCGTCAGGGTCCGGCGCCCCGGCGCCCCTCGGACCGCGGTCGTCCGCCGGACTGCCGCCCGAGTCGCTGTCCCCCAGCACGCCGGCCAGAGCGTGGAGCAACGTGGACTTGCCGGCCCCGGAGGGGCCCAGCAACAGGACCCGCTCGCCGGGGCGGATGTCCAGGTCCAGGGCGTGGACGGCGGGTTTGGTGCGGCCGGCGTGGCGCCAGCCCCAGCCGCGGGCATGTACCGCGGCGGGCCGGACGCCGCCGTCGTGATGTGCGGGCATCAGGAGAAGACGGGCTCCGTTGCTGCCTTGCGGGACGCGAAGGAGCTCAGTACGCCCGTCTTGGCCAGGCCCCGGGTGGCGATCCAGGACAGGGCGCCGGCGATGACCGCGCCGGAGATGGCGCAGAACACGATGTACGCGAGCTTGTCTCCTCCGGTGTAGGCGATGTTCCAGCCCCACGGCGCGAAGGAGTCGTTGAGGCCGCAGAACAGGCCGGCGCCGGCACCCGCAAGCAGCGAGGCCGGGAGGTTGAACTTCCGGTACACCAGGGCGGCGAACACGAGCTCCGCGCCCAGGCCCTGGAGGACGCCGGAAATCAGCACTGTGGTGCCGTACTGGGAGCCCATGATGAGCTCGCCGGTGGCCGCGACAGTTTCGCAGAACAGGGCCGCGCCGGGCTTGCGGATGATGAGCATGCCCAGGACCGCCGGGATCATCCAGCCGCCGGCGTACAGGCCGCTCAGCGGCGGGTAGACGGCGTTGACGGGAGTGGAAATAAGGTTGGCGCCCTGGGACCAGGCCCAGAAGATGACGCCGCCGGCAACGGCGATGAGCGCCGCCACCACGATGTCCGCCACGCGCCAGTTATAGCTGGTCTTCTTGATTGCTGCAGTTGTCATGATGGTCCTCCTGAGGAACAGGAGGGGAAAGCGTTCCCCCGGCTGCCGGTGGCTGGACCACCTGCTGCCGGGCGCTCTGAGAACTCGACTCCCTTGCGCCGGTACTAGCCGGATCAGGTTCGAGGGTCTGCGGCTGTCCGCACTCTCAGCGCCCATCCGCGGTTGCGCTGGCAGTTGCCTTGCATCCCGACGGCGGCGCTCCCCTGTCGTGATAAATCTGCCCTTGTGGGCTGGTCCAGTTTACACCTCGGCGGCCCCGGAATCCCGGGGCCGCCGTCACAATCGGGGAGTCTTCCTGCGCCGCCGGGAGTACTGTCCGGAGTACATTGGGGCCATGACGCCACAGGACTCCGGCAGCGCTGCCCTGCCCGCCTTTGACCCCGATTCCGTCGAGGACCAGCCGGCGGGGTCGCTGGAAGCCCTGATCGGCCGGATCGAGGGTGAAATCGCCGAACTGCAGTTCCCCAGGTTCAGCAAGGACGATGCCCTGGCCCTCGGCCTGGAACTGGTGGAGCGCGGCAAGGAGGACAACCTGCCCATCGCCATCGACATCACCAAGGGCGAACAGGTTCTCTTCCACGTGGCCCTCGAGGGTGCCACCCCGGACAACGAGGGCTGGGTGCGGGCCAAGCAGCGGACCGCCGTGCGCTACGAGGAACCGTCGCTGCTGGTGGGCCTGCGCGGCAGAACCGGCGGCGGACGGATCGAGGACAACGCCTGGTTCGACCAGTCCACCTACGCCGCCCACGGCGGGGCCTTCCCCATCTACGTCCGGGATGTGGGAGCGGTGGCCGTGGTCACTGTGTCCGGGCTGCCGCAGAAAGCCGACCATGACCTTGTGGTGCAGGCGTTGCGGGAAATCCACCGGTCCATGCGGCAGAGCTAGCGCGCCGCATGCGGATAGGCTAGGCAAAGACCAGTGTTCACCACGCGAGGAGTTCCGGAATGAGTTTTGTGATCAAGCTGCTTGGCACGGGCATCAGCCTGCTGGCAGGATTCGCCGGCACCAAGGCCGTCGATACCATCTGGGAAAAGGTCACGGGGCAGAAGCCGCCCAAGGGGGACAAGGACGACGTCCCCACCACGCTGCGCACGGCCCTGACGTTCGCCCTCGTCTCCGCGTCCGTAAGCGCGGTCATCCAGGTGCTCGCCAACCGCGGCACCCAGCGGGCCATCACCCGCTTCGCCAAGACCCAGGACATCGTTTAGGCGCCTGTCTCCACCCTGTTTCCCCAAGCTTCGCAGGCCAGACTATTCCTGTCCTGGACCTGGCGCTGCTGATGACCTCGACTCGGCGCAGGACGGCCGAGCACGTTGCACATCGCAAACAATCGCTTACGACGGCGGGTGATGACCGCCGTCGTCCGCTTCGGCTTCGCGGGCCGCCTTGGCGGCCTTCAGCACCACGGCCTCGAGCTCGTCGGCGCTGAGCAGTTCCTTGTGGAGGTGCTTGGTGCGGTAGCCTGCCCGGCCCACCATGTGGGCAGAGACAGGCACGGTGAGCAGCTGGAAGATCCAGGCCACGGCCAGTACCGGCCAGACCCACCATGTGCGCAGCTGCAAGCCCACCGCCGCCAGCAGCAGGAACAGCCCGAGCACCTGCGGCTTGGTGGCGGCGTGCATGCGGCTCATCAGGTCGGGGAAGCGGAGCAGGCCGACAGCGGCGGCGAGGGACATCAGGGCGCCCACCACCATGAATGCAGCCGAAACGGCATCGATCACGGCATCCACGGCATTCGGTTCAGGACTCATTCGGCTGCTCCCGCCTGTCCGCCACGAAGCGCGCCACCGTCACCGAGCCGATGAACCCGATGACGGAGATGGCCACCACCAGCATCAGGTTGTTCAGGTGCCGGTTCACGGCCATGTCGATGCACAGCGCCGCGCCGAGGATGGCCAGCAGCACGTCCGCCGCGAGGACCCGGTCCAGCAGCGACGGGCCACGGGCGATGCGGATGATCGTGCCCGCGGCGGCGAGGGCCAGCGCCACGGCGGTGACGGTGAGGACCAGTTCCATCATGCGCCAACCTCCTGGTTCAGGGCGGCAAGCTCTTCCTTCGTTCCCATGATCCGGATCAGCCCCGCCTCGGTGTCGCGGACTTCCTTGCGCAGCTTGAGGACGTCCTCCCCGTTGCGGACGTTGAGTCCATGGATGTAGAGCGTGGAGGTGGACCTGTCCACCTCCACCACGAGCGACCCCGGGATCAGGGAAATCACGTGGCCGGTCGCCGTCACCATCAGGTCCGAATGGCTGCGCAACGGAACGGCGACGACGGCGTTGGTCACCTTGGGCCCTTGGGTCACCGCCAGGTAGAAGACCTGGCAGCTGGCGGCCACCACCTTGCCGAGGAACACCACCGCGAACGGAACAGCCCGCAGCACGTTGAAGCGGCCGCTCAGTTCCACCGGCGGCAGGTAGAACAGGCGTGCCACCGCAATCGCCAGCAGGGCGCCAAAGAGCAGGTTGCCGGGGCTGAAGTCCTGCCAGAGTGCTCCCCAGACGATGACAAGCCAGACCAGCAGCGGCAGTTCCTGCCGCAGGGACACCTTTTTCCGGCTCACTTTCCGCCTCCGCCCTGCCCCAGGGCCGGGACCGGGACGCCGTCCCCGAGCACGGCCTGGATGTAGGCGGACCTGTCGAGCATGGCCGCGGCGGACTGGTCCGCCACCTGGAAGATCGGGCCGGCGAAGACCGTGAGCGCCACACCCAGCACCACCAGGCCCAGGGTGGAGCCCACCATGGTCCGCGGCAGGAGGCGTAGCGCCGTCGTGCCGGCTTCCGCTGCCGGAGCGGGAGCCAGGAGCACCGGGTCGGGGTGCTCCGCGTCCTCGGCCTTCCGCCAGAACGCACGGTTCCATACGCGGGCAACGGCCAGGAGGGTCAGGAGGCTCGTCAGCACGCCGCCGATCACCAGGGCGTAGGCCAGCGGGGTGCCCAGGGCGATGCCCGCCTGCATCAGGCCCAGCTTGCCCAGGAAGCCCGAGAACGGCGGGATGCCGGCCAGGTTCATGGCGGGCACAAAGAACAGCAGCGCCAGCAGCGGGGACAGCTTGGCCAGCCCGGCCAGCCGGTCCACCGAGGAGCTGCCGCCGCGGCGTTCAATCAGGCCGGTGACCAGGAACAGGCTGGTCTGGATGGTGATGTGGTGGGCCACGTAGAACACCGCGGCGGCGAGGCCGGCCACCGAGGACATCGCCAGGCCGAACACCATGTAGCCGATGTGGCTGACCAGGGTGAAGGACAGCAGACGCTTGATGTCGCTCTGCGCGAGCGCACCCAGTATGCCGACCACCATGGTCAGCAGCGCCACCACCATCAGGGGCGTGTTGAGGCTGTCACCGGGGAACAGCAGGGTTTCCGTGCGGACCATGGCGTAGACACCCACCTTGGTGAGCAGGCCGGCAAACACGGCCGTGACCGGTGCCGGCGCGGTGGGGTAGGAGTCCGGAAGCCAGAAGGACAGCGGGAACACGGCGGCCTTGATGCCGAAGGCCACCAGCAGCATGACGTGCAGGAGAGTCCTGGTTCCCTGGTCCAGTTCGGACAGTTTGATGGCAAGGTCCGCCATGTTGATGGTGCCGGTCGCGCCGTAGACCATGGCGATGGCGATCAGGAACAGCACCGACGACACCACCGAGACCACAACATAGGTGACTCCGGCCCGGATGCGCGGGCCTGTGCCGCCGAGGGTCATCAGCACATAGCTTGCCGTCAGCAGGATCTCGAAGCCGACGTACAGGTTGAACAGGTCCCCGGAGAGAAACGCGTTGGAGACGCCGGCGACGAGGATCAGGTAGGTGGGGTGGAAGATCGACACCGGGGCGTCCTGGTCGCCGTCGGCCATGCCCTGCCCTGTGGCATACACGAGGACGGCCAGGCTCACCGCGGAGGAAACCACGAGCATCAGCGAGGAGAACTGGTCCACCACCATGACGATGCCCCATGGCGGCACCCAGCCGCCGATGTTCACCGCGGCCGTGCCGCCGTTCCAGACGGACGCCAGGAGCAGGCACTCCAGCAGCAGGGTGAGCGAGAGCAGGCCGATGCTGACGGCGCGCTGCGCACGGGAATGCCTGATCAGCACGAACGTCAGCGCCGCGCCCAGGATGGGAAGAACGACGGCGAGCGGGGCAAGGCTTGCGAGGTTCACTTCGCGCCTCCGTCCGTAGCCGTGCCTTTTTCTGTGCCCGTGTTCGTGTCGGCGGGGATGTTGCCGGATCCCGGTTTCTCCTCCAGCGCCGCATGTTCCGCCAGGAGGGTCCGTCCGCCTGCCTCGACGGTCGCCGTCGGCCCGTCCCCGGCAGTCCCGTCCGTCCCGCGCATGGGCAACGGGAACTCGGAGGTTTCCACGGGGATGACGGCGTCGTCCTCCGCGTCGAAGCTGGGGGTTTCGGCCACGCGGCGGTCCTCGATGTCGTCCTGGATGTCGTCCTGGCGGGCAAGCACCCAGGTCCGGTAGATGATGCCCAGCATGAAGGCCGTGACCGCGAAGGAAATGACGATGGACGTCAGGATCAGTGCCTGCGGCAGGGGGTCGTTGTAGGACGCCGGATCCGTGTCCTTGCTGAAGAAGGGTGCCAGCCCGGCATAGCCGCCGGTGGCGAGAATCAGCAGGTTGGTGGCGTTGGCCAGCAGCATCAGCCCCAGCAGCACCCGCGTGAGGCTGCGTTCCAGGATCAGGTAGATGCCGCAGGCGTAGAGGGCGCCCATGACGGTGAGTAGGGTCAGGTTGACGGTCATGCGGTGCCGCCTCGGGTTGATCCGGCCGGGACGCCGCCGGGCATCTCTTCGCTGCCCTCGTCGCCTTCCTGTGCGTCCTGCTGCCCGCCCTCCTGCAGGGGGCGTTCTTCGAAGTGCTCGTCGATCTGGGCGCCCAGGCTGCGGAGCACATCCAGCACCAGGCCGACGACGACGATGTAGACGCCGGTGTCGAAGATGGTGGAGGTGACGAACTTGATGTCGCCAAAGACCGGCAGCCAGAACTCGATGATGGCGCTCTGGAACACCTGGCCGCCCAGCAGGACCGGGGCGGCCCCGGACAACGCGGCCGTGGCAAGGCCGATCCCGAGCAGGGTGCCCGCGCTGATGGGGGTGGCTTCCCGCAGTTCGAAGCGGCCGCCGGCAAGGTAGCGCAGGGTGAGAGCCAGCCCGGCCATGAGGCCGCCGGCAAAGCCGCCGCCGGGGAGGTTGTGTCCTGCCAGCAGCAGGTAGAGCGAGAAGATGATCATCGAGTGGAAGACCAGCCGGGTGACCACTTCAAAGATGATGGAGCGGCGCTCCGGCGCCAGTGTGCGCCCGGCAACGAGCCACGGGTCCCGTGCGGCCGCGGCGAACTTCCGGGTCAGCGCCAGGGCGGCGCCGTCCCGCGACGATTTGTCCACGCCGTGGCGGCGCCCGACGGTCCCCTCAGCCACGGCGGAGGCCGTGCGCAGCCGGTCCCCGCGTCCCCGGACGAAAATGAGGCTTGCCACGCCGGTGGCGGCCAGCGCCAGCACGGAAATCTCGCCGAAGGTATCCCACGCGCGGATGTCCACGAGGGTGACGTTAACGATGTTGAGCCCGCCGCCGCCCTCGTACGCCAGCTTGGGGAACTCAAGGGAGACCGGCCTGGCGATGCGGGCGCCCATGGCGTGGATGGCGGCGAAGACCATGGTGGCGCCGAAGGACAGGCCGATGATCACACGGACCACCCGGTACTTGCCCCGGGTGCGGTCCCGCAGCTCCGCCGGAAGGCTGCGCATGGCCAGCACGAATGCCACCAGGATGATGGTTTCGACGAGCATCTGCGTCAGGGCCAGGTCCGGGGCGCCCTGCAGTGCGAACATCAGCGCGATGCCGTAGCCGGTGACGGAGACCATGAGCACGGCAAGGAAACGTTTGTTGGCCCGGACGGCGGCGAGGGCCCCGATCACGATCCCGGCTCCGGCCACCAGCTGCAGGGGCGAGTTGGGGTCGACGAAGTACAGCCCTTCGGGAAGGGGCTTGTTCGCGGCGATCAGTGCGGACAGGGGCAGGACGAAGGCGACGCTGAGGATGACGGCAAGGTAGAAATACAGTGAACCACGCTGCGTGCGTCCGGTGATCCAGACGGCGACGTCGTCCAGCGCGCCGATGGTCAGTTGGTAGCCGCGGTCGGCGTCGAACCAAGCCGGAACGGCGCTCTGGATCCGGTCCACTACCGCCCGTCCGTAGAACATCGCCGCGCCGGCGGCGAAGGTGACGGCGGTCAGGCCCAGGGCGGGGGTCAGCCCGTGCCACAGCGCAAGGTGCCCTGCGGCACCTGCAGCAGTGCCGGCGTCGTGCGTTCCCCCGGTAAGCTGCGTCTCTCCCGTAAACAGGGCCGCATAGGGCTGGATCCAGGCATCCACCGGAACGGGCCACAGTCCGTAAATGATGGTGAGGCCGCTCAGGACGGCCGGAGCTGCGAGGAAGGACGGCCGGACGGCCTTGAACGGGGTGCGCTCGACGCCGGGTTTCACGGCGAAGGCGCCCCACATGAAGCGCGCGCTGTAGGCGAAGGTCAGCACGGAGCCCAGCACTACGCCCGCCAGGACCACCGCGCCCCAGGGCCCGTAGCCGGGCTCGGCGGCGAAGTGCACGAACGCCTCGAGGACCGACTCCTTCGCCACGAACCCGCCCAGCAGCGGGATGCCGGCCATGGAGGCGGCACCGATGCCGGCCACGATGCCGAGGGCCCGGGAGGAGCGGAAGACGCCCGAGAGCTGGCGGATGTCGCGGGTGCCGGACTGGTGGTCGATGATGCCCACCACCAGGAAGAGCGTTGCCTTGAACAAGCCGTGGGCGAGGAGCATGGCGAGGCCGGCGAGCGCGGCGTCGGGCTTTCCGAGCCCCACCACCATGGTGATGAAGCCGAGCTGGCTCACGGTGCCGTAGGCCAGGATGAGCTTGATGTCCGTCTGGCGCAGTGCCCGGTAGCCGCCCACCAGCATGGTGGCGAGCCCCAGCCCGAGGACCACCGGCAGCCAGTAGGCCGTCTCCGTGAAGCCCGGCGCGAGGCGAGCCACGATGTACACGCCGGCCTTCACCATCGCGGCGGCATGCAGGTACGCGCTGACGGGAGTCGGCGCTGCCATGGCGCCGGGAAGCCAGAAGTGGAAGGGAACCAGCGCGGACTTGGTCACCGCACCGGCCAGGATGAGGACGCCGGCGGCGCCCACGGCCCCCGCCGCCTGCCCGGAAACCAGCTGCGGTGCCTGCTCGAGGATGGCCGAGATCCGGTAGGTGCCGGCGCTGGCGCCGAGCATGATCAGGCCGACGAGCATGGCCAGGCCGCCGGCGGTGGTGACCATGAGGGCCTGCAGCGCGGAGCGGCGGGCGGCAAGCCGTGTCCGTGCGTAACCGATCAGGAGGTAGGACAGGACCGTGGTGAGTTCCCAGAAGATGAACATCATCAGCAGGTCATCGGCGGTGACCAGCCCGAACATTGCCCCTGCGAATGCCAGCAGCTGCGCGCCGAAGCCGCCGAGGTAGCTGTCCTTGTCCTTGAAGTACCGGGCGCAGTAGACCAGCACCAGGGCGCCGACACCGAGGACCAGCAGCGACATGACCCAGGCGAGGGCGTCCATGCGGAAAGCGAATTCGATGCCGAGGCTTGGGATCCACGGAACGGTTTCGGCGGGGGCTCCGGTGTTTGCGGATCCGGTGGCGTAGACGGCGGCGTGCTGGAACAGGAGCCAGACGAATGAACCGGCGGGGACCGCGGCCAGCGCGTAGAACGAGTTGCGGCCGAACTTCCGGAAGATGAATGGCGCCACAGCGGCCACCGCGAAGTGCACGGCAAGGACTGTGATCACTGGTATCTCCGCAAAGTCAGAATTCGGTTATCAAAAGTTGGAGCAGGCGGTCATTCGTTGGGTTCGGTCCAGACAGTTTATCAAGGGGTCACCGACAGTTTTCCCGGTAACGGCGGGCCGGAAGGCAAGTTTCGCCAGCCTGCGGGAGACTTTCCCCTCCTTGTTCGCTCCGGGCGGATAGCATCGGCCTATGAACTCCGCAGCGGCATCCGAGGCGACGCAGCCGTCGTCGGACCTTGAAGCAGGCCAGCAGGCCTCCAGCAAGGGCCGCGTTCTGGCCTGGGCGGCCTGGGACTGGGGATCCGCGGCGTTCAACGCGGTCATGACGACGTTCGTCTTCACGGTCTACCTGACGTCCCAGGCGTTCGGCGGCGAAGACCGGGCATCGGCGGTGCTCGGCGGGGCGCTGGCCATTGCAGGGGCGGCCATCGCCCTGCTCGCGCCCGTCACGGGCCAGCGGTCCGATACCGGTGGCCGCCGCAAGCTCTGGCTGGGAGTGAACACGGCCGCCGTGGCGGTCCTGACGGCGCTGTGCTTCTTCGTGTTTCCGCGGCCCGAGTTCCTCCTGCTGGGGGTGTCCCTGATCGCCCTGGCCAACATCTTCTTCGAGTTCGCGGGCGTCAACTACAACGCCATGCTGGCGCAGATCTCGACGCCGAGGAATATCGGCAAGGTCAGCGGGTTCGGGTGGGGCATGGGGTACCTCGGCGGCATCGTGGCCCTGCTCATCGTGCTGCAGCTTTTCGTGCAGCCTCGCTTCGAGTGGTTCGGCGCCTCAACGCAGGACGGCCTCAACATCCGGCTGGTGGCGGTGTTCTCCGCCCTCTGGTTCTTCATCTTCGCGCTGCCGGTGATGTTCGCGGTGCCGGAGCTCCCCAAACTGAAGCGCGCGGCGAGGCTCGGGTTCCTGGCGTCGTACGGGCTGCTGGCGCGCAGGATCAAGGCTATCTACCGGACCAGTCCGCACACCATCTTCTTCCTGCTGGCGAGCGCCATCTTCCGGGACGGGCTGGCGGCGGTCTTCACCTTCGGCGGGATCATCGCGGCCGGCACCTTCGGCTTCGCACTGCCGCAGGTCATCTTTTTCGCTATTTTCGGCAACATCGTGGCCGCCGTGGGCGCGATCATCGGCGGCTTCCTGGACGACAGGGTGGGTCCAAAGGCTGTGATCATCGGATCCCTCACCGGCCTGCTGCTCGCCGGAACGGTGATTCTGGTGCTGGGCAACGACAACCACACGTTCTTCGGGGTGCCCTGGTACGGCGCCACGACGTTCTGGGTTTTCGGCCTGTTCCTTTGCCTGTTCGTCGGGCCTGCCCAGTCCTCCTCGCGCGCCTACCTCGCGCGGCTGGCCCCGCAGGGCGAATCCGGCGAACTCTTCGGCCTGTACGCGACCACCGGCCGCGCGGTGAGCTTCCTGGCCCCTGCCCTGTTCACGCTGTGCATCACCGTCGCCACTCCCCTGGTGGCCCAGGGGGAAGCGCAGCGCTGGGGCATCCTGGGCATCATGGCGGTGCTGCTCGCCGGGCTCCTGGTCCTCCTGCCGGTCAAGGCCCCGAGTGAAGCCGAGATCGCCGTCGTCCCGCAGTCCTGACCCGGCCCCGCCCTGCTCCCGTCCCTGCTCCGGGCCTTCCCTGGCGCGTGCCCTGGCGCGAACGGACATTTAAGCCCCGCCAGGGCCCCGCAGATTCAATCGAAATCGCAGGTTTGCGGACTAGGCTGATGTTATGTACGTGGAAGAGACAGACCTCCCGGGCCTTGGCAGGCGCAAGGACTTCATGACAGCATCCGGCCGGCGCATCGGGGTGGTGGAACTGCGCGAGGGCCAGACCGAGCTGTTCGTTTCCACGTGGGATGACCCGGACACGTGCCAGGCCTCGATTCCGCTGACCGGCGAGGAAGCGGCATGCCTGGGGAATCTGCTGGGAGGCCAGCACATTGCCATGGCGCTGACCGAGGCCCACCGGGAAGTTCCCGGCATCGCCACCCGGCAATTCTCCATAGCCGCGGACTCCCCGTTCCAGAACCAGCCCATGGGCAAAGCCCGCATTCGCACACGGTGCGGCGTTTCGATTGTGGCGATCATGCGTGAAGGCGAGGTGGTTCCTTCGCCGGGCCCTGACCTCCTGCTTCACCCCGGCGACCTGCTGGTCGCCGTCGGCACGCAAGAGGGGCTGGACGCTGCGGCGGACATCCTGCGCAACGGCTGACCCTCATGGACCGCGTGGCCCTGTCCCTCATCGAACTCGGGGCAGTTGTGTTCTGCCTCGGCCTGCTGGCGAGGCTGGCAGGGCGGATCGGGATGTCACCCATTCCGCTGTATCTGGTGGGCGGGCTGTGCTTCGGCGCCGGTGGTGTCGTGGAGCTGAGCGGCATGAAGGAGTTTTCCCACCTCTCGGGCGAGATCGGTGTCATCCTGCTCCTGCTTATGCTCGGTCTGGAATATACGGCGACGGAGCTCGTGACCGGTCTGCGCAGATCGTGGAAGGCCGGCATCCTCGACTTCGTCCTGAACTTCATTCCCGGCGCCGCGTTGGCTGCCCTTCTCGGGTGGGGAGTCGTGGGCGCCATGGTTATGGGCGGCGTCACGTATATATCGTCGTCGGGCATCGCGGCCAAGGTCATCACGGACCTTGGCCGTATCGGTAACCGCGAGACACCAGTCGTCCTCTCCATCCTGGTCTTCGAGGACCTGGCCATGGCGATTTATCTGCCGATCCTCACCGCCACGCTTGCCGGGGTCAGCTTCCTGGGCGGCCTGCAGACCGTGGGCGTCTCACTGGCTGTGGTCACCGTGGTGCTGCTGGTCGCCCTGCGCCACGGGCACCACGTCTCCAAAGCCGTGCACAGCGAGAATTCCGAGGTCTTCCTGCTGAACCTGCTCGGGGCCGCGCTGCTGGTATCCGGCGTGGCGGCGGTGCTGCAGGTGTCCGCCGCGGTGGGCGCCTTCATGCTCGGCATCGCGATCTCGGGCGCCACTGCCCACAGTGCAACGCGGATTCTTGAGCCGTTGCGGGACCTGTTTGCTGCCATCTTCTTCGTGGCGTTCGGACTCAACACGGACCCCACGTCCATTCCGCCGGTGCTGGCGTGGGCGCTTGTCCTGGCGGTTGTCACAGCCGCCACCAAACTCATCACGGGAGTATGGGCCGCCAAGCGCGCCGGCATCGCTCGGCCGGGCCGCTTTCGCGCCGGGGCTGCGCTGATAGCACGCGGCGAGTTTTCCATTGTCATCGCCGGCCTCGCCGTGACGTCCGGGGTGGTGACGGACGAGCTCGCCGCCCTCGCCACGGCGTACGTTCTCATCATGGCGGTCATGGGCCCGCTGGCTGCCCGCTACGTCGAGCCCCTCGTCAAGAAGTTCTCCCGGCCGGCGCGGCCGGAACCCGTCCGGGCCTGAGCCTCGCCGGGGCCGTTTCCTCATCGAGACGTGGGATCTCGACGTTTATGAGGCCGCAAAGCGACGGGATCTCACCTCTCGCCGCAACCAGCTGGCGCTAAATGTCGGTCCGGTGGAAGTTCAGGTGGCTGCGGCTCGCGGTGGGTCCGCGCTGGCCCTGGTAGCGGTTGCCATACTCGCCAGAGCCGTAGGGGAACTCAGCGGCGGAGGTCAGCCGGAAGAAGCAGAGCTGGCCGATCTTCATGCCGGGCCAGAGCTTGATCGGAAGCGTGGCCATGTTGGACAGCTCCAGCGTGACGTGCCCGGAGAAGCCGGGGTCGATGAAGCCGGCCGTTGAGTGCGTCAGCAGGCCGAGACGGCCGAGCGAGGACTTGCCCTCGAGGCGCGCCGCGATGTCGTCGGGCAGCGTGACGGTTTCGTAGGTGGAGCCGAGCACAAACTCGCCCGGGTGCAGGATGAACGGTTCGCCCTCCTCCACCTCCACCAGCCGGGTCAGCTCGGGCTGCTCCTCGGCGGGGTCGATGTGGGCGTATTTGTGGTTGTCGAACAGCCTGAAATAGCGGTCAATCCGGACATCCACCGAGGACGGCTGGACCATCGCGGCTTCGTACGGATCGAGGACGATCCGTTCGGAATCAATTTCGGCACGAATGTCGCGGTCAGAGATCAGCACACCCTCAAAAATACCATTGCCGCTCCCCTGCCCTGCCGCTAGTGTTGCGTGAACAATCAGGCTGGCGGTCTCACGTCACACGGCCGGAAATAGAGCTGGGGATATTTTGAACAGGATTGCGGCCAAGGCCGCTGTTGCACTCGCCTGCGCCCTCGCGCTGGCGGCGCCCGCGGCCAGCGGCCTGCCAACCATGGCAGCCGCCGGGAGTTCCGCCACGGCCACCGCGGTGCCGGGCGCCCCTGCCGCCGCACCGGAAGCCGTCCCTGCGCAGTCCCGGAAAACGCCCGACGACGGCGGCCCGGCCACCGCGGCACTCTCACCACGGCTCCCACTCACCGGAGCTGCTGACACCGCACCGCACACCGCAACACCGGCGGAGACGGGGACGACGGCGGTCCCGGCCCCGGCGGCAGTCCCCGCCCCGGCGCCCGTCACCGCCCGGGAAGTGCCCGCCGCACCAAGCCACACCACGCAGCCCGCGCCCCCGCAGCGTGCTCCGGCCCAGGTCGCCGGCCCCGCAGCAGAGGGCCCGCCGGAACCGGCCTCCATTCCGCCGCTCTCCGCACCCGCCGATGCCTTCGCCGCACCGCAGGACACGGCACGGACGGACCAAGGCGCCGCCGCAAAGGGCCTGCTGACACCGCAGGCGCTGGTGCCGGACAGCAACGCCGCACAGGTGGCCGCCGTCTTCAACGCCATCAACACCTACCGGGCGTCCCTCGGCCTGGCGGCCGTTAAGTACCACGCGACGGTTGCCGGCCTGGCGCAGGAATGGTCGGACAGCATTGCGTCCCGCGAGGTCATTGAACACCGGGCCAACTTCTGGACTGATGCCCGGGCCCTGAGCCCCACCAACGGTGCAGGCGAGGTCATCGCCGTCCGCTGGGACCGCGACGCCGCGCAGCTCGTCGAGTGGTGGAAGAACTCGCCGGCGCACAACGCCATCCTCACGGACCCGCGGTTCAACGTCGTCGGGATCGGCATCACCTTCACCGACGGGAACTGGCAGACCACGCCCAACCGCTACACCATGTGGGGCGTGGTGAACTTCTTCGGCTACACGGCCCTGCCGGCCGGCACCACGGCCGCTCCGGGTGGCAGCACGTCGGTTCCCGTGCAGCCGGCCGACGTGTGCGAACCGCTGGTGAAGCACATGCCGCCCACCCTGGATCTGGCCACGGCCGCCATCAGGAGCGCGGGGGACATCGTGTCGGTGGACTCTTCGGGGCAGCTCATCAACCGGCAAGCGCTGGGCGCCGGACAGTTCGGCCCGCCCGAAACCATCGGCTCCGGCTTCGCGGCCGCCCGGCAGGTTTTCGTTACCGACTGGGACCGCGACGGCGTTTTCGACGTGCTCGCCCAATGGTCCGACGGGCGCCTCACCCTGTATCCGGGGCAGCTGGCGGGCGGGTTCCTGCCGCCGGTCACGCTGGGGCAGTCCGGCTGGGCGGGGATGACGCTGGCCGTCGGCGGGTGGTGTTCCACCAACCGGCTCCCCGCGCTCCTGGCCCTCGACGCCGGCGCAAACCTCTGGCTCTACCCCAACCGGGGCACCGGCGACCTGGTCCAGCGGACCCTCATCGCCTCCGGCGTAACCGCCACCCGGCTCGCCATGGTGGATTACGACGGCGACGGGTTCCAGGACCTGCTGGCCCGCCAGGGCGACGGCACCGTTCTGCTCTACCGCGGTTCCGGCGGTCCGTCGCCCCAGGCCGAAGCCCGGACACTGGTCGCCAGCGGCTGGGGCGACGTGACTTCCATCCGCGCACTGCACGGCGTCACCGGCGTCTACTCCACTGGGCTGGTCCTGCAGCGTACAGGACAAGCCGGGCAAGCCGGCCCCATGCAGTACTGGAACCTCGACGGCGGAGTCCTGTCGCCGCCGTCGGCCATCCCCGGCGTTTGGGCGGGCCAGCAACTGGCCCAGTAAGAAGTATCGCCATATGGAGTTTTTGTCCACATATCGCGAGTTAGGGGGCCTCTAACTCGCGATATGTGGACGAAAACTCCAACGGGAGAGACGAAGTCTCAGTCCGCCGTCGTGCGTTCTTCGATAACGGCGGGCAGCTTCGCGAGCTGTCCCACGGCGGCCCGGAGCCGGCGCCGGTAAGCCGGCCGGAAGAAGCTCCAGAAGCCGCGCGTCGGGGCCTCCAGCGCGAACCGCACCCGGGTTCCGGCGCTCTCGGTGCTGAGGTAGAAACCGCCGCGCAGGAGGGACGGGCCGGCCACCACCTGGAACTGGATTTCGGCGCCGGGCCGGGCATGGGTGATCTCGTAATCGCGCGCCACCGGGCGGCCATGGGGCCCGTCAACCGTGACCTGGTACTTGGCCCCCACGCTGCCGGCGCTGCCCGAACTGAGCCCTACGCTCCGGACGTCGGCCTGCCATCTGGGCAGATTCGCGCCGTCCAGGAGGAAGGACCAGACCGTCATGGCGTCGCGCGCAACGAGGACCTCGTGTTCTGCACCTGCCATGGGGATCCTTTTCCGACGTCGGGCCTGCCTTGCGTAGCCCGTTCCCCATACTGCAGCTAACGAGATTCAGGATAGTCATCCTCGCCGACGCGGAGCCGCGCACCGCCCGGGCCTTTACCGAACAGTTACGGGGAGGACATTTCGGCCGGGCTTGGCGACGCGGGCGGACTCGGGATCCAGATGGCCGGGGTCACGGTACAACTGCGCTAAGCTAGGTTCTGCCCCGGGCAGTTTCCGGTGCGACTGCGGCTGTAGCTCAATGGTAGAGCGCTAGCTTCCCAAGCTTGATACGCGGGTTCGATTCCCGTCAGCCGCTCCAACCACCCCCTGCTGTGCTGCACGCCGGCCCTACGCCGCGCGGCGCACCACCCGCAGCAGTCCCCGCCGGCTCCGCAGGTCCACCTTGAGCGTCAACTCACCCTTGCGGGCAAGCACGACGGCGACAGTCGCCGCGGCGAGCGCCGGCACCCCTCCGGCCACCAGCAGCCCTGCGTGCGGATCCAAGTGCTCGGCAATGAAACCGATCATGGGTCCGCCGAGGGCCTGGCCGCCGATGAGCACCATGATGTACAGGCTCATCACCCGGCCGCGGATGCCCATGTTGGAGCTGGTCTGCACCAGCTGGTTGGACGCGGTGAGGAACATCAGGCACCAGAACCCGGACAGCACCAGCGCTGCGCCGAAGAGCGGCAGGGTGGGAACGGCCGCGGACAGGCACAGCATCAGCCCGTACATGCCGGCCGCCAGGACCACCGACCGCAGCCGGAGCTGCCGCCGCCTGGTGGAGGCAACCGCGCCTGTCAGCGCCCCGAGGGCCACGAGCGCATTCAGCATGCCGTAACCGCCCGCGCCTATGCCGTACACGCGGTCCGCGAAGGCGGCGAGCAGCACGGGCAGGCTCATGGCGAACACGGAGATGAACCCCACCATGAGCCACGGCCAGTAGATGGTGGGCTTGTTCAGCGCGTACCGCAGCCCCTCCCGCAGCATGCCCTTGGACTTGGGCGCCGGCGCACTGACGAACAGCTCGTCCCGGCGCAGCAGCAGGAGCATCGCCACCGTGGAGCAGCAGGCAGCCGCGTTGGCGGCGAAGGCCCAGCCGGCACCGACGGCGGTCAGCAGCACCCCGGCGATCGCCGGACCGATGAGCCCGCCCAGCTGGAACGTAGTCGAGTTCACGCTGATGGCGTTGCGCAGGTAGCGGGGGCCCACCAGTTCGTGGACGAAGACCTGCCGGGCGGGCTGGTCCAGGACGGTGACGAGGCCAAGGACCAGCGCGATGGCGTAGACGTGCCACACCTCGATCCTCCCGGTGAGTGACAGGGCCGCGAGCGCAGCGGCCAGGATCGCCGCGGCGGACTGGCACAGAATGAGGATTTTGCGCTTGGAGAACCTGTCCGCGACCATCCCGCCCCACGGCCCCAGCAGCAGTGAGGGCAGGAACTGCAGCGCCACGGTGAACCCGACGGCGGTGACCGAACCGGAGAGCTGGAGCACCAGCCAGTCCTGGGCGATGCGCTGCATCCAGATGGCGATGACGGCAATGAAGTGGCCCGCGGCGAAGAGCCTGAAGTTGGGGACCCGGAGTGAAATGAAGGTGTGGCGCCACGGAAGGCGTTCACTGACGACGGCGACGGGCGGGGTGACGGTGGCCAGTGGCGGCGGTGGGGGTGTCACAGGGGTTTCCTCAGCTGAGCGGTCCGATGGGGGATGCCCTCAACGCTATGGCCGGCACCTCTGATTGTGGAGGACTATTGCTCCTATAACTAACATTGCTAAACGTAATGACTACCGCCGTCGAGGAGGACGCATGTTCGAACCGGCCCAGCTCCGATCGTTCCTCGCCGTGGCCGAAACGCTGAGCTTCACCAAGGCGGCAGAGCGCCTGGGCCTGGCCCAGCCCACGGTCAGCCAGCACGTGCGCAAGCTTGAAGCCGCCGCCAAACGGACGCTCATCAGCCGGGACACGAGGGACGTCAGCCTGACGGACAACGGCGATGCCATGGCCGGCTTCGCCCGCAGCATCCTCTCCGCCCACGACGCCGCCGCCCGCTACTTTTCCGGTTCGGCCATGCGCGGGCGTCTGCGCTTCGGCACCGCCGACGACCTCGCCATCACCGGCCTGCCGCGGATCCTGCGCGAGTTCCGGCAGATCTACCCGCAGATCAACCTCGAGCTCACGGTCGGCCAGAGCGACCAGCTGTACAAGCGCCTGAACTCCGGCCAGCTGGACCTCGTCTTCGTCAAGTGGGTGGCCGGCGCCAAGGACGGCACCGTGGTCCAGCACGACACCTTCTCCTGGGTGGGCCTCGAGCAGACCGCCCTGGAACCTGGCCATCCCGTGCCGCTGATCGCCTATCCCGCGCCGAGCCTGAGCCGCAAGCTTGCCATCGACGCGCTCGAATCCGTAGGCAGGACGTGGCGCATCACGTGCACCACCAAGCAAATCAGCGGCGTGCTGGCGGCCGTCCGCGCCGGGATCGGGGTGGCCGTGATGCCGTCCTCCCTGGTGCCCGAGGACCTGAAAATCATCACCCGCCGCTTCGAGTTGCCGCCGGTGGGGGATGTCGACTTCACGCTGATCAGGAACCCGTTGGCGAACGCCGAGGTCATCGACGCCCTGACCCAGGCCATCATGGGAAGGACGCTGAAGAAGCCTGTTTAGGCTGGCTGCGGCCGGAAAATGATTGATAACGGTTCGCAGCTGGCCTATGCTGTGAATGTTGCGGTCATGCAGCGGCTGTCAACACACAGGTTTCGAAAACGGACATGCTTTGGCAATGAAGCCCGTGTGTCCGGGATAGGTACGCCGTGACCACAGCCGCAAACCCCCGCTATACCCGCCACTCCATGACCATGGACGCCGAATACGTCGGCCAGCCCAATTGCGAAAAGTGCGGAACCGACGAGTTCATTTATCTTGAGTCCTTCGTGCCGCCCAAGCACCGCCAGGACGGCACCGTCCGGAAGCTGGGCGAAGTCGCGTACACCTGCACGCGCTGCGAGGACTTTTCCGCACACAGCGTCCCGGCATCGTGGGCCCCACCCGGCTGGTATCTGGGTTAAGCAGCAACAGGCAAAGAGAACGGGCGGACACCTGATGGGTGCCCGCCCGTTCTCTTTGCCCGGTTAGAAAGGCCGGAACGTTTAGATCAGTGAATCGGAGAGGTGGTTCGGGGTGCCGAACCGGTGAGCTGTGATGCTGACGGCCTGCTCGTGCAGGAACGGCAGCATTTCGATGCGGCCGGCCTCCGTCACTTCGTGGGCGTAGATGGCCAGGTCCGGACGGCCGCCGGTCGCTTCGGCCAGGTCGGCAGCGGAGCCGCCGATCAGGCGGATGCGTCCGCCGGACAGCTTGTCCGCCGCGGCGAGGCGGCCGGCGGATACCAGCCACGCGGCGTCGTTCTCCACCGTCACGGTGATGTCCAGCCCGGTGAGCACCGCACGCAGCTGGGCGGGAAGTTCGACGCCGGACGAAACGGTGAGCGGGGCGCCGGCAAGTACGCCGGCGGCCACTGTCCGGACGAGCGCACGGAGGGATTCGCCGTCGGACAGCCGGATGGTGACCGGCAGCGCACGGTAGCGGAAGATGTTCCGCTCGGCGCTGAGGTTGGAGACGTCCTTGGCGGTGCCGAATTCGTCGGCCCAGGCGAGGGCGTCGGAGCCCAGTGCCCGCTGCAGCGCTTCGGTGTCGGCTGCGCTGAGTTCACCCTTCACGGCGTCGAGGAGGCGCTGCACCCGGCGGTTAGCGATGGCCGCCGCGGCACCCTGGGTGCTTTCGGCGCTGGTCCAGTCGCCGAGGCCGGCGAGGTAGTTGGGGCCGCCCGCCTTGGTGCCGGCGCCAACCGCCGACTTCTTCCAGCCGCCGAACGGCTGCCGCTGCACGATGGCGCCGGTGATGCCGCGGTTGATGTAGAGGTTGCCGGCCTGGATGGTGTCCAGCCACACTCCCAGTTCGTCGGTGTTGAGGGAGTGCAGGCCGGCGGTGAGGCCGTACTCGATCTGGTTCTGGATGGCGATGGCCTCTTCCAGGGTGTCCGCCGTCATGACGCCGAGGACGGGACCGAAGAACTCGGTCAGGTGGAAGTAGGAACCGCGCTTGACGCCGTAGCGCACGCCCGGGCTCCAGAGCCGGCCGGTGTCGTCGAGCTTGCGGGGCTCGACGGCCCAGTTCTCGCCGTCGCCGAGGGTGGTCAGCGCGTTGAGCAGCTTGCCCTTGGCAGGCTCAATGATCGGGCCCATCTGGCTGGTGGGGTCCTGCGGGTAGCCCACCTTGAGGGAGGTCACGGCATCGATCAGCTGGTTGTGGAACCGCTTCGAGGTGGCCACAGAGCCCACCAGGATCACCAGCGAGGCGGCGGAGCACTTCTGGCCGGCGTGGCCGAACGCGGAGTAGGCAACATCCTTCGCAGCGAGGTCCAGGTCAGCGCTGGGTGTGACGATGATGGCGTTCTTGCCGCTGGTTTCGGCCAGGAGCGGGAGGTCCTTGCGGAACGAGCGGAACAGTTCGGCGGTCTCGTAGCCGCCGGTGAGGATGACGCGGTCCACGGCCGGGTGGGAGATCAGCTGTTGGCCGAGCTCGCGCTCACCCAGCTGCACCATGGTGAGCACGTCGCGCGGAACGCCGGCCTCCCACAGTGCCTCGATCATCACGGCGCCGCTGCGGCGGGCCTGCTTGGCAGGCTTAATCACGACGGCGGAGCCGGCGGCGAGCGCCGCAAGGGTGGAACCGGCAGGGATGGCCACCGGGAAGTTCCACGGCGGGGTAACCACGGTGAGCTTCGCCGGAACGAACCTGGCGCCGTCGACCTGGTCCAGCTTGCGGGCTGACTCGGCGTAGTAGTGGGCGAAGTCCACCGCCTCGCTGACCTCGGGGTCGCCCTGGTCGATGGTCTTGCCGGTCTCGCTGGCCATGACCTCGAGGAGCTCCGCGCGGCGGGCTTCGAGCACGTCGCCGGCGCGGTGCAGGATCTCGGCACGCTCGGCACCGGACAGCGCACCCCATGCCTTGCCCTTCTCAACGGCCGTTGCAATCACGGTGTTGAGGGTGTCGGCGTCCGTGATGGTGGCGGCCTCAACGGAGGCGTTGCCCAGGATCGACGTCGGAACCCGGTCCAGGATGGCCCGGCCCCAGTCGCGGTTGGCGGGCAGGGACGGGTCGGTGTCCAGGGTGTTCTGGAAGCCGGTGCGCGGCATCAGCTCTGCCGGGTGGCTGCGGTTCTGCAGGCGGTTGGGCGGCGGCACCTCGTCGTCGAGCTCTTGCAGGGAGGACAGGAAGCGCTGCTTTTCGCGCTCGAACAGTCCTTCATTCTCGCTGAGCTCGAAGACGGCGGACATGAAGTTTTCCTGGCTGGCGCCCTCTTCGAGGCGGCGGATCAGGTAGGCGATGGCGACGTCGAATTCGGCCGGGTGCACCACGGGTGTGTAGAGCAGCAGGGAGCCGACGTCCTTCTTGACGGCCTCGGCCTGGCCCTGCGCCATGCCGAGCAGCATCTCGAATTCGATGCCCGACTCGACGCCGCGCTGCTTGGCCAGCAGCCAGGCGAAGGCGATGTCGAACAGGTTGTGGCCGGCCACGCCGATCCGGATGTTGCCGATCCGGTCCGGGTGCAGCGCGTAGTTGATGACGCGCTTGTAGTTGATGTCGGAGTCGAGCTTGGTGCCCCAGGTGGCCAGCGGCCAGCCGTGCAGCGAGGCTTCCACCTGCTCCATGGGAAGGTTGGCGCCCTTGACCACGCGGACCTTGATGGCCGCGCCGCCGTCTGCGCGGCGGGCGGCGGCCCATTCCTGCAGCCGGATCATGGCGGCAAGGGCGTCGGGGAGGTATGCCTGGAGCACGATGCCGGCTTCCAGGTTCCTGAACTCGGGCTTGTCCAGGATCCGGGTGAAGACCGCGATGGTCATATCCAGGTCCTTGTACTCCTCCATGTCCAGGTTGATGAACTTGGGCTTGGGGAAGGAGGCAGCGCGGGCGAACAGCGGCGTGAGCTTCTCGACGACGTGCTCCACCGCCTCGTCGAAGGCCCAGGCGGAGTGCGGTGCCACGGTGGAGGACACCTTGATGGAGACGTAGTCCACGTCCGGGCGGGCCAGCAGGGTGTGGGTTCCTTCGAGCCGGCGGGACGCCTCGTGCTCACCGAGCACGGCCTCGCCGAGCAGGTTCACGTTGAGCTTGATGCCGTCCTTGCGGATCTTGGCGATGGCCGGGCCTAGCTTGGAGTCGGTGGCGTCGACGATGAGGTGACCCACCATTTCGCGGAGGACCTTGCGGGCCACGGGAATGACGACCTGCGGCAGGACCGGGGCCATGCGGCCGCCCACCTGGACAGCGCTGCGCATGTACCAGGGCAGGAAGGCGGGAACCTTCGGGGCGAGGGCGGCGAGGTTGCGGGCGGCGACGTGCAGGTCCTCGGGACGGACCACGCCGTCGACGAAGCCCACGGTGAAGTCCAGGCCGTTCGGGTCCTTCAGGACACCGGCGAGCTGCTCGGCGGAGGCGTCCACGGGAACCTTGCTGGCTTCGGTCAGCCAGCGGCGGACGAGGGCGATTGCGTCGGTGGCCAGAGCGGTCGCCTCGGCGACCCCCGACCCTGCCGAGGGGGTGGCGACGGCGCCGGATACAGTGGCGCCCTTGCCTGCCTGCACGCGGTGATCCGTTGCGGTGTTGGTCATGGCTTTCCTCGTTCTTTCAATGCGATGTGATCGTCTTATTCATCAGTATGAGCCTGGCTTCCCTTAAGATAAAGCGACCTTTTCTGAGCAATACACGTTAGGAATACCGATCGTTCTGTATTGACGCCCGCAGCCCGAAACGACGCCCCTCCGCGGCCGGCGCAACACGTGAGGAAGCGTGCGGGAAAACCCTGCAGGACGTGAGGAAGGGTTGGGAAAGACGCGGCAGGATCTGATCGAGCGTTGCGGAGCCCAAACGCCCTCTCAGCTTTCGCCGTCTTTCCCAAACGCTCCGTCAGATCCTGTCGCTTTTTCCCCGACGCGTCCTCAGCTTTCGTCGCTAAACGACGAACCCTCCCGCACCTGAGAGGTGCGGGAGGGTTCGTCAGGATGGCGCCGATGGCAAGGGGGCTACGCGGGCGTGTGCATCTCCACCGCTTCGTCGTGCCGCGGGCTGTTCGGGTTCATCAGCGAGTGCCGCTTGCCATAGCCGAAGTAAATAACCAGGCCGATCACGAGCCAGATGCCGAAGCGCAGCCAGGTCTCCCAGTGCAGCTGGAACATGAGGAAGGCGGAGGCGAGGACACCGAACGCGGGGACCACCGGCATCAGCGGCAGGCGGAAGGTGCGCGGCGCCTCCGGCTTGGTGTAGCGGAAGATGATCACGGAAACACACACCACCACGAAGGCAGCGAGGATGCCGATGTTGGTGAGGTCGGCGACGGCTTTGATCGGGAATACGCCGGCCAGCAGCGCCGAGGCAATGCCGCCGATCCAGGTCACGCGCTGCGGGGTTCCGTGCCGGTCGGTCTTCGAGAACCAGCCGGGAAGAAGCCCGTCGCGGCTCATGGAGAACCACACGCGGGTGACGCCCAGGAGGAAGGTGAGCATCACAGTGAGGATGGACAGCACGGCGAAGACAGAGATGATGGTAGCGATCACGGGAAGGCCGACGCTCTGGAACGCCGAGGCGAACCCGGCGGCAGGATCGATGTCCTTGTAGTTCTGCATGCCGGTGAGCACGAGCGTGGCGGCTACGTAGAGCAACATGGCGATGATGAGGGACAGGACGATGGCCTTGGGCATGTGCTTCTTGCCGTCGGTCGCCTCTTCGGCCGCGGTACTCATGGCGTCGTATCCGAACACGGCGAAGAACACGGTGGCGGAGCCCGCCACGACGGGCCCGAAGCCGCTGGGCATGAACGGGGTGAAGTTCTGGGTGTCGATGTAGAAGACACCCAGCCCGATGATGAACAGGATCAGGACAACCTTGATGGCCACGGCGATCAGTTCAAACCGGCCGAAGGTCTTGGTGCCGCGGGAGAGGATCCAGGTGACCAGCAGACAGACGAGGATGGCGGGGATGTTGATGATGCCGCCCTTGCCCTCGTCCACCGTGGACGTCATCCAGGCGGGCATGTCGATCCCGATGCCGGACAGGAAGGCGTCAAAGTAACCGGAGATGCCGATGGCCACCACGGCCACGATCGCGATGTACTCCAGCAGCAGGTCCCAACCGATGAACCAGCCGATGATTTCGCCCAGGGCCACGTAGCCGTAGGTGTACGCAGAGCCAGCACGGGGAATCATGCCGGCGAACTCTGCATAGGACAGCGCCGCGGCTGCCGAGGCCAGGCCGGCGATCAGGAAGGAAATCAACACCGCAGGGCCGACGCCGGGGGTGTCCGCGCTGCCGTGCGCTACAAGGCCCGCCAGCGAAAAGATGCCGACGCCGATGATGCCGCCGACGCCGATGGCGGTCAGCTGCCACAGCCCGAGGGACTTGAATAGGCCGCTGTGCTTGTTCTCTACTTCGATGTCGTCAATGGGCTTGCGCCTCAGGATTGACTGCGAGGGATCTGTTGTACTCATTGGGACTCCTGCTTAGGTGCGGCCCCATCATTTCGCCCTGTGATGGGGGTAACTCATTCTGTTCAGTATGCAAGCAGTGTTGCATTAGATAAAGTGCATACTTCTAACCAGTATTCGTTAGTCCGACTATTCATTTGTGCAATCCAAGGAACGGTCCATGCTTGATGTCCGCCGGTTGAGGCTGCTCCGCGAGCTGAAGATCCGGGGCACGCTCGCCGAGGTGGCAGCAGCCCTGCAGTACAGTCCGTCCTCAGTTTCCCAACAATTGGCCCTGCTTGAGAAGGAAGTGGGGGTGGAACTGCTCAGGAAAACCGGCCGCCGGGTGCAGCTCACGCCGCAGGCCGAGGTTCTGGTGGCGCACACGGCGCACCTCCTGGAAACCCTGGAACAGGCCGAGGCGGACCTGGCCGCATCCCTGACCACCGTCTCGGGCACCGTACGGATCGCAGTCTTCCAGTCCGCAGCACTGGCGCTGATGCCTGACGCTCTGACCCGGCTCGCCGCGACCTACCCCGAGGTCCGGATCGAGATGACGCAGCGCGAACCCGAGACGGCGCTGCATGAGACGTGGGCGCGCGACTTCGACCTGGTCATCGCCGAGCAGTACCCCGGCCACGCGGCGCCCCGTTACCCCGAGCTGGACCGTGTACGCCTCACGGGGGACGCCATCCGTCTCGCGGTGCCGCCGCCGGCCGAGGGCCGGGCGAAAGTCGAGTCACTCGCAGACACTGCGGAGATGCCCTGGGTGATGGAGCCGCGCGGCGCGGCGTCGCGGCACTGGGCCGAACAGGCCTGCCGGAGCGCCGGCTTTGAGCCGGACGTCCGCTTTGAAACAGCAGACCTGCAGGCCCAGATCCGCCTGATCGAGTCCGGAAACGCCGTCGCCCTGATGCCGGATCTGGTGTGGACCGGCCGGGGCACCACGGCCAAGCTGCTGGATCTTCCCGGCAAGCCGAGGCGGACGGTCTTCACGTCCGTGCGGCGCTCCGGCGCGCAGCGGCCCGCCATCCTCGCGGCCCGGGAGATCCTTGCCTCAACCGCCGCCTCCATTGCGGCTGCCCAGGAAATCGACACCGGAGCGGACGCCTCCGGCGCCCCCGCGGCAACCCCCGGAACCACGACAACAGGCGGCGAAGCTGTGTAGCGGGGTGTTCCCTGGCTCACAGCCAAGCGTTGACCCCGGCGTTAGACTGTTGACGTTATGAATCGCACAATGTTTAAGTCCAAAATCCACCGGGCCACTGTCACGCACGCGGACCTGCACTACGTGGGTTCAGTCACCGTTGACCTGGACCTGCTCGACGCTGCCGATATCCTGCCCGGCGAGCTCGTGGCCATTGTGGATGTCACCAACGGTGCCCGCCTCGAGACCTACACCATCGCCGGCGAGCGCGGCTCCGGCGTCATCGGGATCAACGGCCCCGCAGCCCACCTGGTGCAGGAGAACGACGTTGTCATTCTGATCACCTATGCGCAGATGACCACCGAGGAAGCCAAGGCCTACGAGCCGAAGGTTGTCCACGTGGACAAGGACAACCGCATCATTCAGCTGGGCAATGACCCCGCCGAAGGCCTCACCCCGGGACTGCTGCGGCCGCCGTTCGCGCTGAATAACGCGGCGCTCAGCTGATCGGCAGCTGCGAGATCCCTGCCACAACGTGAACCGCGGCTGAATAAATCTGATTAGGCTGGGATGGTGGATGCCACTGCCTGCCTCAGCCTGCCCCCGACGGCTATTCCGTGCTAGGCGTCCTCGCGGGCTTTTTCGTGGTGTGGTCCATCATCCTGGTGGGCATGTTCGTGGGCAGGCGCAACATCCTGGGCGAGAACGCCCGCCAGGTCCTGAGCGGGCTGACCTTCTTCGTGGCCAGCCCCGCGCTGCTCTTCGAAACACTCAGCAGGGCCAGCCTCCGTGACGTGTTCGCTGCCCCGCTACTCGTGGCAGCAGTCGGTGCCGTCACCACCGCCGCCCTGTTTTTCATCATCGTCAGGTTCCTGCTGAAGCGCAGCGTCCCGGAATCACTGATGTCGTCCATGAGCGCCTCGCTGGCCAACTCCGCCAACCTGGGCATCCCGATTGCCGTCTACGTCCTCGGCGACGCCAGCCACGTCGCTCCGCTGCTGATCTTCCAGCTGGCGTTTTTCACGCCGATGTTCCTCATGGCCCTCGATGCCACCACCAGCTCGCACCGGACCACGCCGCTCCGGTTCGTGATGCTGATCCTGAAAAACCCCATGATCGTCGGTTCGGCCCTCGGGCTGCTGGTCGCGGGAACTGGGTTTCAAGTCCCGCCGCTGCTGCTGGAGCCCGTCCACCTGATCGGCGGCGCCGCGATTCCGGCCATGCTGATGGCCTTCGGCATGAGCCTGAACGGGTCGAAGCCGCTGCAGGCGGACGCCGGCCGGAGAACCGACGCCCTGCTGGCCAGCGGCTTCAAGCTCTTCGTCCACCCCGCCATTGCGTATGTCTTTGCGCGCTTCGCCCTCGGGTTGGACGGTGCGGCCCTGTTCGCCGTGGTGGTCACGTCCGCCCTGCCCACTGCGCAGAATGTGTTCGTCGCCGCCAGCCGGTACAAGGCCGGGCTCACGGTGGCGAAGGACACCGTCCTGATCACCACCATCGTGGCCGTGCCTGCGATGATCGGTGTGGCCCTGCTTCTGGCATAACTGCCGCCCCACCCCCCAAAAGCCCCACCCCTGACCGCTCCCCGGCTGCCGCCCGAACTGGAGGAACCTTGAACACCACCCTGGACACCGTGATCGTCGGAGGCGGAGCCATGGGTTCCGCTGCCGCCTGGGCGCTGGCTGCCCGCGGACGCGACGTGACACTGCTCGAGCAGTTCACGCCCGGCCACCACAAGGGCGCCTCGCACGGTGCAACCCGGAACCTGAGCCTTGCCTACGCGGAGCCCGAGTACGTCGCCATGCTGGCCGAAACACTGAAGCTCTGGGCCGAGCTCGAAGAGGAGAGCGGCGAGCAGCTGCTGGCGCGCACCGGCGTCGTCAATCACGGTCCCGACCCGCACCTCGGTGAGATCCACGCGGCGCTGAACGGCACGGGCCTGCGGGCGGACTTCGTGCCGCTGGCCGAAGCCGGCGAGCGCTGGCGCGGCATCCGCTTTGACCAGCAGGTCCTCCATATGCCCGACGGCGGCCAGCTCAACCCCGAGGCCGCGCTTCCCGCGTTCCAGCGGCTCGCGGCACGGAACGGCGCGGCCATCAGGCATGGCGTGAAGGTGGTGGGGCTGGACATACTCGACGACGGCGTCCGGCTCACCGTGGACGACAGCGGCCGGGCGGAGGCGCTCACCGCCCGGCAGGCGGTGGTCACCGCAGGCGGCTGGACCTCCAAGCTGCTCGCAGGCTCAGTCGCCACCCCTCGCCTGACCGTCACCCAGGAGCAGCCGGCCCACTTCGGCATCACCGACGACGGCGCCTCCTGGCCGGGGTTCAACCACTTCCCCGGCGAGGGCCGGGACTATGCGGGTTTCTACTCCCCCGTGTACGGCATGCTGACACCCGGCGAAGGCATCAAGGCGGGCTGGCACGGAGTGGGGCCCGTCGTGGACCCGGACCTGAGGTCCTACCTGCCCGAACCGCGCCAGCGCGCAGCCCTCCAGCAGTACGCGAGGGACTGGCTGCCCGGCGTGGACGCCGACGCCATGACCGACATCAGCTGCACCTACACCACCGCCCCGGACCACAACTTCGTGCTGGACCGGATCGGGCCCGTGGTCATCGGGGCAGGTTTCGCCGGCCACGGCTTCAAGTTCACTCCGGTGGTGGGCCGGATCCTCGCGGACCTTGCCACCGGTGAGGGCCCGGCGCCGGCGATCTTTGCGGCTTCCCGGGCGTAGGTTCAGCTCCGCTGGTGCCCATCCAGGAGCAGCGCGCAGCGAATGAACCCGAGGTGTGAATACGCCTGCGGATGGTTCCCCAGATGCGTCTCGGTGCCCGGATCGTACTCCTCCGGAAGCAGCCCCGTGGGCCCAAACAGGTTGACCAACTGGTCGAAGAGGTCCCAGGCGTCGGCGATCCGGCCCACCGCCACGTACGCCTCGATCAGCCAGGTGGTGCAGATGTGGAAGCCGCCCTCCAGGCCCGGCAGGCCGTCGTCGTACTTGTACCGGAAAACCGTGGGTCCCACCCGGAGTTCCCGCTCCACGGCAGCGACGGTGTCCAGGAATCTCTGGTCGCTGACGTCGAGCAGTCCGGACAGTCCGATGTGCAGTACAGCGGCGTCAAGGTCCGGGCTGTCGTAGGCGACGGTGTAGGACGCGGCGGTGTGGTCCCATCCCTCCCGGAGCACCTCGTCCCGGATGGCGGCCGCCGTGTCCGCCCAGGCAGGGTCGGGGCTGCGGCCGTGCCGGGCGGCCGTGCGCAGGGCGCGGTCCAGGGTCACCCAGCACATCACCTTGGTGTAGACATGGTGCCTCGGGGCGCGCCGGGCCTCCCAAATGCCGTGGTCCGGCTCGTGCCACCGCGCCAGCACGGCGCTGGCCATCTGGACCAGCAACTCCCAGTGCCCGTCAGCCAGCGAATGCCGGGACTTACTCAGCCCGTGGATCAGCTCCGCGATCGGGCCAAAGACATCGAGCTGGACCTGGTGGTCCGCGGCGTTGCCGATCCGTACGGGACGCGAACCCGCGTATCCGGGGAGGCTCTCGATGATGGCCTCCGTGGACAGCGGTGCACCGGTGACGGAATACAGCGGATGCAGCCATTCCGGCCCAGGGGCGTTCGCCAGGATCCCGGTCAGCCAGCTGAGGAAGCCGTCGGCCTCCACCGTTGATCCCAGGTCCACCAGGGCATTGACGGTCATGGATCCGTCGCGCAGCCAGCAGTAGCGGTAATCCCAGTTGCGGGTGCCGCCGATGCCCTCCGGAAGGGACGTGGTGGGGGCCGCAAGCACCGCGCCGGTGGGCTCATGGACCAGCGCGCGCAACACCAGTGCCGAGCGCCGCACGAGGGAGGGCTTGACGGACGGCAGGCTCAGGTCCTGTACCCAGCGCCGGGAATGATGCGCGACGGCGGCCCTGCGGTCCGCTTCACCTGTCCCGTGAGCGTGCTGGGGCTCCGTATCGCCGCACCTGAGGTTGAGGACCACCGGTCCGTGCTGCAGATTAACCTCGGCGGTGGCTGTTGCGTGCCGCCCGTCCGAAGTGATGGCAAACATGACGTCCGGCGCCAGCAGAATGATGGGGTCGGAGGTGCCGACCACGTGGAGCTCACTGCCGCGGGCCTCCATGCTGAAGGGCGCATTGGCGTAGTCCGGCCGGGGCGCGAAGACGATCCGGGCCGCCCCGGTGCCTGACAGCACCCGGACCAGGCTGGTGATGCCTTCCGGGGCAGGCTCAAGATAATCAGTCACGGTGACGTCCGCCCAACGCGTTTCCACGATCATGGTGCTGTCCACGTACCGCTGGCCAAGAACCCGCGACGCCTTGACCGGCTCCACCGAGAAGTGCCCGGCGGCGTCGCCGCCCAGGATGTGGGCAAAGAGAGAGCCCGAGTCCGGCAGGGGATGGCTCATCCAGCAGATCTTGGCCTCGGGCGTCACCAACGCGGTGGAGGAGCCGTTCCCGATCATTGAGTGCCGCTCCAGACCGACGGCGTCCTCGCCGAAAAGCCAGGCACGGCGCAACTCGAAGAGGATGCCGAGCACACGAGCGAAGGATTCCGGATCCTTCAACCTGTGTTTGGTCTCCGATGGCATGTCCCCTACCCACAGCCCCATGTCCGGGCCGCGGAGTGTGGCCATGGCCAGTTCGTCGCTCACGGCATCCCCGGCGTACAGGGCGGCGCTCACCCCCAGCCGGGCCCTCAGGTGGTCCAGGGCATCGGCTTTGGAGGGCGGCAGCACGGAGAGGTCCAGGACGGAGCCGTCCACAATGAAGAAGAGCCCGAGGGCCCGGGCGACCTCCTCCGCTTTCCTGGCACACCGGGCCACGACGTCCGGGGCCGCGGACCTGGTGTGGACAGAGACGGCGACGGGCTTTCGTTCGATGCTGATGCCCTTGTCCGCGCCCACCGCTTCGAGCAGGGCCTGGTTGGCCTGTTGCAGCACCGACTCCGTGGCGAGGGACAGTCCGTGCGCGAACCCCATGTCGAACTCCGCACCGTGCGAACCCACCAGGTGGACTTCGGCGGGAAGCCGGGAGACGGCGGCGAGGTCACGCAGGGACCGTCCGGAGATGACCGCGGCGTGCGTGTTGGGCAGGGCCGCAAGGGCCCGGAGGGCGATGGCCGCGCTGCCCAGCGGCAGCGTTTCCGTGGAGATGCCCTCGGCGGCGCACAGGGTTCCGCCGTAATTGCACGCGACGAGCAGCCCCGGCGTCCGGGCCAGGATCTTCAGTTCGCCGAGCAGCTGGGGCGTGAGCCCGTCGTCGGCTGCCTCCGACTGGACGAAGGCCCTCAGCAGGCCCAACGGAAGGGATTTGGTCAGTAGTGCGGAATCGGCCACCGTCTGGTTGAGCGGAGTGGGCATGCGCGGCAATCCTTCGGATTATCCCCAATCGGACTTGGACACCTCAAGTGTCCGGCGCAGCCGTTTCCCCTGAATATCCCCGTTATTGCGTTCGTGTTACTTTGCGGCCCCTGTTCCTGCCGACCGCTATCAGCAGTTGGGCGAATCGTATTCGTAGGCCCCGGCGTCAGCAGCGGCCGTTCCGGCGCAGTCCCCGTTCTGGACGGCGGGGGCTTTCATCAGGTCCACCGTGTAGGGCGTGGTGCCGGCCCTGTCGATGGCCGGGCTCGTGCCCGTCAGGCGGAGGTCTGCCGGAGCATTCGCGAAGCGGGCCGGAGCCGTCGTGGACGTGCTGTTCGGGGTGATGTTGACGGGGCCGTTCAGGACGTTTTGCTTCTCGGTCCAGCCAGAACCGTTGATCCACAGGGAGTTCCTGACGCCCACCAGGATGTTGGCGCGGATCACCGTCGAGGCAGGGCAGGTCGCGTGGCACACGATCGCCTGCGACTGCGTGCCGGTCAGGTAGACAGTGTTGAACTCGAAGACGGTGCCGTTGGTGGGGCCGAATGACGTTCCGTTTCCACGGGCAATCAGGCCCTTGGCCTCTGAGCAGTTGGCGCCGCAGGTTGAACGGATGAGGTTGTAGCGGAATGTGTTGCCGTCTGCCGTGCCCGAGGACTTTCCAAGTTCGGAGAAGTTGTTGTTGTCCAGCGACACGTTGTGGTGAACGTTGTTGCGGTTGCCGTTGTAGATTTCGAATGCACCGCCGTCCTGGTTGTAGTCATAGGACCTGCCGGTGGACCCGGTGACGGTGTTGCCGGAAAACTCGTTGTCACTGCCGTTAATCAGTACGCCAAAAGCCCCCGAGTCGTCGCTGCAGTTCACGGCCGCCGACGTGCCGCAATTTGTGCCCGGAGTATTTACATTCATCACATTGTTGCTGGTGAGCGAATTTCCCGTGTATTTGCCGAAGTCGGAGCCGGTTCCGACCTTAAGCCCGACGGCATTGTAGGAGGCGCTGGTGTTCCGCACGGTATTGCGGTCTCCGGTGACGCTGACTCCCGCGTAGCCGCAGGTCACGGCGCGCAGTCCCTCAAGGATGGTGTAGTTGCCATTGATCCTGATGCAGTTTCCGGATTTTCCGCCGGTGATGATGGGGGCGTTGCCCGTGCCGTAGCTGTTCAGCGTGATGGGGGCGGTGGAGGTTCCGCTTTGTGCGGTGACGATGCCGCCGCTGAAGGTGTCGCCCCGGCGGAAACTGACGGTGTCCCCGGGATTGAGAACCGTCTGGTTGACCTTTGACAGCGTCTTCCATGCCGAGGTGCTGGCAGTGCCGGAGTTGCTGTCACTGCCAGCGGCGCTGACGTAGTACGTGGTGCCCGCGGCGGACGCCGGAGCAGCAGCTCCGGCAATCAGTCCGCTGACCATGAAGAAGATGGTGAAAACGGCCGCGGCCATGGACTTGATCTTCAATTTTTCCCCAGGCATTTAGGATGGCGGCCTGGGTCTGCAGTGATTTGAGACCGCTACATTCAACCCAGCCGGCAATAAGTGTTTGTATTGAGACCTTGCGCCCTTAAAGCTAGGTTCCGCCTCCGGCCGGAGTCAACAGATATGAGTTGAAAATCGGGGCCTTGACTCAGACGCCCACAAGTCCGGCCACCTCTGCCAGGAGCTCCACCGAGCGCAGCCGTTCGGCGGTCCCGGTGCTCTGGTGCGCCACAATGAGCTCGTCGGCGTCGGCGTGCCGGGCAAAGCCGTCAAGGTACTCCAGCACGACGTCCGGGGTGCCCACGGCCGAGTACTTCATCATCTGCGACACGTGCTGTCCCTGCGGCGAATCCAGGATCATGTCGGCTTCGTCGTCGGTGAATTGCCGTCCGCCGCCGAAAAACAGCGAGACGCGGGCCCGCATCGTGGCCCGCAGCATTTCCTGGGCGTCCGAGGCAGCATCGGCGGCCACCACGTTCACGCCGGCGATGACGTACGGCGCGGACAGCTGCTCGGACGGCTTGAATTCCCGGCGGTACACGGCGACGGCGTCCTGCAGCGCATTCGGCGCGAAGTGGGAGGCGAAAGCGTACGGCAGCCCCAGCTGGGCCGCGAGCCGTGCCCCGAAGAGGGAGGAGCCCAGGATGTAGAGGGGCACGTTGGTTCCCCTGCCCGGCGTCGCCTCCACGCCCTGCACCCGGGTGGGCCCGGTGAGGTAGCCCTGCAGTTCCAGGACGTCCTGCGGGAAAGTGTCGGCCGAATGCGGGTCACGGCGCAGGGCGCGCATGGTGTTCTGGTCGCTGCCGGGCGCACGGCCAAGGCCCAGGTCGATCCGGCCGGGATGCAGCGTCTCGAGGGTACCGAACTGCTCCGCGATGGTGAGCGGGGAATGGTTGGGCAGCATCACGCCGCCGGCGCCCAGCCTGATGCTTTGGGTGTGCGCGGCCACGTGGGCGATCAGCACGGACGTGGCGGACGAGGCGATGGAGGACATGTTGTGGTGCTCGGCGTACCAGACGCGCCGGTAGCCGAGCTTTTCGGCCAGCTGTGCCATGGCGACGCTCCCGGCAAAGCTCTCCGCCGCCGTCTGGCCCTTGCCGATGGTTGCCAGGTCGAGGATGGAGAGGGGAACAGTCACGGCAGGATGGCCTTTCGTAGGGGGTGCGCAGCTGCCGGCCCCACGGTGGTCCGGCACGTAAGGAACAACGACGGCGGAGCCCGGGTTATTTCTTTCTGAGCCGGTGACGCTGTCCACATATCCCGTCCATTGACCTCCCGCTATGCTGGCGGCATGGCCAACAAGTCCACCGCAGATAAAGTAGCCACCATCCAAAAGGGATATGCCCTGGAGGGTGCCACCATCGAGCTGGGCGCCGCCATCGTGGACGGTGAACTGCACAAGGACGCTCCGGTCCGGCTGCCGCTGTCCATGATGAACCGGCACGGGCTCGTGGCCGGCGCCACCGGCACTGGCAAGACCGTCACCCTGCACATGATGGCCGAGCAGCTCTCAAGCGCCGGCGTGCCCGTTTTCCTGGCCGACATCAAGGGCGACCTGTCCGGGCTGGCCACGGCGGCCGCCGGGAGCGACAAGCTGGCCAGGCGGACCGAGAGCATCGGGCAGGCCTGGTCCGGGAAGACGTTTCCGGTGGAGTTTCTGGCCCTCGGCGGGGACGGCGACGGCGTCCCGGTCCGCGCCACAATCACATCGTTCGGGCCCATCCTGCTCTCCCGCGTCCTGGAGCTCAACGACACCCAGGAATCAAGTCTCCAGCTCGTGTTCCACTTTGCCGACAAGAACAACCTCGAGCTGGTGGACCTGAAGGACCTGCGCGCCGTCATCCAGTTCCTCATCTCCGACGAGGGCAAGGAAGCGCTCAAGGACCTGGGCGGCCTGTCCAAGGCCACCGCCGGCGTCATCCTCCGCGAGCTGGTGACCCTCGAGGTGCAGGGCATGGAGCGGTTCTTCGGCGAGCCCGAATTCGACACCGCCGAGTTGCTCCGCACGGCACCTGACGGGCGCGGCGTCATCAGCTGCCTGGAACTGCCCACGCTGCAGACCAAGCCGATGGTCTTCTCCACGTTCCTTATGTGGCTTCTCGCCGACCTGTTCGAGGACCTGCCCGAAGCCGGCGACCTCGACAAGCCCAAGCTCGTGTTCTTCCTGGACGAGGCGCACCTGCTCTTCAACGACGCCTCCAAGGCCTTCCTGGAAGCCATCACCACCACCGTCCGCCTGATCCGCTCCAAGGGCGTGGGCATCTTCTTCGTCACGCAGACCCCCAAGGATGTCCCCGCGGACGTCCTCGGGCAGCTGGCCAACCGCGTCCAGCACGCCCTCCGGGCGTTCACGCCGGAGGACGCTAAAGCACTCAAGGCCACCGTCTCCACGTTCCCGGTCAGCGACTACGACCTCGAGGAAACCCTGACGTCCGCGGGCATCGGCGAGGCCGTCATCACGGTCATGAACGAGAGGGGAGCGCCGACGCCGGTCGCCCTCACCCGGCTGCGGGCACCGGAATCCGTCATGGGTCCCAGCAGCGCCGAACTGGTCAGGAGCACTGTGGCGGGGTCGGCGCTGCTTGCGAAGTACGGGACTGCGGTGGACAACGTCTCAGCGTACGAGAAGCTGACCGGCAAGGCCGGGGCGGCCACCGGCGCTGCTGCGCCCGGTCAGCCGCCGGTGCCGTCGCCCGAAGTGTTCGTTCCCGGCAGTCTCGGCCCAACGGCCATCGACGACGAAGCCCGCCGCATCGAGGAGGAGATCCTCGGCCGTCCCAGCAGCAGACAGCCGCACAGCCAGACCGGCACCGGGCGGGCAGACGGCATGCCCGTTCCTCCGCCCCCGGCCAGGCGCCAGGCTCCCCCGTCCGGCGGCATGATGGACGACATCACCGGCGCCCTGGGCGGGGCCCTTGGCAGCGGCCTGAAAAGCATGGCCCGGTCCATGGGAACCCAGCTCGGCAGGGAGCTCCTGCGGGGCGTCTTCGGCACCTCGTCCAGGCGCCGGCGCTAGCGGAAGGCAGCGCCGGAAGCGGCGGGTGAGCCCCCGCCGTCGGGCATTCCTGCACGCTGGCTAAGCGTCACGTGGACCGCCCTTACTCCAGAGTTGCCTGGCGTTGCAGGTAACGTGGGGTGCGTGCAAATGAGTCAAGCGTTGGTGAAGACGGCGGCCGGATGGCTGCTGGGCCTCATGCTTGCCATCGTTGGCGCCATCATTTCGGTCAATCTGGTCAACTCCTCCGTGGCCAGTCCGCAGCAACCCGTGCGCGAATATTTGGAGGCCCTGCAGCATGGCGAAGGCGAACGGGCGCTTGGCCTGCTCCGCGCGTCGGTGCCGGACGCCGACCCTGCCATGCTCGACGGCACGGCCCTGCAGACCGCGGCCTCGCGCATCACGAACGTCAAGCTCGGCGCCGCAGTTGCGCGCGGCAGCAACCGGGTGATGGTTCCGATGGACTACACCATCGACGGCAGCCAGCTGCACACCGAGTTCCTGCTGGAGAGCACCGGCACCGAATGGCTGTTCTTCCACAAATGGTCCTTCGTGCCCACCACGCTGCCCACCGTGGACGTGACGGTGGTGAACTCCAGCGAGGCAACGATGAACGGCGTGCCGGTGAACATGCCCGGCGGCCACAACAGCTTCTCGGTGTTCTACCCGGGTGAGTACGAGGCGTCCCTCAACGGCCAGTACTTCGCGGCTCCCCCCACCCGCGCCACGGTCTCCGGGCGGGAGGCCCCCGCCGCCCCGCTGAACCTGCTGACGCATGCCACTGATGAGCTGAACCAGGCCGTGTCCGCCCGGGTCAAGGAGTTCCTCGACAAGTGCGCCGCGGAAGCCGGCCAGCAGCAGCGGCTCCAGCCCGACTGCCCGTTCTACCACGTCACCAACAACCGCGTGGTGGACGGAACCATCAAGTGGAGCATCACGGAGTACCCGAAGATCACCATCGAGCCCTTCGACGGCAAGTGGGTGGTGGCGCCGCTGGACGGCAAGGCCAAGATCACCGCCGAGCAGATCGACCTCTTCACCGGCGCCGTCTCGCCGCTGGACGAGGAGCACGACTTCAGTTTCACCACGCGTTTGGACATCGACGGCGACACCATCAAGGTCACGCCGCTGCTCAGCTTCTAGGCTCGCTGCCCTCCGCGGTCGGCTGGACTGGCCCATCTTCAATGGCCAGTCCCCCACCGTTACGGCCTCAGCAACCGCCTGTACGGCCCGAAACCGGGCTGGTCCGGCTGCGGCCAGCGTGATGAACCACGGGCTAGGACCTCCCGCACCTGCGCCAACACCGCTTCCGGCGCGTGAACGACGTCGTCATAGAAGAAGCGAAGGACCGGCAGCCCCCGCACGGCGGCGGCATTGTCCCGCCGCCGGTCCTTCTTGAACTGTCGCGACTCGAGGTGGAAGGCGACTCCGTCGAGTTCCACGATGAGGAAGCCTTCCAGCAGGAAGTCCACGGTTCCGATCCCATCGAGCCAGACCTGGGCCTCGGTGGCGATCCCCGCCTCACGGAACAGAACGCGGGCCAGAGTCTCCAAGAGTGAATCGGAGCCCCGTTCCACCCTTGCCAGTACGTCCCTGGCCTTCCCGCAACGGTTACCGGTGAGATGCCCGCGCAAAAATGTGGGGTCGATGTCTCCGCGGTTGTATGCGCACTCCACCATCACCAGCGATTCCAGAGGCGGCAGGCAGAGCAGGGATTGGAGCAGAACATCTGGTAGCGGGGCGACGGTTCCGTGGCGTCTCGGTTGCGTCAGGGCAAGTCGGTGACCGACGCAACCGTCTGCTGCCCGGCCGTTGCTGTGCCAGTAGTGGGGCTGCGTTGCCGGGCGGAGCTGCCACAGACCAAACCTCGGAGCGGTAAAAATGCAAGTGAGGAGGCCACGCACACGTCCCGCCGCCACCAGTTCAGGGTCCGCTCCGGCCACGGCAAGCAGCCCGCGCTCAAGCCGCAAGACCGCACCGCCCCGGACGGCACGGCGAATACTTACCTCTGAGGCGCCCCTGGCCAGCACGTCCCGCGTCAGCAGCACTCCGCCAGCGGATTTGATGATGTAGGCGGGATCCACACCTCCACCCTGCCTGCCGCAGGACCCCCGTGTCCGGCGTTATGTGTTCTACGTGAACAACCGCCGTTCCCCGGCGGCCGGGCAGGCCCAGTTTTGGACCCGATCCAACGACAGCGGCCCGGCTTTCGCGTCACAAGGGCGGAAAACCGGGCCGCTTCAGCCGTGCGGAGCTTTAGGGGGACCTCAGTCCATGCCGCGCAGATCCAACACCAGGTCCGTGTCACCGTCGGCCTGCAGCACCACGGGGATGCCCCAGTCCTGCTGGTAGAGGTGGCACGCGGCGTGGTCCGGGATCTCGCCGTCCTCCGTTTCCGGCCCGTCGCAGGCGGCAGCGCGGGCCGTAATGTGCAGGATGCCCTCCGGAACGTCTGAGGCCAGCTCGAGCGTGCGCAGCAGGCCCACGGAGGTCCCGCAGCCGGACACGAGCAGCTCCGGCGGCGTGGAGGAGATCTTCAGCTGCGTGGGGTCGCCCCAGCGGTCATCAAGCTTCTGGCCGGTGGGCGCCGTGAAGCGGACCGTAAGCTCCAGCAGGCCCGGCGCCACAGGGCTCTTGGGCCGGTGCGTCTGGGCGGCGCCCTCGTCCACCTGCTGCGCTTCCTTGGGGATGGGCACGTACACGAGCTGGTGCTTGTTCGCCTCTACCACCACCAGCAGCGGCTCGGAGCCCGCCACCTGGGTGTGGTCGACAATCACGTCGGACGGCTCGGCCAGGCCCCGCGCCAGCGTGGACACGGTTCCGGCGGCCGGGTCGTAGCGGCGCACGGCACCGTTGTAGGTGTCGGCGATCGCCACGGAGCCGTCCGGCAGCACGGTGACACCCAGCGGGTGCTGCAGGCGCGCCTCGGACGCCTCGCCGTCACGGAAGCCGAAGTCGAAGAGGCCCTTGCCCACGGCGGATTCAACGGTGACGGTTCCGTCGTCGTCGATCACCAGCTTGCGCAGGGCAGAGGTCTCGGAGTCGGCCACCCAGATGTTTCCGTCGGCGTCCTCGGCCACACCCGACGGCTGCGCGAACCACGACTCGTGGGCGGCGCCATCGAGCAGGCCTTCCAGCCCGTTGCCTGCAACGATCGAGACATCCCCGGTGAGGGGTTCGTAGCTGAAGATCTGGTGCACGCCCGCCATGGCGATCACCACGGCGTTCAGCTTGCCGGACCAGACGACGTCCCACGGCGAGCTGAGGGCAACATCCAGGGGGTGGTCGCCCAGGCGTCCGGTGAAGCCGGCCGCGTCCTCGTCCACGCGGGCGGGCCCGGTCTCAAGGAGCCGCTGCACGCCGCTGCCGACGAGGGTGGTGACGGTTCCGTCGGCGAGCGACAGTCCCCGCAGGCGGTGGTTGACGGAGTCGGCAATTACGACGTCGTAGCCCGTCTTCGCTGCCACGTCTTCCGGCAGCAGGACAAGACCCTGAGGTTCGTTGAACCGGGCGGTGCCGGCGGCGCCGTCGGCGTGCCCCTTCTCCCCGGAACCGTAGGTGTTCAGCACGGTGTGGAAGTCGGTGCCGAGCTCCAGAACGCGGTGGTGGCCGGTGTCGGTGACCAGCCAGGTGCCGGCGTCGGACGCGGTGCCGGCGGCAGCACCGGCGTCGGACGCTGAACTGGCGGACGCGGAACCCCGGCCGGCCGGAAGGTAGAGGGCCTTGCCCGGGAAGCGCAGGGTTCCCGACGTCGGCTCCGGGGCCACGTACGGGCCGTTGCCGCGGTGCAGGGTGCCGCGGGCCTCGTGCTCGGCAATCAGCTCGGGAATGAGCACGCCCAGGCCGTCAGCGTGGCCTTCGCCCGACAGGTGCGCCACGATGTAGCCCTCGGGGTCAATGACCACCAGCGTGGGCCAGGCGCGCGCCGTGTAAGCCTTCCAGGTTTCCAGCTCGGGGTCGTCCAGGACCGGGTGGTGGATCTCGTAGCGCTCCACGGCGGCGGCCAGCGCGACAGGATCGGCCTCGTGCTCGAATTTCGGGGAGTGCACGCCCACCGTGACCAGGACATCGGAGTACTTTTCCTCGAGCGGCCGGAGCTCGTCCAGCACATGGAGGCAGTTGATGCAGCAGAAGGTCCAGAAGTCGAGAAGCACGATCTTGCCGCGCAGGGCTTCCAGGTCCAAAGACTTGCCGCCGGTGTTCAGCCAGTTGCGGCCCACCAGTTCGGAGGCGCGGACCCGGAGGTGGGTGCGTACGGTTTCGCTCATCAGCGTCCTTCCAGCTTTGAGTTGCGTTCAGCCAGCTTGGCGTCGCGTTCAGCCAATTTGGCAAACATATCGTTGTAAGCGGTGAGATCGGCGTCGTTATTCCTGTCGGCGGCCCGGTCGGTGCGCCGGGTTTCGCGTTCGTCGGACCGTGACCACATGATGGCGACGCCGATCGCCACCAGCACTGTGGGCACTTCGCCGATGCCCCAGGCCACTGCGCCGCCCATCTGCTGGTCCAGCAGGGCAGAGGCCCCCCAGGTGCGGCCGAGGTTGCCGAAGTAGTCCGCGGCCAGCAGGTTGGTGCCGCCCATGATGGACACGCCGAAGAAGGCGTGGAAGCCCATGGTTGCCAGCAGGAGCAGGAGCCGGAGGGGGTACGGCGCGCGGCGCGGCAGCGGGTCGGTGCCGATCATGCTGAGCACGAAGATGTAGCCCGTCAGGGCAAAGTGCAGGTTCATCAGCTCGTGCCCCACGTGTTCGCGCATCGCGAGGCTGAAGGCGTCCGAGTAGTAGAACAGCACGATGGAGCCGGCGAAGTTGGCCGCCGCGAACAGCGGGTGGGTGACCACCTGCGAGAACTTCGAGTGTACGAACAGCAGGAGCCATTCCCGGAGGCCGCGGGACCCGTCCCTCCTCGCCGGAAGCGCCCGGAGCGCCAGGGTCACTGGGGCACCGAGGACGAGGAAGATCGGGGCCACCATGGTGAGGGCCATGTGGTCCACCATGTGCGCTGAGAACAGTACACGGCCGTATACCGACGGCGGTCCCGACGTGATGTAGGTCAGCACCAGGAGGCCGATGATCCAGTTCGTCGTCCGGAACCAGGCCCACTTGTCGCCTCGTGCGCGGACCTTGGCCACGCCCAGGAGGTAGGACACGAGGCCGAAGACCCCGACGGCGATCCAGAGCCAGTCCAAGCGCCATTCGGTGAACCAGCGTTCGGGCGTCAGTTCCGGCGGCAGCTCGTAGCCGGAGAGGATGAAGGCCGGGGACGCATCCGCGGCGTAGGTGGCCGGCTCCGGCGGCGCTGAACGGCCCAGTGCGACGGCGATGCCGGACGTGGCGCCCATGATGAGGAGTTCGATGAGAATGAGCTGCCAGAGGACCCGCCGTGCGGACAGCGCCGCCCCAGCACGGGCCAGCTGCGGGATGACCCACTGCCGGTGCATGAAGCCGATTCCGCCCAGCACCAGTGTTGCGGCGGACTTCGCCAGGATCAGCTGCCCGTAGGCCGAGTCAAAAAGGTCAGCCCAGCTGGTCACCCGGATGCTGGCATTGATGACGCCCGATGCGAACACCAGCGCGAAGGCGAAACCGGCGAGCGAGGAGAACCGACGGAGAACGGGTTCGGTGATGTCCTGGCTTCCCGGCTGGGACATCTGGCCGCTGCGGGCAGGGTTGCGCGTGGCGAGGGCACCGGAGAGGAGGGCCAGCAGGATGATGCCGCCCACCCAGACGCTGACCCCCACCAGGTGCAGGCCCAGCGAGTTGATGGCGCCCTCGTGGTCGTTGGAGCTGGCGGAGTGGCCGATCAGGGCGGTGGGAACCAGCCCGATCAGCGCCAGCAGCAGCGTGAACGCCAGGCCCGTCAGCGACCGCACCCCGAAGAGGGCGGTGGTCACCACGGCGGCGATGATCGTCACGGCCAGCCAGGCCCGCCCGGTTTCAATGTCTGTCATGAAGTACACGAGGGCACGGGTGAACTCGGCATCCCCGGAGATGCCCTGGCCTGCCACGTCAGAGTACGTCAGCACCAGGACGGCGATGGCGGACAGCGTCCACGCCACGCCTGCTGCTGCCGCAATGGCCAAGGCGCGCGTGAAGGCCGGGTGCTCGGGAGTATCGGCGTCCTTCGACCGGGCGTCACCGAGCCTGTGCGGCAGGATGCCGGCGGCGAAGATGAGCCCGCCGATTACCGTTGCCAGGGAGACGTTGTGGATGGCCTTGCTGACCGGCAGGCCCCACCGGACCAGCGCACCGGGGTCGGAAACCTCGCGGGCGGCTGCGGCACCGGAGAACAGCAACGCGGCCACCAGCCCCAGGAAGAGGGCACCGAGTCCGGCCAACTGCCAGGCCCGCTGAATGCCGAAGGCACTGTCAGTGGCCCGCGTGCCCGAATCGGGCGCGGGTTGCGGAGTTAGGGGTTTTGCTGCTGAGGGCACCTATCCATTGTCCGCTACCGCCGCCACGGCGGCGAATCGAGTGTCTGGCGGATCCCGGGTTAAATGCAAGAGGAGCGGCACCCACACGGGCGCCGCTCCTCTGAGCTGTGTAAAGACTACTTCTTGGAGACAGCGGCCTTCAGCTTGGAGCCAGCGGTCAGCTTGACGCTGTGGCCGGCAGCAATCTGGATGGTCTCGCCGGTCTGCGGGTTGCGGCCGGTGCGGGCTGCACGGTCGGTGCGCTCAACTGCGAGCCAGCCGGGGATGGTGATCTTCTCGCCGGCGGCGACAGAAGATTCGAAAACCTCGAACAGTGCATCGAGCACGGAGTTGACGGCTGCCTGGCTGGTGCCGGCCTTGCCTGCTACCTCGGAAACAAGTTCACTACGGTTCTTAGCCATGTATGTCCTCCTGGACGCTTTTGATTCTGGATCCTGCATGCGGCGTGCGTGCAAGCCACTGTTCGAAAACTTACCAGCTTGCACCGGCGAGGGGGATAAATTCCGCGTGTTTCCGCCACTTTTTGACCTAAATCACCGGTATTTCAAGGATTTCCAGCCAAATGCGGCCTCCGCCCCGGATCGACGCTCGCGCTTGGTGCCTCTGCGGCCGGACCTTTCTCCGAAGAGGGGCCGCTGGTTTAACGGCCCTTCGCATTTAGGCATGGTTTGTCTGGTTGATTCGGTAGGGGCGGTGGCCGCCGGCTGCGAGTAGGCATCGGAGTCTGTAGTTGGTGAAGTTGCGGAAGCCGCGGGCTATTCTGCGGGTGGTTTCGATGACCCCATTGATCGCTTCGGTGGGGCCGTTGGAGGCGCCGAAGGTGTCGAAGTAGGCCAGGATCGCTGCCTTCCATTGTTTGAGTGTCCGGCCGAGCCGGGCGACTTCCGGGATCGGGCAGGTCGGGAATTGGGCCATCACCTCGCTGACGAGTTGGCGGCCCTTCTCCGGTCTGGCGTGGTAGATGTTTCGGAGCTTCTGGTAGCACTGCCAGGCCAGGCTGACTTCGTGGTCCGGGTCCCCGAGGGTGAGCTTCGCGTCGAGCCGGGCGGCCTGTTTGTCGGTGAGGTGTTCGGCCCCGATCTGCAAGGTCCGGCGGATGCCGTAGAGCGGGTCGCCCTTGCGGCCGCGGTGCCCGAGAGTGTCCTGCTGGACCCGGCGGCGGACCTCATCGACCATGGCCGATCCGAGCTTCACGACATGGAAGGCATCCAGGACGGTGATGGCTTCGGGAAGTTCGTCGCGGATCGCGTTGGCGTAGCCGCGGAACGGGTCCAGCGCTGCGGTTTTGATGCCTGCGGTGAATTCCTCTCCGCGGTCTTTGAGCCAGTCGGCGTAAGCCTTCCCGGACCGGCCCGGGACAAGGTCCAGCAACCTGGCGTGGACAACACCGTGGGCGTCGCGAGTGTGGTCCACGATTCCGGTGACCATGCCGGTGCCAGGCGGGCCGGTGTGGGACCAGACGTGCTCGTCAACCCCGAGCGCGTCCACCCCTGTCAGCCGGTCCGTCTCTGCGATCCGGCGGGATGCTTCCACCCGGACAGCGTCCCAGATGGTGTGCCAGGAAACGCCGAGCTGGTGGGCCAGTGCCGAAACCGAGGTGTCGAAACGCTGCAGCGTATCGGTCGCCCACCCGACTGCCCTGGTCGTGAGTTTCGCTCGGGATACCGCCATCGGATGCTCCTCGGTGAACGTCGTTCTGGGGCAGTCAGGGTCCGGGCATCGCCAGACGCGCTTGGCCCAGAGCAGCCGCACCGGCCGCCCGAAACACGGGATGTCGTGGAGCCGGACCGGCCGACGGCCGTGGCCCACCGCCACGACGCCGCAGTCCGGACAACCGGTGACGTCTTCCCCGGTCTCAACCCCCAGGACCAGGCCGGCCCCGGTCGCCGTGACAGAGCTGATGTGGATGCCCTCAACACCGAGCAGCGTATCCGCGCGCGTGCACCACCGGCCGTGGGAACAAGACATAGAGTTATTCATGTCAGGGTCTCTTTTGGATATTGGTCTGCTTGGTCGCAACCAATTCAAAGAGGCCCTGACCTCTTTCCTGCCGCACCACGCCGTACCGGAAACATCCAACGCCACGGCGGAAGCCTCAGACCGCCCTAACCACGCTCATCTGCGAAGGGCCGGTTTAACCTGTCGAAACCGGGCCGTGGGCATGATGGTTGGGCCTGTCGAAACCCCCGGGCCGCTGTCCGCAGGGGGTGTGCCTGGAGGACTCTGTCACGAGGTCTTAAATGCGGGAGAGCCCCAACCGTGTGGTTGGGGCTCTCGACCTAATGGTTGTCCGGCGGTGACCTACTCTCCCACACCCTCCCGGGTGCAGTACCATCGGCGCTGTGGGTCTTAGCTTCCGGGTTCGGAATGGGACCGGGCGTTTCCCCCACGCTATGACCGCCGTAACCCTGTGTCCCGTCCCCCGGGGGCGTTGCCTGGGGGTGGGAAATCTGTGGTTACACGTTCCTGCACCGGTTCCCCGCTGGGGGTGGTGGTGCAGTTGTGGTGTTGTTTATTTAGTTGTTGGTTCCGTGTGACCGTGCAAACCCGGCTCGGGTTTGTTGGTTGGGAACCACATAGTGGACGCAAGCATGCTTGTTTCTTGTGTGGTGTAAGTTGTTGGCCTATTAGTACCGGTCAGCTTCACGAGTCGTTAGTCCTCGCTTCCACATCCGGCCTATCAACCCAGTGGTC